>CAYZBB010000022.1:0-57589 GCA_964476495.1 uncultured Actinomycetes bacterium | reverse complement strand
CCTCCGCGATGGCGGTGCTGCAGTCCAAGCTGCTGGAACGCCGGCGGCAGGAGGAGCGCGCCGCGATGGACGCCCTCAAGGACACCGGCAACTCCTGGGGCAACCAGATGCGGTCCTACGTGCTGCACCCGTATCAGATGGTCAAGGACCTACGCACCAACTTCGAGGTCGGCAATCCGACCGCGGTGTTCGACGGTGAGATCGACGACTTCATCGAGGCGGGCATCCGCTGGCGCCGATCCACCGACACCGAGACGGCGTCGGCCTGAGCTTGCCGGATACCGGCTCGCTCGTGGCGGCCCGAGGGTGGTTGCCCCGCGCGTTGACGCAACCCGCAGGCCCGGGACTACGCTGATCAACGGCGCGAACCGCGCGCCCGACCCCCTTCACCGGCGGCTCGCGCCTGCCGGACACCCTCCCGGGGCTTGGGGGCGCAGGTGACCACCATGTCATCGCGGTGACGTTCGACCCGGCCACCATTTGCCGTCCTTCGCAGCGAACCGTCTGCGGTCGGCACGTCGCCGGCGCGAGCGTGCGACGGGCCCGGCCGCGGAGGTGTCGCGATGACCGAGCACAAGTCGCAAATCCCTGGTCCGTCAGCGCATGACGCGCACCGGCGAGTCCTACACAACCGCGAACCGGCACGTCACGTCCCGCCGCCAGATCGCCGACACACCCGGCGTGGTGCCATCGACGCGCTGCCTGCCGAGATCGACCTGGTAACCGCCGTTACGGCGGCCATCACCACGACCGTCGACCATCTGACCGGACCGGTGCTGAACAACTACTTCGATGCGAACCTCGGGCTGGGCGGAATGACCAGGCTGGCCGACGATCTCGCCGACATCGGGACCAAACGTTCTTGGCAGCGCCGCTTTCCCAGCGGCGATGCGTTCGCGACCGCCATGCGACGTTTCGTGGACTGCCTGAGCTGGCAGCACACCGCGCCGGGCGGTACGCGTCCCTGGCGAACACCTGATTGACGGGCCCCAGAGCCCGGTCGACACTCGGATAGTGCATACGAACCGCGGCGAACCTCGGCCCACCCGCATGGATGTCCGGGCCGCGGACGGCACGAACATCGCCGTCTTCGTCCAGGGGGAAGGGCCCGCCCTGGTCATGGTGCACGGCTCGATCGCCGACCACACGACGTTCGACTCCTTGGTCGCTGCGATGAGCGACGATCTCGCCACTTACGCGCTTGACCGTCGCGGCTTCGGCGGTACGCCGGACCGGCCGGGCTACACGATCGAGCGTGACTTCCAGGACGTCGCCGGTGTGGTCGACGCCGTGGCCGCTCACACCGGCGGGCGGGTGGCGCTGTGGGGCCACTCCTACGGAGCCAACTGCGCGATGGGCGCGGCCGCGTTGACCGATCGGGTCAGTCACCTGCTTCTGTACGAGCCGAGCCTGGGCCTGGCCTATCCTCCGGGTTCGATCGCGGCGGTGGAGGCGGCGCTGGCCGATGGTGATCCGGAGGGAGCGATCACCCGGGTACTGACGGACGCCCTGGGCATGACCGAGCAGGACATCGCGCCGTTCCGCGCGAGCCCGCAGTGGCCCACCCGGGTGGCCGCGGCCGCGACCATCCCGCGGGAGTGCCGAACCGAGGAGTCCTGGGTCTACGCGCAGGGCCGGTTCGCGGCGATCGCCGCACCCGCCCTGCTGCTCAGCGGCGCCGACAGCGGAGCAGACCTGGTGGCCGCGACTCGAGCCGCCGCCGCAGCCCTGCCCGACGCACGCATCCACACCCTCCATGGGCACGGGCATTTCGCCCACCGGGCAGACCCGGGGATGGTCGCCGCCCTCGTGCGCGGGTTCATCGCATCCTGATCCGGCGGCGTGGTCAGGCCCGGCCGATCACGCACCAGGCGGTGGCGTCGACGTCGAACGGCGCCGCCGGCAGCGACTCGACACAGCGCTGCCGCAACGCTTCTCGGTCCGCCTCGGTCAACCCGGCCAGGTACGCACCGGCCGGTCCGACGCCGAGAGTGTAGGGCTCCCACCATTGCTCGATCGACGAGCACCGCACGGTGACGGTCAGCGCGGTGTCCCAGATGACGTCGAGGCCGGCGGTCACGAACAGCTGCGCCAGGTGCCCGGCTCGGGAACCGGCCAACCCGGACTCGTCCGGGGCCGCCGCGTCCAGCGACTTCACGGCCTGCCAGAACGTGGAGATCGGTCCCCGTCCACCGGCGTGGTCCCACACGGTGGCCGCCACCGCGCCACCGTCCCGGACCACCCGGCCCATCTCCCGTAGCCCGGCAACCGGGTCGCGCATGAAATGCACCACCAGCGACGCGGCTGCCACGTCGAAGCTCCCGTCCGGCCAGGGCAGATCCTCGGCACTGCCCTGCTGCACGTCCAGTCCGGGGATCCGCTCGGCGACGGCGGCCACGAACTGTGCCGACGGGTCGACGGCTGCCACGAAGCCCACCCCGAGACGCTCGACCAGCCGCGCGGTCAGCGCCCCGGGTCCGCATCCCACATCGGCCGCCCGAGCGCCGGGCGACAACGGCAGCAGCTGCATCAACTCACCGGCGAGCGGTTCGGAGTAGCGGCCCATGAACCGGCCGTACGCGCTCGCGGCCACGTCGAAGCTCATCGGTTCCTCCCGAGCAGTTCGAGGGACGTCGCGTACGCGGCCGCCTCGGCCCGGCTGCGCAACCCCAGTTTGGCCAGAATCGAGCTGACGTGGTGCTCGATCGTTCGTACTGAATTGTGTTGGCGGGCGGCGATCTCGGCGTTGGACAGGCCCTGGCGCACCAGGTCCAGCACCTGCGTCTCCCGCGCCGACAAGGTGGCGGTCGCGTCGGACCGGACCGGCCGGGCGCGCACCGGCGTGCCCAGCTCGGTCAGCAGGGCCGCGGTGTCCGCCGCGGCCGGCGCACCGAGCCGGTCGAACATCAGGTGTGCCGACCCTGCCAGGTGCCGCGCCGCGGTGGGATCTGTGCCGGCCAACAGCCGGGCCCGGGCAAGCTGCAGGTCCGCCCGCAGCACCGGCCACCTGTGGTCGGCCAGCGCGGTCAGCCCGTCGGCGAACGCGAGGTCGGCGTCACCCGCCTCACCGAGCGCCTGTGCGAGCAGACCCCGAGCCAGCGCGGCCCTGGCTCGCAACACCGGCAGGTCCCGGCCGGCGACGAGCAGGTCCAGCCGCTGTGACCCAACCCGAGCGGCGTCGACGTCGCCGCGGGCCAGGTCGGCCTGCACGCAGATCAGCAGCAGCCTGGCGACTCGCATCCGGTCGTCGCCCATCAGCTCGATGCCGCGCCGCGCGACGACGACCGCGTCCGCGTAGGCACCGTCGGCCAGCTCCAACGCGGCCAGCGGCAGCACGCTGTCCGGGTGGTCGGCCCGGCCGGCGATGAGCCGGCGGGCGTCGGCCAGCCGGCCCCGCGCGATCCACAACTGGGCCAGTGCGCCCTGGGACTGCCCGGCGATCCGGGCACCGCCGTACGGGGCGCGGCTGCCGGCCAGCCGCAGCGCGGTCTCGGCTTCGTCCCACCGGCCGACGTCGCACAGGATCAGCCCAAGGTGCGCGCGGCAGTGCGCGTACAGGAACGCCGGCCCGTGGTCGACCGACAGGCCGAGATGCCTTTCGGCTGCCCGGGTCCACTGGTCGGCCCGGTCCAGGTCGCCGACCCGCGCGCACGCGCTGAGCAGATTGCAGATCACCTCCACCGCCGCGATCGGGCTGCTCGCCTCGCCGGACAACACCATCGACATCGCCTCGTCGAGAAGCGTCATCCCCTCGTCGACGACCGCACGCGACACCTGCGCGGTTCCCAAATCGGCCAGCGCTTTGGCCTCGATGTTCGGCTCCCGCCGCGCACGGGCGATGCCGAGCGCCCGGCCGGCATCGTCGTGCAGCCGTCCGACGTCGGGCATGTCGCACCCTGGTAGCGGCAGCGCGACCAGCGCGGCCTCGATGCCGTCCGGTTCGTCCGCGACGAGCCGGCGGGCACGGGCGAACCAGCCGTCGGCCACCGCCGGGCTGTCGAAGCCGAAGAAGTGCAGGCGACCGAGAAACACCGCGGCCAGGGCGGCACGGGCCGGCCGCCGGGCGGCGAAATCCCGCAGGCTCTCGGACAGCGCCGCCACCGCGCGCTCGCCCTGGCCGGTCATCGAGCAGCAGATCCCGATCACCAGCTGACGTTCCGCCGGATCGATCCGCCCGTCGTTCTCGGCGAGCCTCACCGCTCCGGGCAGATCGCCGGCGGCGAGCACAGCGTCCAGCTCGGGCCAGTCCGGTCCACCCAGGTATGCCGGCACGTCGATGATCCTGACAGGCCGCGCCCCGAAATGCCCAGGGATGGGCGGTCGATTGGGTACTCCCACCGATCCCCGGACAGCGCATTCGGGCCACCCTTACCCGCATGACCCAGACCCGAGCCGACATCAACCGATCCTTCGCCACCCCCGCCAAGGGATACGACCTTCTGATGGGCCGCTACCTGCCGACCCTCGGTCCGGCCTTCGCCGACGCCGCCGGCATCGGCCCGAACCGGCGGGTGCTGGACGTCGGCTGCGGCCCGGGCGGGCTCACCGGCGAGCTCGTCAACCGGACCGGGGCCGGCAACGTGGCGGCGATCGACCCATCCGAGCCCTTCGTGCAGGCGTGCCGGGACCGCCATCCCGGGGTGGACGTGCGCATCGGGACCGCCGAGGACCTGCCCTTCGGCGACGGCGAGTTCGACGCCGCGCTGTCCTGCCTGGTCGTCGGGTTCATGACCGACGCCGCCGCCGGCATCGGCGAGATGGCCCGCGTGACTCGGCCCGGCGGCGTGGTGGCCGCGTGCTTCTGGGACCTGGCGCACATGCAGATGCTGCGTCGCTTCTGGACCGGCGTTGCCGAACTGGCCGGCGCCTCCCGCGGCGAGGTCGGCCTGCTCGGCAGCCGGGAGGGCGACTTGGCCGCTTTGCTCGCCGGGGCCGGACTGGACGACGTGCACGAGGTCACCCTCGAGGCGCATGCCCGGTACCAGGACTTCGGCGACTGGTGGAACCCGCTCACCCTGGGCATCGGACCGGCCGGGATGTACGTCCGCTCGCTCGACGACGACGAGCGGCAGGCGCTGCGGGAGGCGTGCCGGCGGCAATTCGAACGTCCGGAAGAACCGTTCACCCTGCATGCCCGGGCGTGGTGCGCGGTCGGCCGGCGACCCGTCGACATTCAGGGTTGACCCAGACGATCAGCAGGAACCGAGAATCCTTGCGCAGACACCGATTCCGCACGACTCGGGAGCGGGCAAACGCGGCTCAGTCCGGGATCTCCGGCGGGGCGAAGAGCACCAGCACGGTGAGATCCTCACGGATGTCGGCGAACCCGTGCTCGACGCCGCGGTCGACCGACACGATGCTGCCGGGACCGACGGGCTGGTCCTGACCCTCCACCCGGAGCGTGGCCTGCCCGCTCACCACGATGTAGACCTCGTCGGAATGATGCGGGTGCTGATGATCGGTGCCACCGGACGCTATTCGGTACACGCCCAGCGACATCCCCGGCCGGCGCAGCAGTTCCCGGTAGGGGCCCGAATCACTCCGTGGCAGGTCACTGGATTCGAACGCCTGGAATGCCGTCACTGTCTGCTCCTCCGCTCGCGGTGGCTCATAGTTGTCCACCTGCCTGTTCGATGGCCGCCCGCTCGGTCGCCTTGCCGAGTTCGTTGTGCCGCACCATGATCTGCTTGACCTCAGCAAGATCGGCCCGCCGGTATGCCTGCACCAGCATCCGGTGGTCTTCGATCAGCTGATCGCTGGCGACCGAGTCCTTCGACAGAGTGCGGGACATCAGGTCGGGCAGGCTCAGCCGGCGGTAGGCGTCCAGCAGTGCGTTCAATCCACAGGCTGCGATCGGGTAGGTGTGGAACGCGTCGTTGGCCTCGATGTAACCGAAGACGTCGGTGAAGTGGCCCTTCGACTGGTGGCTCGCGGTGAGGTCGGCGAGACGCTGGTATTCGTCGAGCTGCGCCTCGCTCAGCCGGCCGACCGTCATCTCGGCCGCGCCGAGTTCGATGGCCAGCCTGCCGTCGTGTGCGTCGTTGGCCGCGGCCACGTCGACCGATCGCACGACGTACCCGCGGTCGAGCTCCCGGATCACCAGGTTGTCGCCGATCAACCGGGTCAACGCATAGAACACCGATGACGGCGCGGCGCTGAGGCGCTCCGCGAGCGCGTCGACATCCAGGACGGAGTCCGGCGGCAGCTCCCGGGTCAGCACCATCTTGCGGAGCCGGGCGTAGGCGTCCGCATCCCCGGCGATCTCCAGCTTGCCGAACTTGCCGCGGAAGTAGGCAAGTGGTGAGCCCTCGGTCGCCTCCGCGTGCTGAACCTGGCCCAGGAACACACGATGGGTACCGCCGGTGACCATCTCGGCGACCCGGCATTCGACCGTCGCGAGCGCACCGTCGAGCAGGGGAACACCGCCGACACCGCGCCGGTAGCCGATCCCCTCGAACTTGTCGGCCGTTCCCGGGCGGGCGAACCGCGCGGCCAGCTCACCCTGATCGTGGGCGAGGATGTTCACCGCGAACACGCCGTTCCGGGCGACCGCCTCCTGGGTACGACTGGCCGTGTTCAGGCACGTGATCAGCATCGGCGGGTCCATGGACAGCGACGACACCGCGCTGACGGTCATCCCCTGCGGGACGTCGCCGTCGCTGGTGGTGATCACCACGACGCCGCTCATGAAGCTGCCGATGACCCGCCGGAAGACTGCGGCATCGAACCCGGGGGCGACAGATCGATCGATCCCCTGGACCGTTTCCACCACACCTCCCCGAGCACCGACTGCGATGATCCGGTGTCGTCAGCGGCGCCGGACAGCTGACAGGTTGCCAGGTCGACCAGGGTCGGGCCGCCGGCGCCGCGGACTTCCCGGCGAGTGAGAATGCCGGGCGGCCGGGTCAGACGCCGCGCCGCGACCGGCGGGCGAGCTCACCCTCGGTCTGGTTGGACGTGGGCACGTGGCCGTCCAGCGGCAGGATCCGTTCGTGGATGGCGTCGATGATCCACTCCGCTTGCGGGAAGAACAGCTCTTCCAGTTCGGGCGCCGGGGTGATGTGGTTACGGGCACCGACGATCGTGACCGGGCCGTCGAGGGCGTCGAAGGCCAGCGTCTGCACGATGCCGGCGACGGTCTGCAGATGTGAGCCACGCTCCACCGCGTCGGAGGCCAGGACCAGCCGCCCCGTCTTGCGGACCGACTGCACGAGCAGGTCGGGATTGAACGGCACCACGAACCGCAGATCGATGACTTCTGCGGACACCCCGAACTGCTGCTGCAGGATGTCTGCTGCCCGAGTCGCCTGATAGAGGGTGGCGCCGAGGGTCGCGATGGTCACGTCGGCGCCCTCGCGTCGTAGGGCGGGTTCGCCTTCCGGTGTTTCGTAGTAGTCGACGGGGACGCCGCCCGCCTCGAACTCCTCCCCCCGGTCGTACAGCAGTTGCGACTCGAGGAAGATGACCGGGTCGGTGCCGCGGAGCGCCAGATTGAGCATGCCCTTGGCGTCCGTCGGCGTGGCCGGGAAGTAGACCTTCAGGCCGGGGATGTGGGCCGCCAACGCCGACCAGTCCTGGCTGTGCTGGGCACCGTACTTGTTGCCGACGGACACGCGCACGACCAGCGGCATCGTCAGCTGGCCGGCGGACATCGACTGCCACTTCGCCGCCTGGTTGAAGATCTCGTCCCCGGCGCGACCCAGGAAGTCGCAGTACATGAGCTCCACGACGGCCCGTCCGCCCGAGAGGGCGTAGCCGACGCCGGCTCCCACGATCGCGGCCTCCGAAATGGGCGAATTGAACAGCCGCCGATAGGGCAGCAGTTCCGTCAGGCCGCGGTAGACCGCAAACGCTCCCCCCCAGTCGCGGTTCTCCTCGCCCCAGGCAGCCATGGTGGGGTCCACGGCGAATCCGTGGGCCATCGCCTCGAACAGGGCATCGCGAAACTGGAACGTCTTGATCCGGCTGACCGGTTGACCGTCCGCATCCTTGACGCCGCGGACCTTGCCGGCGATCGCCTTGACCCGGACGTTCTCCGTCGGCGCCGCACACAGCTCGGGCTTCCGCCCCGAGTCAAGGTCCGGCTCGTTGCCGTTGCTGAGCATGACCGATTCGATGAAGGCCGCGTCGACACGGGGGCACTTGTCGTCGTCGGTGGCCAATCTCAGCACGCGGGTGAGCCTGGCGTCGATGCCGTCGCGGAGCATCTCGACGTCGCCGGCCTCCAGGATGTCGTGCTGGGCGAGCAACGCGGCGAATTCGTCGATCGAGTCGGCCTGCTCCCACTGCGCCACCTCGTCTCTCGTCCGGTAGCTCGAAGCATCCGACGGAGAGTGGCCCGAGAACCGGTATGTGATGGTGTCGAGCAGAACCGGTCCACGGCCGGCGACGAGCAATTCCTTCTTCCGGCGCACGGCGTCGGCCACGGCAAGCGGGTTGTAGCCGTCGACCCGTTCGGCGTGCATGGCCTCCGGGTTCACCCCGGCGCCGACCCGGGCGAGAATGTCGTAGCCCATCGTTTCGCCGGACGTCTGGCCGCCCATGCCGTAGAAATTGTTGAAGAAGTTGAAAAGAATCGGCGGGTTCCCACCGTCCTCCGCCCGCCATAGACCGCGGAACTGATCCATCGCGGAGAAGGCCATGGCTTCCCAGACGGGACCGCAGCCGACCGAGGCGTCGCCGATGTTCGCCACGACGATTCCCGGTTTCTCGTTGATCCGCTTGTAAAGTGCCGCGCCCAATGCGATCGGCGCGGACCCGCCGACGATCGCGTTGTTCGGCATCGACCCGAACGGCGTGAAGAACGCGTGCATGGAACCGCCCATGCCGCGGTTGAAACCACTGCGTCGGGCGAAGATCTCGGCCAGGGTGCCGAACAGGATGAAGTCGGACGCCAGGTCCAGCGCGTCCTCGTGCGGCGTCCCTTCGACCTGCCGCAGCACATCGCCATCGAGGAAGCTCTCCATGATGCCGATCAGGGTGGGCCGATCCAGCCGCCGGGCCGCCGAGAAGCTCTTGGCCAGGATTTCGCCGTGGCTGCGATGACTTCCGAAGATGAAGTCGTCGACCTCCAGTTCCGCGGCCTGCCCGACGACGGCGGCCTCCTGGCCCAGGGAGAGGTGGGCGGGGCCACGGTGGGTGTACTCGACGCCGTTCCAGGAGCCCATCGTCTTGATCGAGCTGAGCATGGTCTCGAACTGGCGGATCACGATCATGTCGTGGAGCATGTCGATGAGTCCCGGTGCGCCGTACCGCTGCTGCGCGGCTGCGACGTCCAGTCGATACGCGTTCACCGGGATGTCGGGCACGGTCACCACGCCGGGCGCGCGCACGATATGCGGGTCAACGTTCATTGTCTTGGGCATGGTGGTTCGTGCCTTCGTTTCGGTGGATGGTCAGGCGCGGACGGCCCAAAGGGCCTCGCGAATGCCTTCTGACACGGTCGGATGGGGGAAGACGAGCTGACGGGCGTCGCCGACGGTGAATTCGTTCTCCATGACGCTGACGGCACCCCAGATGGCCTCGGGCGCATAGGGACCCACCATGTGGACACCCAGGACGCCGCCGGTGGTGGCATCCGCGACGGTTTTCACCAGGCCGGGAGCCTTCGTGCCGTTTTCCGCGACGAATCGTCCCGACCGGACCAGCGGCACGGTGGCCACGGCGACCTCGCGGTACCGGGCGCGCGCCTGTGCTTCGGTCAGCCCGACGCCGGCCGCTTCGGGCAGCGAGTACACCGCCCAGGGCACCATCTGCCAGCGCATCACCTGGCCGGCGCGGGTGGCGGCGGCGTCGTCGACGATATGGGCGGCGGCGATCTCGCCCATCCGGTAGGCGGCGTGGGCCAACAGGCTCCGCCCGGTGACGTCCCCGACGGCCCACACGTTCGGCAGGTTCGTCCGCATCGCATCGTCGATCACCACCCCGAGAGGTGAGTGGTCGATACCGGCCTCCCGCGCCCCCCATCCTTCGACCACGGGACGTCGCCCGACGGCCATCAGGATCACATCGGCGTCGAGGCGTTGGCGCTGCCCGTGCCGGTCGGTGAAATACACCGTGCGGTCGTCGATCTCATCGACTCTGCAGCCGAGGTGGAAGTCCGCTCCGGCAATGGCGCGGCGCAGCTCCGCGGCCAGGTCGCTGTCCATGAACGGGCAGATCTCGTCGGTCATCTCCACCACCGACACCCGGGCGCCGAGCGCGGCGAACAGGGACGCGAACTCCACGCCGATGACCCCGCCGCCGATGACGAGCAGGTGCTCCGGGACATGGTCGATCTCGAGCAGGCCAGTGGAGTCGACCACTCGCGGGTTCTGGTTGCTGCCGGGAATGGACGGCATCACCGGCTGCGAGCCGGTCGCGATGACCACGTGGTCGGCGAAGTGCCGCTCACCGGCGATGTCCACGACCCCGGGAGCAACCAGGGCGGCCGGAGCGGTGCGGATATCGACCTCGAGTCGGCGCAGCATCGACGTGACGCCCCCGACGAGCGTCGCGACGACCCCGGACTTCCAGGTCTGCATCTGCGCCCAGTCGTACGACACGTCCGATGCCTTCACGCCGAACTGTTCGGCCTCCCTCGCGTGCCGGTAGGCCTTCGCGCTGTGCAGTAGGGACTTCGTAGGGATGCAGCCGACATTCAGACACGTTCCACCCAGCGGTTTGTGGTCGGCCAGCAGCACGCTGCGCCCGGCGTGGGCCAGCCGCTCCGCGGCGATGTACCCGCCCGGTCCGCCGCCGATGATGATGACGTCGTGGCGCGTCATGTCACTCCTTGCCGATGATCGTCAGATCGATGTCGGTGATGGCACCGACCAGATCGGCCAGGAACCGGGCCGCGTCGGCACCGTCGACGACCTGGTGATCGGCCGTCAGGGACAGGCTCATGCGGCGCATGACTCCGATCGACCCGTCGGCCGTGGTCGGTATCGAGGTGATGGCACCGACGCCGAGGATGCCGGTCTGCGGGACGTTGACGATCGGCGTGAAGGACTCGATACCGAACGAGCCGAGATTACTCACCGTGAACGTTGCACCGGTGAGCAGTTCCGGGTCGATCCGCCCCGACCGGGCCCGCTGGGCGAGGTCCTTGGTGGCGGCAGACAGTCGACGCAGGGACAGGGTGTGCGCGTCCCGGAGTGTGGGAACGAGCAGTCCGCGGGGCGTGTCGACGGCCAGGCCGAGATGCACCGAACGGAAGGTGCGCAGCACCCCCTCTCGCAGGTGGGCGTTGAGCGTGGGGTGCGCCGAGAGGACCTGGACGGCGGCGAAACAGACGAGATCGCCGAGGGTGACGGCGCTCAGGCCCAGCTTCTGGTCACTGTCCTTGAACCGGCGGCGCAGGGCGAGCAGACCGTCGGCGGGCGCCGAGATCGCGTAGCTCACCTGCGCGCTCGTGATCAACGCGTTCGTCATCCGGTCGGCGATGATCTTGCGGATGCCCTGCAGCGAGGTGTCGGTGTAATCGTCCTCGGGCGCCGCAGCCGTAGTGATCGCTCCCCCACTGCGCGGACGATCGTCGGCCGTCGCCACGTCGAGATCGGAACGGCTTACCCGACCGCCGATCCCTGTCGGTTGGTCCACCAGTGACCGATCCGCGCCACGGGTCGCGGCCGTCGGTCGCGGTGTCGCGGCGAGCACGGCCCGCACATCGCGTTCGAGGACTCGCCCACGAGGGCCGGTTCCGGACGTCGGAAGGGCCTGCTCGAGTCCGGCCCGGGCGGCCAGCGATCGCGCTCTTGGCGATGCCGCGGCAACGGCTCCGTCAGGTGGGGCGACGCCGACCTGATCGAGTTCGATGTGCTCGCCGGGCTCACCCAGGATGGCCAGCGGCGCCTTCACCGCCACCTCGTCGCCGATACCGGCCAGCAGCTTCAGCACGGTGCCCGACGCGCCGGCAGGGACTTCCATGGTCGACTTGTCCGTCTCGATCTCGCACAGGACTGTGGTGGGTTCGACCCGGTCGCCCTCGTCGACCAGCCAGTTGTTCACCAGGCATGACTCGACGGAGTTGCCGAGCGCCGGCATCACGACAACATGTGCCATGGGATGGGTTTCCTCCTCAACGGCTCGACGGCACGGGGCCGCGCTGGGGTGTTCACGAAGACTCATTTGCGACGTATTGCTCATGTCGGGTGGGCGGCCGTTACTGCCAGGGCCGGTCCAATTCCTCGAATGCGGCCAGCCGGAGATACTCCGGGCGTAGCCCTGGTGTGCTGCCCGGTCGTGGCCCGGTCTCGGTGGTTGTCGGCGGCGCCCATGCGTCGCGCACCTCGGTGATCGGGGCGTCGCCCAGAACGGCGGCAGCCTGCACGCACGCACCGCGGGCGGTCGCCTCGGATGCGTCCCGGGTGTGCACCGGTCGTCCCAGGATGTCGGCCAGCAGCTGGCGGTAGGCAAGGGATCTCGCTCCACCGCCGGCGACGACGACATCGCCGGCGGTGCGGATGCCGGCGGCGTCGATGGCAAGATGACCTCGCACGATTCCGGCGATCACGCCTTCGAAGACGCTCAACGCCAGGCTTTCCCGATCGATCGACGTGGTGATGCCGCCGAGCAGGCCGCGCGCGTACGGGCGTGCGGGGCTTCGTTCACCGTCCAGGTAGCCCACCAGGACGGGCCGGGCCTGCGCGGGATCTGCGGCCAGGGCAAGGTGGCCGAGCTCTTCGACGCCGACGTCCAGGAGTCGGGCGAACGTGTCGGTCACCTTGGTGGAGTTCAGGGTGCAGACCAGCGGCAGGTAGCCGCCGGTGGCGTCGGCGACGCCGTCGATCCAGCCGGTGAGGTCGAAGACCGGTTCCGGGCTGGTGGTGAGGACCACGCCGGACGTCCCGAGGCTGTAGGCGACATCGCCGGGCCGTATGCCCAGGCCGACGGCTCCCAGGTGTTGGTCGCCGCCGCCGGCTCCGACGACGGTGCCTGGGGCCAGGCCCAGGTCGGCAGCGGCCTCCGGGCGAACCTCGCCGGCGCGATCGTTCGGGCCGAGCACGGTGGGCAGCGCGTCCTGCCAGCTCACGTCCTCGGACACGAACCGCTGGAGCAGGTCGATGCACCACCGGTTCTCGGTGGCCGCGTAGTAGCCGGTGCCGGATGCGTCGGACCTGTCGGTGACGCGGTGACCGGTGAGCCGGAAGGTCAGCCAATCGTGAGGCACCATGACCGACGAAACGCGTCGCAGTTGCCCGGGTTCGTGCTCGGCGAGCCACGCCAACTTGCTGACGGTCAGGGCCGGTGACGGGGTCAGACCGATGGTCTTCACCCAGTTGTGTGCACCGAATCGGTCGATGAGCCGGGCGCACTGCGTCGCCGAGGTGGTGTCGTTCCACAGTTTCACCGGCCGGATCGGCGCGCCCGACGCATCCAGCACGACCAGCCCGTGACATTGTGCGGCGACGCTGATCGCTCCGATCGCCGATGCCTCGACCGCGGCGTTCCGGCACGCCATCCCGAGCGCCGTCCGCAAGGCTGCCCACCAGACGGCCGGGTCCTGCTCGCTGACCGGTGGAAAGGTGGCCGGGTGCGGTGCCCGGCCGGAACCGAGCAGCTCGCCGGTGCGCGCGTCGCGGAGTTCGACTGTGCACGACTGGGTCGAGCTGTCCACGCCCGCAACCACGGTCCGACCCGCATGCGAGACCATCAGACGTCCTCGGCCACTCGCTCCCCGCCGGACGGGGTGGCGAAACTCAAGCGGGGCAATGGTTCCGGGGCGTCGACGACCTGTCCCACCGCACCGGACGGGTGGCTGTGCAGCACCTTGTCCCAGCTGTATCCCCGCAGCTGCATGAGGACGAGCGCCATCGCGTCGCCCCATACGGCGGTCACCAGGGTGGAGCCCATCGCGATGACCTCGCCGGGGTCGACCCTTGGCGGACTGGTCAGGGTGATCACCACGTCGGCGATGGTTCCGAGTTCGGAATCGGGGGCCGCGGTGATCGCGATGACCTTGGCGCCCCGCGCCTGGACCCTGCTCGTCAGTTCGTTGATCTCGCGAGATCCTCCCCCGCGGGAGATGGCGACAACGATGTCTCCGTCGGTCACTGCACCCATGGTGCCGTGCAGCGCGTCAGCAGCCTGGATGAACACCGATGGCGTTCCGCACACCGAGAACAGGTGCGCCATGCGGCGGGCGATCGCGCCGGAGGTACCCGCACCGGTCACGAAGACCTTCCCCCGGCATTCGTACAGCAACCTGGCGGCGTCCGCGAAGGACTCGTCGAGCTGGTCGGCGACGGCGAGAACACCGGCGGCCTCACGTCGGACCGCCTCTCGTCCCTCGCGCAACAGCGCCCGCGTTGCCGCGTCGTTCGGGTGGTCGCTCATCGTGTTTCCTGCTTTCATCATGCCGCGTCCCACGCGGCCTGGCGGAGTTGGACGAGTGAGAGTTCGGTGACGAGTTGGGTGGTCCCGTCGCACCGTCCGCCGGCAAAGGTTGCGACATCGTCGGACACGTCGAGGATTTCCTCCTCCTCGCTGGAGACCACGATGACGGTCATGCCCTGGTCGTGGGCCAGTGATCGGAGCAACCGATGGATCTCGGACTTCACGCCGATGTCGACGCCCTTGGTGGGTTCGTCCAGCAGAAGCAGCCGAGGCTTCTGCGCGAGGGCCCGCGCGAGCAGCACCTTCTGCTGATTGCCGCCGGACAGGCTCACCACCGGAGCCGCCCGGTTGCCGCGGACCTGCAGCATGTCCATGTACTCCGTGGCGCTTCTGGCCATGGCGCGCCGGTTGAGCACCCCGAAGGTGGTGAACTCGCGCAGGATGGGCAGCACCACGTTCATCGGGGAATCAAGACCGGGAACGATGCCGTCGACCTTTCGTTCCTCGGTGAGGTAGACGACCCCTGATCGGCTGGCCCGTGCGGGACTTCCGGGGGCGAACGGCCTGCCGTCAAGCTCGATCGACCCGCCGTCGATGCGGTCGAGCCCGACGAGGGCACGGAGCAGCTCGGTGCGCCCGGAGCCGATGAGTCCGTACAGCCCGAGGACCCGCCCCGGGTAGGCGCTGAGCGTGACGTCGGCGAGAGCTGCGGTACGCAGGTTTCGGATGCGGATCGATGGCGATCCGCTCGGTGGCGCGAGAGTGGTTCGGCGGCTTATCGTTTCCGCCTGCTCGGGGCTGAGGTCCTCGAGCAGCTTGTGTTCGATCTCGCCCGCGTCCGCGGCGGCGACCTCGTCGTACTGACCGGCCTCCAGGAGGTGGACGGCAGCCTCGTCGCCGGCGATGGCCCTGATGACGTCAGCGCGTTCCACGCTGGTGACCGGACCGGAGATGCGGACCCGACCGTCCACCAGGGCGACTACGGAATGCGCCACGGCGTACAGCTCGTCGAGCTTGTGGTCGATGAGCAGGATTCCGATGCCGGTGTCGCGGGCCAACTCCTGAATGGTGTCGAGCAGCCGATGGACCTGCTCACCCTCCAGGGAGGTGGTGGGTTCGTCGAGGAGCAGGAAGCGGGATCCGCGTTGGGTGGCGATCGCAATCTCCAGCAGTTGCCGTGTTGCGACCGGGTAGTCGCCGAGCCGGCGATCGACATCGACGTCCACTCGGAACCGCCCCACCAGCTCCCGCGCCGCGGCGCGCATCTGGTCCTTGGCGAGTTGACCACCCCGGCGGATCTCCTTGCCGAGGAACACGTTCTGGGTGACCGTCAGGTTCGGCAGCAGCGACAGTTCCTGGTAGACGGTGGAGATTCCGGCATGCAGCGCGGCGGCCGGCCCGGTCAGGGCGACCGGTGAGCCGTCGATGCTGATCGTGCCGGCGTCCGGTCGGATGGCGCCGGCCAGGGTCTTGAGCAGAGTCGATTTCCCGGCGCCGTTGTGCCCGACGAGCCCGACGACCTCGCCCGGCCGGACGGCGATGGTGGCCCCGGACAGGGCCGGCACTCCCCCGTATCGCTTGATGATTCCGTCGGCCCGTAGGCCCGCACGCGGGGCCTCCCCGGTCGCAGGACCATCCATCGTCGTCCGGTCGGTCATGTCAGCCGACCTCACCCGCGGCGGGCGTCTGGCCGATCACGAACAGCTTCAGCGGGCGCAGGATCTCCGGCTCCGGGGTGGCTCCGCCGAGCCAGTCAGTGATCTGCCCGACGACCCGCTTGCCGTAGTCCTCCGGCTCCTGCGCGACGCATGCCGGGTATGCGTCGGTCAGCGGTTCGTCCGCGGCGCAGAATCCGTAGACCTTGACCGACGTGCCCTTGACTCCTTGCAGCGCGCCATATGCGGCGGGTCCGGTGCTGGCGAACAACAGGTTGACGTCCGGATTCCCCTGCAGCAGTTCGGTTGTGGCGGCCAGCGAGTCGTCCGGCTTGACATTGCCGTCGACCTTTGCCACGACCTTGGCGTTCGGGTCGGCCGCGATCGCCTGCTCGAAGCCGCTGTCGCGATCTACAACCGGCACCTCGTCGGGCTCGGTGATGAAGCCGATGTTCAACGCCGCATCCGTGCCGAGATCCTTCAGGACCTGCTCGGCGATCTGCTGGCCGCCGGCCACGTTGTCGGCGCCGAGGTATTGCACGATCGTGCCCCCCTGCGAGGTCAGCGCGTCAGGATCGACGATCACGTTCACGGTGAAGACCGGAACCCCGGCGTCGTTGGCGGCCTTGACGATCGCCGCTGCGGGCGCCGACTTCACGGCGTTCAGCGCGAGTGCGCACGGCTTCTTCTCGAGCATCGCCTGCACCTGGCCCAGCTGGGCGGCGTCGTCATCGCCCGCGATCTGCACCTCGACGGTGTAGTTCGCGGCCTTGCCTGCGTCCTCGAATCCCTTCTTCATCGCGACGTAGTACGGGTTGGTGAGGTTGGGCAACGCCACCGCGATGTACGGGCTCGCCTCGTCGCAGGCCGCGGGCCGTGGAATCGAGGCAGCGGCGGCACCACTGCCTCCCGCCGCGGAACCGCTGGCCGGTGCGGTTGTCGAGGAACTCACGCCGGTGTTGAGCCCGCCGCACGCGGTGAGCGTGAGCGCCGTGACGGCGGCGAATCCAGTGAGTGCAATGCGACGACGCATTGGTACTACCTCCGGTTCTCGGTGGTTGGTGCGGTGGTTGCGGACGGTGCCGCCGATGACGGTGTTTGAGGGCTGGTGGTTGATGCGCTGTCCGTCGACACGGCATTGCCGGCAACGGTCGGAGCGGCTCCCGGTTTCGCGCCGGACCTGGCGAACAGTCGCGAGAAATCGGCCAAGGAGAACTTGCGGCGATAGGTGTCCAGGCTGACGCCGATCAGGATGATGACACCGATCACCAGTGGCTGCCAGAAGCTTTCGACACCGATGACATTCATCCCGTTTGACACGGTGGCGATCAGGATGGCGCCGAGGAATGCTCCCAGAATGGTGCCGACACCACCGAACAGGGAAACGCCTCCGACCACCGCAGCGGCGATCGAGAAGAACAGTTCGTTTCCGGATCCGGCCGTCGGATAGCCCACCATGAGCCGGCTGGTCACGATCAGGCCACCCATCGCCGCACACAGCCCGCTGATCGCGTAGACCAGGATCGTGGTGCGGGCGATGCCGATGCCCGCGAGGCGCGATGTCTCCGCGTTTCCGCCGACCGCGTAGATGTGAACTCCGGTGGGTGTCCTGCGCAGCAGGAAGGTGAAGATCAGCGCGGCGAGAATCACCAGCACGACGGGCATCGGGATGCCGAACAACGATCCGCGGCCGATGACTGCGAACAACTGGTCCTTGACGGACACCGAGCTCGCGCCGGTCAGGATCAGCGGGATGCTCGCCACGATGCCGAAAGTCGAGAAGGTGACGATGAATGGCGGTAGCTTCAGGTAATGGATCAGGCTGCCGTTGACGACGCCGACCAGAACACCGGCGACAATGGCGATCACGACGGCCAGCGGCCATCCCACGCCTGCCTGCATGGCCAGCGCCGCGAGCATTCCGGTGAACGCCACGTTGGATCCCGTCGACAAGTCGATGCCACCGGTCAGCAGAACGAACGTCTGGCCGAGCGCCAGAAAGGCGATCACCGCGCCGTTGAGCAGCAGGACCTGGAAATTGCCGACGGTCGCGAAGTTGGAGGACAGCAGACTCATGATCAACACGACCAGCAGGAGGATCCCCAGGATTCCCACCTCGTCGGGCATCCGGATCTTCTTCTTCACACCGCGCCTCCTTGCGCTTTGCTCATATGAGCGTTATTGTCGCTCACATGAGACATGACGGTAGGGTATGGCTCTCCGCTCTGGCAAGCCCGCTCGATCACGAATAGGTAACAGGTGAGCAGTTTGGACGCTCAGATGAGCGGTCGGGGGAGCATTTCGGCCGAGGAACGTCGCATCATCACGGCCGTGGCGCGCCGCTTCTACCTCGACGATGCGTCAAAGGTCGAGATCGCAAGGGAGTTCGGGCTTTCGCGATTCAAGGTGGCCCGCCTGCTCGAACAGGCGCGTAGCTCCGGAATCGTCACGATCACCCTTGACGACGGCGGGATTCCGGACGACGTCCTGTCCGAACGCCTGCGCACGCACCTGGAGCTCGCCGAGTGCATAGTGGTGGATTCACAGGGTGACGAGGCCGAGCGGCGTCGTCACGTCGGCGGTGCGGCGGCCGCGCTACTGACCGGCACGCTGCTCCCGGGTGACGTGCTCGGGCTCGCCTGGGGCCGCACGATCACCGCAATGACCAGTGAACTGCGTTCTCTGCCAGCGGTTTCCGTCGTTCAACTGACCGGCGTGGTCGGATCGGATCCCACCGAGTCACCCGTCGAGGTCGTTCGGCGCGCCTCGCAGCGCGCCGGCGGCAACGCGAGATCGATCTTCGCGCCATTGTTGCTCGACGACGCCGCGACCGCGGCGGCGCTGCGCCGCCAGAACGACGTCGCCGAGGCCATGCGGCTGTTCGGCCGGGTCACCGTCGCCGTCGTCGCGATCGGGTCCTGGGATCCCCCGACTTCCCAATTCAAGGAGATCCTCTCCGAGGCGGACCTGGCGGACCTCGACCACCTGGGGGTCGAGGCCGAGGTTGCCGCGATCCTTCTCGACGGCGCCGGCCGCCTGGTAGGCGCCGACTTCGCCGAACGATGCCTGTCGATCAGCGCCGCCCAGCTCAGGGCGATCCCGCGCGTCATCGCGGTGGTCGCCGGCGAGCCGAAGGCGCGCGCCGTGCTGGCGGTCGCCCAGGCCGGGCTGCTCTCCTCGCTCGTGACGGATCGCGCCCTCGCCGAAGCGGTGCTGGAGATCCCGTTCGCCCGCCTGCCGGCCGACGAGGTAGGCGCGACCGGCGAAACCCGCAACCCCGGCTCGGCGCGCCGATGAGGATCTGCGCCTCTCTCTGGTCCGTGCCGCAACCCGATCTGACGGCCACGGCCGAAAGGCTGCGGGATGCCGGGCTACGGACGCTGCATTGGGATCACACCGATGGTGTGTTCGCCCGGGCGGGCGGGTTCGATCCCGTCCACGCTCGCGAGTTGACGGAGCTGACAAGGCTGCGGGCGGAAGCTCATTTGATGGTGGCCGACCCCCTGGACCACGTCGATGCCTGGACGGACTTCTGCGAGATCATCGTCGTCCACGCCGAGGCCCGCGACTGGATGGTCGCGGCACATCGCATCGAGGCCCGCGGCGCCCGACCGGCCCTCGCCATCTCCCTTGGCACCCCGGTCGCCACCGTGCAGTCGACCGAACTGGCCATCCTCTGCATGAGCGTGACTCCCGGCGAGGCGGGCTCCCGCTTCAACTCCGCCGCCCTGGAGACCATCGCCTCGGTCCACGCCGCTGGGCGAGCGCGACTGCTCGGCCTCGACGGCGGCGTCACCCACCGGCACGTCCGCCCTGCCGTCGCCGCCGGCGCGAACTGGCTGGTCAGCGGGACCGACCTCACCACATCTCCCGATCCGGTCGGATGGCTGGACAAGGCCCGGCGCGGCGGCGCCTGACGTCCTGTCCCGGTAGGGCGATGCGGGCTCCCGTTACGCTGACTCGGCCGGGGCCGAGGTCATCGCCAGTCTGGTCAACGACCTCGACACGCTTCCCGGTACCACCGTCCTGGCCCTGGACGACTACCAGGTCATCGACTCGGCCACGGTCCACCGGGCGATCGAGTTCCTCCTCGACAACGGACCGCGGAATCACTACCCGGACCACCGTGGTCGTCCAGCTCGGACACGCTCCGGTTGGCGCGGTGATCGGCGATTTCATGCTGCGCCGCGATAACGCTTGGGCACAGCTCGAACGCCTCGACGAGGCACGAGGCGCCCAGGCAGAGCTCGGGTGGGTGCTCGACCCAGCCCATGCCGGCCGCGGCTACGCCACCGAGGCCGTGCAGGAACTCATTCGATACTGCTTCGACGACCTCGGCATCCACCGCGTCGTTGCAACCGCATTCCTCGACAACGACGCCTCGTGGCGGCTCATGGAGCGGGTCGGCATGCGCCGCGAGACCCACGCCGTCCGCTCGTCCCTCCATCGATCCGGCCGATGGCTCGACACCGCCACGTACGCCGTTCTTGCGCAGGAGTGGCGGTCATGAAACATGCGACCCCTGCGCACGACCGGTCGGTCGTCTGGGTCAGATGGGGGTGACCGCAGTGGCTTGCGGGCCCTTGTTGCCCTGGGTGACCGTGTAGCTCACGGCCTGGTTCTCCTCGAGCGAGCGGTAGCCCGACGCCTGGATCTCCGAGTAGTGCACGAACACATCCGGGCCACCACCGTTGGGAGTGATGAATCCGAAACCCTTTTCAGGGTTGAACCACTTGACTGTGCCTTCTGCCATGAAGCTTCTCCTGGTCGCGATCGTGCGCGCGAGGTGCGACGCACGGGTTAGCCGACGATTTTCGTCTTCGTCGGTGGACCCGAGAATGGCCAAGAAATCGTGGTGATCAGCCTGCGCTACGGATGTAGCAAGGAGCAGCTAACCATCGCAAGTATGGCACAGCCGTCCCGGAGTGACACCGACGAGGTCGGGCCGAGCCGCGCGGCTGCGATCGGGTTGGCGTCTCGGGCGGCACGTGAGGTCACGGCCGCGTTGGGGGACCTGACTTGGTGCCGAGTACGGACACTCAAAGGACTCGTGGCCGAAGCGGCTGCCTGGCACGACCTCCGGCCGCGTTCGATCACAAATCGGGTCACACAAACGACAAGAAAACGGCCCCCGGACTCAGTCCGGGGGCCGTTCTGCCTGATCACATTGGTAGCGGGGGCAGGATTCGAACCTGCGACCTCTGGGTTATGAGCCCAGCGAGCTACCGAGCTGCTCCACCCCGCGTCGTGGTGACAACACCACTGTAACAAACGCCGGACACGCTTCCAAATCCGTGGCACCACAACGGATGTGACGCGACCGACAGGCGCAGGGGCGGTCGGCCGGGCCTCCGGTCGCCGCCCCCTGCCCAACGATCTACCCGCCGCCCGAGGTCGGCACGGGTCCGAGACTCGCGCTGGGTATCGAGGTGCCGGCCAGCTGGAGGTAGGCCTTCACCGCGTCCTCCAGCTTCTGGCTGGCCGCGCCGATCTGGGCCAGGTCTCCGGTCGCCTTGGCCCGGTCGAGCTCCGAGGCCGCCGCGTCCATGGCAGCGAGGGCCGCGGCTTGGTTCTCCGGTGGTGCCACCGTGGCGGACGGCTCCGACGTGGCGGGCGCGGTCGCATCGGTCGAGCCGGACAGGATGTCCGGTCCGTCGCTTGTGACCGGTGTCTGCACCGGCGCGCTCTGCGCTGCTCTGGTCAGGGCCTGGGTCAGTGTCGTGCCGACACCCACCCGTCCCGCATACCAGACCAGCACCCGGTTCAGCTGTGGGAAGGACGACGATGAAGTCGCCGACCCCTGGATGTAGAACGGCTCGACGTACAACAGCCCGTCATTGACCGGAAGCGTCAGCAGGTTGCCGAAGATGACCCGGGCACCACCCTGCTGCGTGGACAGGGTGACCAGGCTGCTGATCTCCTGGGTGGTCCGGAACAACTGCTGCACCTGGATCGGGCCCGGTGTCTGTGTGGACGTGGGTAGTCGCAGCACGGTGATCTTGCCGTAGTCCGACGGGTCGGACGACGCGGAGACGTAGGCGCTCATGAATTCGCGTTGGAACCCGGTGAGCACGCTGGTCAGCTGGAAGGTGGCCTTGTCCGAGCCCGGCAGCTTCACCTGCAGGTAGTAGGGCGGCTGGGGGGCCTGCACCGATTCGCTCACGGTCGGGTCGTTGGGCACGCGCCAGAAACCCGAGCTCTGGAAGAAGTCGACCGGGTCGTCCACGTGGTAGCGCACCAGCAGCGACCGCTGCACCTCGAACAGATCCTGCGGATACCGGAAGTGGGCCCGCAGGTCGGGACTCACATCGCTGCTCGGCTTGATCAGCCCGGGGAACACGCCCTCCCACGCCTTGAGCACCGGGTCGGACTCGTCCACCGCGTACAGGGTGACGGTGCCGTCATAGGCGTCCACGGTGGCTTTCACCGAGTTACGGATGTAGGAGACCTGCGCGTTCGTCTGGCCGGCGGCGGCGCCCCGAGCGGCCAGCGAGTTGTTGGTCGCGTCGGACAGCGTCACCTCCTGCGAGTACGGGTAGTTGATCGCCGTCGTGTACGCGTCCACGATCCACACGATCCGCCCGTCCACCACGGCCGGGTACGTCTTGGTGTCGGTGGTCAGGAACGGCGCCACCTTGTTGACCCGCACGATCGGATCACGGTTGTAGAGGATCTTGGAGTTGGCGTTGATCTCGGAGGAGAACAGGAAGTTCTGCTCGCCGTACTCCGTGGCGAACACCGCCCGCTGGAACAGGTTGCCCACCGGCACGCCGCCGCTTCCGGTGTAGGTGTACCTGGAGCTGTCGGTGTCGTACTCGCGGGGCGGCGCGCCGTCGCTGCCGACGATCGCGTAGTCGGTGACCAGCTGGCCGTAGTAGGCGCGCGGCTGTGTCACGGGAATCGCCGTCGACTGCCCACCGGCCTGCTGTCGTTGCAGCGCCGCCAGGTCGGACACCACGTAGTCCGGATACCCGTTGACCACGGTGTTCGCCGGTGCGGCGACGAACCCGTCGCCGTGGGTGAACACCATGTGCTCGTTGATCCAGTTCTTCTGCGCGTCGTTCAGCCCGTCGGCGTTGAGCTCGCGGACGGCGACGACGTAGTCCTGGGTCGTGCCGTCGACCGTGTACCGGTCCATGGCCAACTGGTCCGGGAAGCCATAGAAGTTCCGCAGCTGCTGTTGCTGGATGAACGTCGGCGACAACACGTTCGGGTCCAGCAGCCGTGCGTTGGGCACGGTTTCCTTGTCGGCGATGATCTCCTGCGGATCACCGGTGAGCTGGCCCTCGTAATTGATGTAGTTGATCTGGTCGTCGCGGATGTTGTAGGCTGTCCGGGTGGCGTCGATGTTGCGCGCGATGTACTCCGGTTCCCGGTTGATGCCGTTCGGATTGACGACCACCTGCTGCAACACCAGCGGCCAGACGGCACCGATCAGCACGCTGGAGAGCACCAGCAGGCCGAGGGCGATGGCGGGCAGCTTCACCGACCGGGTGAAGGCGCCCGCGACGAACCCGATCGCGCAGATCAGCGCGATGAGCATGAGGATCAGCTTGGCCGGCAGCACGGCGTTGATGTCGGTGTAGGAGGCGCCGGTGAAGGTGCCACCGCGGTTGGAGAACAGCAACTCGTAGCGGTCGTACCAATACTGCACCGCCTTGAGCAGCACGAAGGCGGCCACCAACAGCGAGAGTTGCATGGTCGCCTGTGGGGTCACCTTGCGTCCCGGACCGGTCAGCCGGATCCCGCCGAACAGGTACTGCACCACCGCGACCAGCACGAAGCAGACCGCGATGATCACGAACAACCAGCCGAGCACCAGCTGGATCATCGGCAGCGTGAAGACGTAGAAGCCGACGTCGTTGCCGAACTGTGGATCGGTGGTGCCGAAGTCAACGCCGTGCAGCCACAGCTGGACCGTGGTCCAGTCGGACTGCGCGGACAACCCACAGATCAGGCCGACAAGGCCCGCGATGCCGAACGCGAACAACTTGGGTCGGGCGGTCACGATCGCCCGGTACGGCGCCAACGGGTCGGCGTCGTTGCTGGGCACGAATACCGGACGCGACCGGTAGGCGAGGAACATGGCCAGGAACACCAGGGCGGCCGCACCGACGCCGGCCACCAGGAACATGATGATCCGGCTGACCGCCTGGGTGGTGAACACCGCACGGAAGCCGATCTCGCCGTACCAGAGCCAGTCGACGTAGATGCCGACGAACTGGAACCACAGGACGGCCAGGATCGCGAGGCCGACCAACGCGACCAGCACTCTCTTGGCGCGCTTGGACATCGTGGGCAAACCGACGGGGGGCCGCATGGCCACGGGTGAACTCCTTGGGTCGTCTCTCATGCCGGAGCCCGGCGAAGATCGCCGCCGGCCTGTGCCGGCCGGCTGCCCGAGGGGCCGAGTCGAACGCGCGTGCTCGCACCCTCAACTGTAGGCACCGGCCGCAGGTTCCCCGGAACCGGCAACGATCGGGCAACGGCCGGTCTCACCAGAAGCTCATGTGGGTCTGCTGAACCGGCGCTGTGAGTGGTCCGCTGTGAGTGGTCGGCTGTGAGTGGTCGGCTGTGAGTGGTCACGGTGCGTGCGAGGATCATCGCCGATGAGCACTCCCGACGGATCGCAGGATCCTGAGCTGGCCGCCGCGGTGTCCGAGGTGGAACAGTTCGTGGCCGCCGCCGGCTGGGACCGCCGGCCGCAGCTGTTCGCGTTGGTCCGCACGCAAGATCTGGCGGCCGCGGAACCGAGCCTGGCGCCCGGGCTCGGCGCCGCCGTGTTCACCCCGATCGCCCAGGACCCGCTGCCCGACCCGGATCTGGAACGCTCGCTCGCGCAGATCTCCTGGCCGCCCGCGGTCGCCGGCTGTGTCCTGGTGCAGGAGATCGTGGTGCTGCCACCGAGCGCGCAGGACGCGCTGTCGGCCGACCCGGCCACCGCCGCGGCGCAGGCCGCCGCACATCCCGAGCGGACCGAGGCGCGGCTGGTGACCGGGGTTCTACGGGACGGGCGCCGCGCCTGCCTACTGCGCATCCGCGGCGACGAGGACGGTCCGGTGCTGCGCGGCGCCGACCTGGCCCCGAACCTGCTGGACACCCTGGCGCTGACGTTCGACGAATGAGGAAGGGCGGCGTCAGCAGCCCGGGGGTGTCCCACCCTCCCGCAGGGTGGCAAGTGCCTGCGTGGCCTCGTCCAGCGTGCCGACCCTGACCAGCTGCAAACCGTCCGGCACCTGGGTGAGGGCCTCGGCGCAGTTGTCCGCCGGCACCAGGAATACGGTCGCCCCCGCCTCCCGGGCGGTGATCATCTTCAGCAGCACCCCGCCGATCGGGCCGACGGCGCCGTTCGCGTCGATGGTGCCGGTGCCGGCGATGAACCGCCCACCGGTGAGGTCCTCGTCGGCGAGGCGATCGATGATGCCGAGGGCGAACATCAGCCCGGCCGATGGTCCACCGATCCGCTCCAGCGCGATGGAGATGTCAAAGGGGGCATCCGGCCGTTCCGCCGCGCCGATGCCAAGCACACCCTGACTTCCGACATCCGGGTTGCTGCCGAGAGTCACCTTCTCGGTGACGCTCTGGTCGTCCCGTTCGACGGTGACCGCGACCGTCTGACCCGGCACGGTGCCGGCGAGCGCGGCCTGCAGCGAGGCGAAGTCGGTGACCGGCGTGCCGTCGATGCCGGTGATCCGGTCCTGCGGCTGCAGCACCCCCGAGCTGGGCGAACCGTCCAGGATGTCGCCGACGTACACCACGTTCGGATACTGCAGGTACCGCAGCGCGGCGATCTCCGCCGCCGACTGGGAGTCCCGGAAGGCCTGCGCGTTCTGCGCTTCCACCTGCTCGACCGTCTGATCGGGTGGGAAGTAGTCCTCACGCGGCGCCAACGCGAACCGACCGCTTGCCCACAGGCCCAAGCCCTCGAACAACGTGATGCCGTCGCTGATCGAGATCGTGGTCATGTTCAGATGTCCCGCACCCGGGTCCCGGTCCGCTGCGGCCGGGATGTCGTCACCGGTGAAGCTGATCACCGGTGTGTCGTCCACCGACCCGAGGACGTCGTAGGTCACCCCGGGTGAGATCGCCACGTACGGGATCGGGACGGCGACCGACGCCCCCAGCAGCATCACACCGGCCGCACCGCCGACCACCAGGGTGCGTCCGCGGGCCGACAACCGGGAGAACCAGGACATGGCTCACGAGGGTAGGGGCCGAGCCGGATCGTTCACACCAGCGCCACCCAGGACGGGCGAATGTGCGTAACGTGGGCCGCATGACGAATCTGCCGTTCGGGTTCACGCCCTCCGGAGACGACGACCCCGAAGGCAAGCCGGGCCAGGGACCGGGGCCGGGTGGTTTCGACCTCGGTCAACTCGGCTCGATGCTTTCGCAGCTCGGACAGATGATGTCGCAGGCCAACGCCTCGGGCGCATCCTCCGGTCCGGTGAACTACGACCTTGCCCGCCGGCTCGCCACGTCCCAGGTCCCGGCATCGCACCCGGCGTCGGCGGTGGATGTGAACAAGGTGGCCGAGGCGATCGCTCTCGCCGAGGTCTGGCTCGACGGTGCCACCGCGCTGCCGGCCGGTGCCAGGACGTCAACGGCCTGGACTCCTCGGCAGTGGATCGACGCGACGATGCCGACCTGGGAGAAGCTGTGCTCCCCCATCGCCGAGCAGGTCTCCCGCGCGTGGGTGGACGGGCTGCCCGAGCAGGCCAAGGCACAGGCCGGCCCGCTGCTGGCGATGATGGGCTCGATGGGCGGGATGGCCTTCGGTTCCCAGCTCGGCCAGGGCCTTGCCCAACTGGCCACCGAGGTGCTCACGTCCACCGACGTCGGCCTGCCGCTGGGCCCGGCCGGGACCGCCGCGCTGCTCCCCCGCTCGATCGCCGAGTTCGGCTCCGGGCTGAATCTGCCGGAGGACCAGGTGCGGCTGTATCTGGCCGTGCGGGAGGCCGCCCACCACCGTCTGTACGGCGGGGCACCATGGCTTCGCGACCGGGTGATCTCGCTGATCAACGATTACGCCCGGGCGATCTCCGTCGACTTCTCCGCGGTTGAGCAGTTGGCCTCCTCGATCGATCCGTCCGACCCGTCCAGCATCGAATCGGCGCTGAGCCAGGGCATGTTCGAGCCGTCGATCACTCCGGGTCAGCAGGCGGCGATGGCGGAGCTGGAGACGCTGCTGGCCCTGGTCGAGGGATGGGTGGACACGGTCGTGGCCGAGGCGGTCGGCGAACGCCTGCCCGGCGCCGGTGCGCTGCGGGAGACCCTCCGTCGTCGGCGGGCCACGGGCGGCCCGGCCGAGCAGACCTTCGCCACGCTGATCGGTTTGGAGTTGCGACCACGGCGGCTGCGGGCCGCTGCGGAACTATGGCAGGCGGTCGGTCAGTCGCGCGGCGCCGATGGCCGGGACGCGCTGTGGGCAGACCCGGGATTGCTCCCGTCGGGCAAGGACCTTGACGATCCGGACGGCTTCGTTCGCCGCGACGAGGAATTCGCCGCGCTGCTGGCCGGTCTCGACGACGTCGAGACCCAGTTGCTGGGCGCGCCGGACGCCGACGAGGACGAGCCGGCCGACGACAGGCCCGACCAGGAGCCCCCGCCTCGTCCGGTCTGAGCGCTTCGCCCGGTACGGCGGAACGGCATCGTCTCGTCGCGGCCGGTGGGGGCTGGCCTGCATGCGGGCGGGTCCGACAGTCCGGGCACGACATCGGTCGCCCACGGCCACGGCAAATGCCCGGCCGGGCCGGTCGGGCCGGGTACGGTGAGCGCCGGTCCGATCCACGGATCGAACGGGTGCGGACCGTCCGGTGGCGAGGCCGCTACCTGACCGGGCCGCCGCGGACGAAAGGAAGGGCCGATGGCCGATTCGTACAACGGCTATTGCGTCAAGTGCAAGGAGAAGCGGGACTTCGAGGGCGAGGTGGCCGAGACCAACGGCCGCCGGATGGCCAAGGGAACCTGCCCGGTCTGCGGCACGAAGATGAACCGGATCCTGGGCAAGGCCTGACCCACTCGCAGCGGTCGCGCGTGGTCGTCGACCGTTCGACCTCGTTGTCCACATGCCCCGGCGCGACTGTGGACAACTCGGCGGCGCCCCGCCGCGATGCGTCACGCTGTCACCGGGGTGATGGCAGTGACCGGACACGAGAACGGGCGGATCGACATGTCCGCGCGGTACGCGCTGTCGGCAGACGTCCAGCCGTTCATGCGCGGACCGGGCGTCGTGCAGATCGGCACCGAGGATCCTCGTCGGGTCCTGCTGCGCAATGCACCTCAGGAGGCGACGCGCGTCCTCGGCGCGCTGGACGGCGGCGCACCAGTGGGCAACGTTCTGATGGCCCACGACGCGGACCCCCTGTTGTGGCGTTCCCTGCTGGACGAACTGCTCACCGCCGGTCTACTGGTGCCGGCCCCGCCCCGTGGCCCAGGCACGGGATCGGCGCACCTGGCGCAGGAGCGGATCGCGCTGATCCACCGGCACGGACACGCCGCCGCGGTCCGCATCCTGCAGGCGCGCCGGGACGCCCTCGTCGTGGTCAGGGGTAGCTCCGCGGCGGCGTCGCTGATCGCCACGCTTGTCGCCGCCGCCGGCGTCGGTCACGTGCATCACGACGCCACCCGGACCGGCTCGGAATCGCCGGCCGGGACCCGACACGGCGCGGGCCCGTCCGCCGCGGAGGCACTGCGGGCGGCCAACCCGTTCGTCCGCACGCACCCCCCGGCCGGTCACCAGTCGCCCGCGGTGGTCGTCCTGGCCGGCGATCACGTGCCCGACCTCGCGGTTGCGGCGACCCTGGTTCGCCAACGCATCCCGCACCTGCCGGTGCTGACCGAGGCCGGGCGGGCGATGGTCGGCCCGCTGGTGCTGCCCGGACGGTCGACCTGCCTGGGCTGCGTCGATCGGCACCGCACCGACGCGGACCCCGGCTGGCCGACCGTCTCCCGGCACCTGTCCGGGCAGGCACCGCGAGCCCCGGTGGCGATGTCCGCGATCGCCGCGGGCTACGCCGCCTTCCAGGTGCTCGAGCTGGTCGACGGCGCTGCGGCGCCCACCACCGTGAACGGGTCGGTGGAATGGCGCACGGACACCCTGTCCGCCCGGCGCCGAACCTGGTCGGGTCATCCGGACTGCGGGTGCCGCGCCTTCGCCTGATCGGCACGCGCGAACTGCGCCTTGACACAATGGTGTGGTGGCCGACATCCCCCGCGGTGCCCTGAGTCGAACCGCGCGCCTGGCCAGCCTGCCACTGTCGGCCGCCGGGCGGGCCACCCTGGGCCTGGGGCAGCGCCTCGTCGGGCGCGACCGGGATGTGGTCGCCGGTGAGCTCCAGCGCAGGACCGCGGAGCAGCTGTTCGAGGTGCTGGGCACGCTCAAGGGCGGTGCGATGAAGTTCGGCCAAGCCTTGAGCATCTACGAGGCGGCCATCCCCGATGAGTACGCGGCGCCCTACCGGGAGGCGTTGACCAAGCTGCAGAACGCGGCCCCACCGATGCCGCCGGACACCGTGCACCGGATCATGGCCCACCAGTTCGGCACCAGGTGGCGCTCACGGTTCGCCGAGTTCGACGACAGTACCGCCGCGGCGGCAAGCATCGGGCAGGTGCACCGCGGGATCTGGCACGACGGCCGGCCGGTGGCGGTCAAGCTGCAGTACCCGGGGGCCGAAGCGGCACTGCGCACCGACCTGGACCAACTCGCCCGGGTCGCGCCGCTGCTCGGCATGGTGATCCCCGGCACCCAGGTGCGTCCGCTGATCGCCGAGCTGCGAGCCCGCATCCTGGAGGAGTTGGATTACGCGCGCGAGGCGGACAACCAGCGGCGGTTCGCCGCCGCGTACGCCGGCGATCCCGACTTCCTGGTGCCGCGGGTCGTGGCCAGCGCGCCCAAGGCGATCATCGCGGAATGGGTCGACGGGACCTCGCTGAACCGGATCATCGCCAACGGCACCCCCTGGCAGCGTGACCGGGCAGGCAGCCTGCTCACCGAACTGCACTTCGCCGCACCCAATCGGGTCGGCCTTCTGCACGCGGATCCACACCCGGGCAACTACCTGCTGACCGACGACGGACGGCTCGGGGTCATCGATTTCGGCTCCGTCGCCGAGTTGCCGGACGGCGCGCCACCGATCATCGGGCGGGTCACCCGGCTGGCCCTGGACGGACGCAACGATCAGGTGCTGGAGGCCCTGCGTGCCGAGGGGTTCGTCCCCCCGGGCTACGCGCCGAATCCCGAACTGCTCATGAACTATCTTGTCCCGTTCATCGAGCCGTTGCGGCACAAGACGTTCCATTTCACCCGAGCCTGGATGCAGGCGCAGGCGACCCGTATGTCGAACTTCTCCAGCGAGGAGTCCAGACTCGCCCGGCACCTGAATCTGCCCCCGTCGTACCTGCTGATCCACCGCGTGACGTTCGGGTCGATCGGAGTGATGTGTCAGCTCGATGCGACGGCGCCCTTCCTGGCGATCGTCACCGAGTACCTGCCCGGGTTCACCGATCCGAAGGGCCCATGAGCCTCACCAGTACTCCTGGTCGAGCTTGGCCTCGATGGCGCGCAGATGCGTCCGCGCGCACGCCGGGCAGCTCCAGACCGTGCCTCGTGGAGTGTTCTCCACCATCCAGGTGATCGGGGACGCCGGCACCGGCGCGCCGCACAGCCCGCAGCTCGCGCCGGGCCCGGGCCGCAGCGGTTCGTGCGGATCGCCCACCGGGCCCACGATAGTCGGGCTCGGCCGGACGGACTTGCGGGTCGGGCCGCCGGGCACGCGGAAAGGCGGGCCGGGACGAGAGTCCCGACCCGCATCTGGGATCGGTCGGCGGAGCCTCAACGGCCCTTGCGAGCCGCCTTCGCCCGGCGGATCTGCCGGGCCCGTTCGGCGTCGCGCTGGATCTGTCGTATCCGATCACGGGCCAGATCCTCGATGAGCAAACTCATGTCATTCCTCCATGGTGATTGATCCGGTCGGCGGCGAACAGCCGCCCTCCTGGTGCCGGGGCGAGTGGTGGCGGTGCGGCGGTTGGCTGTCATGCCGCGACCTTCCGGGGCCGGCCCCGCGGCCGCTTCCGGGCGATCACGACGCCGTGGTCGAAGATCTCGCCGCCCCAGACACCCCAGGGCTCGCCCCGGTCGAGCGCCGCAGCCAGACATTGCGGGCGGATCGGGCAGTCGACGCACAGCGCCTTCGCCCGCTCCAGGTCGTCCGGTCGTTCGGCGAAGAACAGGTCGGGATCCCCGGACAGGCAGGGCAGGTCGCCGGTCGGACTGACGTCGGCGAATTCGAGCAGTTGCATCACGGTGGGCCTCCGTGAGGTGTTGATGGTGGCCGGCCCGGCCCCCCCGGGAGGGCCGGACTTACGGCTCGGAGTGATTCAGATGCCTGCGAGATACATGGCAGGTGGGAAATTCGCCCGATCTCGGGACGAACCAGCGCAGGAGGGGCTCGATCGGCCGGTCAGGCCGTGGGCGCTCCGAATCGCTGCATCGTGACAGCGCCGAACACCTCGACCTGGCCGCGGCGCGGTCGCGCCACAGCGATGGCCTGGCCCTCGATCCGCCGCGGGAATGCGACGCCGGAGCCGAGCCGATCGCTGATCATCCGCGCATTGAACATTCGGCACCTCCCTCGCGTCGGCACCCCGCTGATGGGCGGAGAGTCTTCGTCTGACTGTCGTACTCCGGTGCCGCACCGCAGGAAATCCGCTCGGTGCACCAACCGCCCACGACAGTAGGTCCGGCCGCGGACGCCGCGCAACCGAATATCGCAGAAAGTTCTCAGGAATCTTTCATTGCCACACGGCCCACGATCTGCAGCACATCCGTGCCGTAGGCGTCCAGCTTTGCGCGGCCGATGCCGGGAATGGACAGCAACGCGGCGGTGTCCGTCGGCCTCCGCTCGGCAATGGCCAGCAGGGTGGCGTCGGAGAAGACGACGAACGCCGGCACGGACGCCTGCGCCGACCGGTCCTTGCGCCAGGCGCGCAACGCGTCCACCAGCTCCTGGTCGGCGCTCGACGGGCAGCCGGCGCAGCGGCCCAGCTTGACCTGCGCGGAGGTGGCCAGCGGCGCCCCGCAGACCCGGCAGCGGCCGGGCGCCCGGCCGCGGTGGTCCGGTCGGGCCGAGTCCGGTGCGATGCCGGTGAGGAAGCGGCTGCGCCGGCGGGTGCGGCGCCCACCCTCGGTGCGAGACAGCGCCCACGACAACGCCAGCCGGTACCGCGCCCTGGTCACGCCGACGTAGAGCAGCCGCCGTTCCTCCTCGACCTCCTCCGGCGTCTGCGCGTGCTGGATCGGCAGCGTGCCGTCGGTCAGCCCGACCAGGAACACCGCGTCCCATTCCAGACCCTTGGCCGCGTGCAACGAGGCGAGGGTCACACCCAGCGCCGAGGGTGCGTGCTGCGCCTCCGCACGCTGGTCGAGCTCGCGCACCAGGTCCGGCACACCGGCCGCAGGGTCGGCCGCGGCGACCTCCTCGGCCAGGCCGACCAACGCGACCAACGAGTCCCAACGGTCCCGCAACGCGCCCAGCGGCGGTGGCTCCTCGGTCAGCCCGACCGCACCCAGCAGCACCCGGACCCGGGGAACCAGCCCCTGACCGCGCGGGTCGCCGACCGGGTCGGACTCCGTTGCCGCCCGCAGCACGCCGATCGCCTGCTTCACCTCGGGGCGGGCGAAGAACCGCTCGCCACCGCGGACCACATACGGCACACCGACCTCGGACAACGCGTCTTCGTAGGCTTCCGACTGGGCGTTGATCCGGTACAGCACGGCGATCTCGGCGGCCGGCGTCCCGCCCTCGATCAGCGCCGCGCAGGCTGCGGCCACCGACTGCGCCTCGGTCGGCTCGTCCGGGCGCTCATCGAACGTGACCTCGGGGCCGACCGGCCGAGCCGCGACGAGCCGAAGCCGGTACCGCGTGGTGGCCCCGGAGGAGCCCGCGATGATCCGGTTGGCCAGGCTCACCACCTGCGGGGTCGACCGGTAGTCCCGCTCGAGCTTGACGACAGTTGCGTTAGGGTAACGCTTCTCGAAGCCAAGTAGGTAACGTGGGGTGGCGCCGGCGAAGGAGTAGATGGTCTGGTTCGCATCACCGACCACCGTCAGCGCGTCCCGCCCGCCGAGCCAGGCGTCCAGCAGCCGCTGCTGCAGCGGGGTGACGTCCTGGTACTCGTCGACGACGAAGCATCGGTAGCGGGCCCGGAACTCGCTCGCCACGTCCCGGTCGCCCTCCAGCACCGCACAGGTGTGCAGCAGCAGGTCGTCGAAGTCCAACTGCTCGGCCTGCTGCTTGGTCCGCTCGTAGTCCGCGTACACCTTCGCCACCGTTTCGGCCGGCAGCGGGGGGTCCCGAAGCGTGCCGGCCACGGCCGCCAGGTAGTCGTCGGGTCCGGCGAGGCTCGCCTTGGCCCACTCGATTTCGCCCGCCAGGTCGCGCAGGGTGGCGGCGTCGGTGCCGGCGTTCGCCCGTCGCGCGGCGACGGCGACCAGTCGCAGCTTGTGCTCCAGCACCGGCCACAGCTGCCCGCCCACCGCGCGCGGCCAGAAGTACCGCAGCTGCCTGAGGGCGGCCGAGTGGAAGGTACGGGCCTGCACCGCGGAGGCGCCGAGTGCCCGCAGACGTACCCGCATCTCGCTGGCCGCCCGGGTGGTGAAGGTGACGGCGAGCACCTCCGACGCGGGGTGGACCCCGGTGGCCACCAGATGGGCGATCCGATGGGTGATGGTGCGGGTCTTGCCCGTGCCGGCTCCGGCCAGCACGCACACCGGACCGGACGGTGCGAGCACGGCGGCGCGCTGCCCGTCGTCCAGGCCGTTCAGATGACTCACCGTCACCCGCCCATGCCCGCCCAGGCGTCGATCATGTGACGGGCGATGGACACCGGTCCGGGCAGCACCGCGGCGAAGGCGGTGCCGGCGTCCACCGGGGCGGCGTTGGCCCGCTCCCGCGCGGACAGGCCCGGATTCGGGGTCGGGGTGGTCGAGAGCCAGTTGTCCCGGTCGTTCGCGATCAGCTCGCGCACGGTAGCCCGGTCCACCCACTTCGCGGACTCGATCTCGCCCACCCGCGGTCGCGGCTCGTCACCAGGGTCGGCACGGGCAGCAAACCCGAGCATCAGCGACCGCGGGAACGGCCAGGGCTGCGATCCCAGGTACGTCACGTCGCGCACCCGAAGTCCCACCTCCTCCTGGATCTCGCGCAGCACCGCGGCCTCGAGCGACTCACCGGCCTCGACGAAACCGGCCAGCACCGATACCCGGCCCGGCGGCCAGATCGGTTGGCGCGCCAGCACGATCGAGTCGGCGCCGTCGTGCACGAGCACGATCACCGCAGGGTCCGTCCGCGGGAAGTCCTCGTGGCCGTCCGGGCAGGTCCTGGACCATCCGGTGAGCGTCGGCGTGCTGCGCCGCCCGCACCGCGGGCAGAACGGGGCCGCACCGTGCCAGGTCAGCAACGCGGTTGCGGTGGTCAACAGGCCAGCGTCGGTGTCCGACAGCAGCGCGCCGATCTCCCGCAGGCCCGCACGTTGCCCTGCGACCGATGCCCGGATCGCCCAATGGTCCACACCGTCGATCTCGCCGAGCAGGACGCCGCCGGGCGGCGGTCCGTCGGCGACCGACTCGGCCGCCCGCAGGAGCAGGGCCGATCCGTCCCACGGCGCCTGCCCGGTCTCGTCGAGGAGCAGCACCCGCGCGGTCGGCCAGGCGTGCCGCACCCGCGCGGGGTCGCGGACGTCCTCGGATCGGTCGGCGGCACCGCGGGACAGCGCCGGCACGCCGATGCGGAACCCTGCGTCGATCACGCGAGCACCACCGTGCCCAGCGCCGCCAGTCCGGGGGCGGCCCGGTCGAGGTCGCCGACCAGCACACCGGTGAACGCGGCCGGCGCCAACATCGCGGATGCGGCCGCGGCGACCTGTTCGACGGTGGTGGCGGCCAACCGGCGGGGATGCTCGCGCAGCCAGGCGTCGTCCAGACCGTTGCCGGCCAGCATCGACAGCATCGAGGCCAGCCCCGCCTGAGTCGCCAGCGAGGCCGCCAGTGTGCCGAGTGCGTAGCTGCGCGCCGATTCCACCTCCTGCTCGGTCGGCGATTGCAGGCTGATCCGGCCAAGCTCGTACTGCGCCTCGAGCAGGGCCGGGGCGGTGGCGTCGGTATTGGTGTCGAAGCTGACGGTGACCGACCCGCGCCCGGGCCAGAACTCCAGCGCCGAGCGCGCGTGATAAGTGAATCCCTTGTCCTCACGCAGGTTCTCGACCAGGCGAGAGGAGAAGTAGCCGCCGTACACCAGATTGGCCAGCTGGTGCGCCGGGTAGGCCGGGTCGGACCGGGTGACGGCAGGAGCGGAAAGCCGGACCTGGGACTGCACCGCGCCGCCGCGGTGCACGGCGAGCACTCGATCAGCGTGCATCACCGGCGGAGGGGCCAGCGTCCTGGCGCCCCGGTCCGAGGTCCAGCCCGACAGCGCCGTGGCTGCGGCCGCCACGGCCGTGGCCGGGCTGAGATCTCCGACCAGGGTCAGGGTGGATCCGTTCGGCACCACCGCTCGGCCGTGCAGTCCACGGACCGCGGCCGGACCGACGCCGGCGACCAGGTCGGCGTCCGGGATGTCCCAGGCCGCGGGGTGCTCCCCGAACCTCCTGTCCTGCAGCAGCCGATGCGCAACGGACGCCGGTTGAGCCGCCGAGATGGCCAGGTGCTCGACCAGTCGGGCCCGCTCGCCGAGCACGTCGTCCCTGCGGTAGGCGGCACCGGTCAGGCAGTCCGCCAGCACGTCGAGCAGGGTCGGCAGACCGGACGCGAGGACGGAACCGGACAGCAGCAGGCGCTGCGGATCGACGCTCGTGTCCAAATGCCCACCGACGGCGGCCAGGTCGGCGTCCACCTGCCGGCGGTCCCGGTGCGCGGTGCCGAGCAGGATGGTCGCGGCCAGCAGTTCGGCGCGGGCGGCATGCAGCCGGCTCGTTCCGGCAAACGGTATCCGCAAGCGCACCTCGACCAGCGGGCTGCGCGCCTTGCGTGCGGCGATCACGACGAGCCCGTCGTCCAGCACGGCCCGCCGTACGCGCGGCACCGTGGCGGCACCGCCGGCGATCAGCCCTGGGACCGGCCGGGGCCCACGAGGGGTGCGACCGATGTCCTGCGCCGAACGGGTCATCCCCGCTCACCGGCCCCGGCCGGGTCGGGCAGGATGCGCAGCACCGCACACCGGTCAGGGTCCAGTGCGGCGGCCGCCGCCGCGATGTCGTCGACGGTGAGCGCGGACAGCAGGTCCGGGAGCTCGCCGAGCAGTTCGGCGCGGCCGTGCAGCAACTCGAGCGACCCGAGCGAGCGGGTGCGGCCGGCGATGGCATCGCTTTCCCGGTAGAGCGACGAGGTGAACCTGGCCAGCGCGCGCCGCAACTCGTCCGGCTCGGGGCCGGCGACGGCGACCCGGGCGATCTGCTCGGCGCTGGCGTCGATGACGGCTTCGGCGGGCACCTCGGCCGGGTGGATCGCACCGAGCACGAACACGTCCGGGTCGCGCGCGTCCAGTGGCCCGCCGAGCAGTCCGGGCGCCGCCCACAGATCGGTGGCCAGGTTCTGCTCGGCGACGACGCTGGCCTGCAGCCGGGACGATTCACCGTCGGACAGGATGCCGGCCAGGACGACGAACGCCAGGTAGCCGGTCAACTCGGCGACCGGGTCGGGTAGTCGCCAGCCGACCGCCAGGGCCGGCGCGGGGGCGTGTGGATCCGGGTGATCGGCGCGTCGGACGCCGTCCGGTGGCGGCTCGGCGAACGACGGCCGGACCGGCGCCGGACGGAACGGGATGTCGTGGAAATGCTTGTCCACCCATTCTCCGGCCTGGTCCGGGTCGAAATCGCCGCAGACGGTGAGCACCGCGTTGGCCGGCGTGTAGTAGGTGTCGAAGAACTCGGCACAGTCGCCCACGGTGGCCGCCTGCAGGTCCACGAAGTCCCCGTAGCCGTTGTGCGCGTTGGCGAACGTCGTGAACAGGACCGCCGGCAGCTGCACCCAGGGGAACCCGCCGTACGGGCGGTTGAGGACGTTGAGACGGATCTCCTCGCTGACCACGTCCACCTGGTTCGCCAGATTCTCGGCGGTGATGGTCGGCGCCCGCATCCGGTCGGCCTCCAGGAACAACGCACGCTCCAGCGCACCGGCGGGGACGACCTCGAAGAAGTCGGTGTAATCGGTGTGCGTCGATCCGTTGAACACCCCGCCGGAGGACTGGACGAGCCGGAAATGCTCCAGCTTCGGCAACGACTCGCTGCCCTGGAACATCAGGTGCTCGAACAGGTGCGCAAAACCGGTGCGGCCCTGGGGTTCCGAGCGGAACCCCACGTCGTAGTGGACGGCCACACCGACGACTCCGGCGCCCGGATCCGGCGCGAAGAGGACCCGCAGCCCGTTGTCCAGCACGGTGCGTCGCACGGGATAGTCGGCCCGTGGCAACCTCGGTGACCTGGGGCGGCCGCGACGACGGGAGGCGGTGGCAGCGGGGGGCACCGGGCCACAGTAGCCGTCGGTGATGCGGCCGGATCAGACGCTCGCCGGGCTGCGGTGCGTGAACAGTTCGTCGTGCAGGCTGATGGCCAGGTTGTCGTGCGCCGGGAACAGCTGATCCAGGTCGACCGGCAGCCGCGCGGACAGCGGCGGTGAATCCTGGGCCGCCGGTGGTTCGCCGTCGTCCGGAAGGGCATGCCGGCCGTGCGCCGTCCAGGGTGCCGGACCGTCGGTCCCGGTTGACGCGTGACGGGACCGCCTGGCGTCCCTGACCACCGCGATCACAGCGGCGAGCCCGAGCAGTGCAGCCAGGACCAGCCCCAGGGGGAGCAGCCGGCCGGTCGCATCATCGCCGTCGACCGCGGCCGCCGGCACCACTCGCCCCGGGTCGGCGCCCGAGTAATCGACGGCGAGCACGTCGCCCGCCTGGTGCCCACAGGAGTCCATGATCGCGCGGTGAGTGGTCCTCGGTGGCTGACCGACCGGGTCCAACACGTCCACCACGGTGCCCTCGTCGCCGTTGTGGCAGGCCAGTGACGACACGACGACGGCCGAACCGGCGATCGTGCCCTCGGTATCGGTCGACTGGGCGACCGCCCACAAGGAACCCGCGGCGACGATCAGCGCGACGGGGACAGCGACACCGACCGCCCTGAAGGTGACCCGAGAACGAACGACCCCCCTGGCATGCCTGCCCATACCGGGGATGATGGCACAACGCAAGCTTCTGATGCACCGAATTGCGACGATCGTGATCGGCGTGGCGCGCAATCGTGTCGGTCAGGCGTCGAATCCGAGTTTGCGCAACTGCTTCGGGTCGCGCTGCCAGTCCTTGGCGACGGCGATGTGCAGGTCCAAATAGACCGGGGTGCCCAGCAGTTCCTCGATCTGCAGCCGGGCCCGCCTACCGACCGCAGACAGACGGGATCCCTTGTGGCCCAGCACAATAGGCTTCTGCGACGGTCGCTCGACGAACAGCGTGACGAACACCTTGGTGACCGGCTTGGCCGCATCCGGCTCCGGCGGCAGGATCTCGGTGACGACGGCCGCCAGAGAATGCGGCAGTTCCTCGCGGACACCCTCAAGGGCCGCCTCCCGGACGAGCTCGGCGATCCTGGTCTCGATCGGCTCGTCGGTCGACTCCGCGTCCGGATACAGCATCGGGCCCGGCGGGAGTCGGCCGATCAGCAGGTCGGTCAGGACGTCGACACCGTCGCCCGACACCGCGGAGACCGGCACGATGTCGACGAACCCGGCCAGGTTCGACACGGCAAGCAGGTGCTCCGCCAGCCGCTCGCGGGACACCTTGTCGATCTTGGTGACAACGCCGATCACTGGAGTGCCGCCCGCGCCGGCGGCCAGATCGGCGGCGATCCGCCGGTCCCCCGGTCCCACCCGCTGATCTGCGGGCAGGCAGAAGCCAACCACGTCGACATCCGCCCACACGGAGCGGACCAGGTCGTCCAGACGCTCACCCAACAGGGTCCGCGGACGGTGCAGACCGGGTGTGTCGACGATGACCAGCTGGGCGTCCGGCCGGGTCAGGATGCCCCGGACGGCACGGCGGGTGGTCTGCGGCTTGTCCGAGGTGATTGCGACCTTCTCACCGACGATGGCGTTCAGCAGCGTGGACTTACCCGCGTTCGGCCGGCCCACGAAGCAGGCGAACCCGGACCGGAATACACCCTCGGTAGGTTCCGGGGCGGTGTTCAGAGCGCGCTCCGGCTGTGGACGGCCCCGTCCGGGCCGGCCAGGATGAGCACCGCGGCGCCCAGATCGGCGGCGGCGTCGACGGACGCCTGGTCGATCGCGTCCGCGGTGCCGACCACCACGGCCGCCTCCAGCTCCTGCGCGCCCGAGGACACCGCGGCGGCTACCGCCGCCTGCAATGCGGTCAACCGCAGCGACGGCAGGGTGACCGTCGCCGCGGCATACGTGCGACCGTCCTCGTCGCGGACCGCGGCCCCCTCGGCGGCACCGGCCCGGGCCCGGGCACCCCGGGCCAGCGTGACCAGCTTCGCGTCCTCGGCGCCCAGTTCCTGTGTGGCGTCGGCGTCTGTCATTCGGTTCTGTTCCGTTCTGCTCGGTGCAACTGCGCCGCGGTGCCGGGATCGATGGTCGATTCGTCCCCAGTGCCCGGCGACTTCGGCGACTTCGGCGATTTCGGCGACCTCTCAGCGCCGGCCGCCGGTTTCGCCTTCTTCCTCTTCTTCCTGGCCTTCACCCGGTTCGCCTGCTGCGCATCGGACCGCGTCTCGGCGGCGGCGTCGGCGGTCGGCGGCTGCGCTTGCCGGTTCGCCGAAGGGAGCAACTCGGGGCGGGGCCGGCGGCGCACCAGCACCGTCTGTACCCGCGGCCGTCCGCGACGGTCCACACCCGGTTCGCCGAGCAGCGTCAACCCGGCCACGGTCGCGCTCGATCCGGCCAGCGGCACGCGTCCGAGCTGCTGGGCCAGCAGGCCGCCGACGGTGTCCACCTCGTCGTCGTCGAGGTCGACGTCGAACAACTCGCCCAGGTCCTCCACCGGCAGCCGGGCCGACACCCGGAACGACCCGTCCGGCAGCTGCTGCACCGGCGCCGGGGTCTCCGCGTCGTACTCGTCGGTGATCTCCCCGACGATCTCCTCCAGGATGTCCTCGATGGTCACGATGCCGGCGGTGCCGCCGTACTCGTCCACCACGACCGCGAAGTGGTTCCGGTCCCGTTGCATCTCCCGCAGCAGGTCGTCGACGTTCTTGGATTCGGGCACGAACACCGGCTCGCGCATCACGTCCGCCAGCTCCGGCCCGCGATCGGCCGGATCGAGCGTCATCGACCGGGCGATCAGATCCTTCAGATAGCCGACACCCACGATGTCGTCGACGTCCTCGCCGACCACCGGTATCCGGGACATGCCGGAGCGGGTGGCCAGGGCCAGGGCCTGGCGCAGCGACTTGTCCCGTTCGATCCACACCATCTCGGTGCGCGGCACCATCACGTCCCGGACGATCGTGTCGCCGAAATCGAAGACGCTCTGCAGCATCTCCCGCTCGGTCTCCTCCACCACACCGCGACTGCCGGCGATGTCGACAAGTTCCCGCAGCTCGATGTCGGAGGAGAACGGCCCCTCCCGGAAGCCACGGCCAGGCGTGATCGCGTTGCCGATCAGGATGAGCAGCGACGCGACCGGGGACAGCAGCCTGGCCAGCGCCCGGGTGGGTCCGGCGAGGGCCAGCCCGACGGTGTACGGGTGCTGCCTGCCGATGGTGCGTGGCAGAACGCCGATCACCACGTAGGTGACCAGCACCATGACGACGACCAGCACGACGCCGACCCAGAACTGGAAGCCCATCGTGGTCAGCGCGACCTTGGCCACCATCACCGTTGCGGTGATCTCCGCGCCGCCGCGCAGCAGCAGCAGCAGATTCGTGTAGCGGGGCCGGTCGTCGGTGATGATCAGCAGGGACGCCGCGCCGCGACGGCCCTCCCGCGCCATTTCCTCCAGCCTCGCCGGCGACACCATGGTGATCGCCGCATCGGCGGCGGCGAGCAGGCCGGCGATCGGCACCAGGGCGGCCGCGACCACCAGCAACAGCACATCGAGGCTGTCCACGAGGGGATCAGCTCCGTCCGCTCGTCTCGGGGTCGGCCGGTCCGGCAAGGCCGACGGCGTCGAGCACGGCGGCGTCCGCGGCCGCCAGCCGCACCTTCCGCGCCTGCGCCGCGCGCTGCTCCCGCCAGGTGTCCAGAAGCTCGTTCTGCAACCGGAACATCTCCCGCTCCTGCGCGGGTTCGGCGTGGTCGTAGCCCAGCAGGTGTAGCACCCCGTGCACGGTCAGCAGGTGCAGCTCGTCCTGCGTGGAGTGCCCGGCGGTGGCCGCCTGCTTGCTGGCCACTGCCGGGCAGAGCACCACGTCACCCAGCAGCGCCGGTCCCGGTCCGGACTCGTCGGGCCTGCGCGCGGTGTCCAGCTCGTCCATCGGGAAGCTCATGACGTCGGTCGGGCCGGGCTCGTCCATCCATTTGACGTGCAGCTCGGTCATCGCGTCCTCGTCGACCAGCAGGATCGACAACTCGGCCAGCGGATTGATCCGCATCCGGTCCAGCACGTACCTGGCGACTGCCACCAGGGCGATCTCGTCGACCGGATAGCCGGACTCGTTGGCCACCTCGATGGTCATCGCTCGGACTCCGGTGCGTTGCGGTGGGCGGCCGAGGAGTCGGACCGCCTCGTCGGCCGGCCAGGTCGACCGGGTTGACGAGCGCGCTGCCGCTCGGGCGCCGGCCCGTTCTGCCGGTCCCAGCGCTCGTAGGCGTCGACGATGTGCCCGACCAGCCGATGCCGCACCACATCGCCCGACGTCAGCATCGAGAACGAGACGTCGTCGATGTCGGCCAGGATCTCGCGTACCACCTGCAGTCCGGACCGCTGCCCGCCGGGCAGGTCGACCTGGGTGACGTCGCCCGTGACGACGATCTTGGAGCCGAAGCCGAGGCGGGTCAGGAACATCTTCATCTGCTCGGGCGTGGTGTTCTGCGCCTCGTCGAGAATGATGAAGGCGTCGTTCAACGTCCTTCCACGCATGTAGGCCAGCGGCGCCACCTCGATGGTGCCGGCGGACATCAAACGTGGGATCGACTCCGGGTCGAGCATGTCGTGCAGGGCGTCGTACAGGGGCCGCAGGTACGGGTCGATCTTGTCGGAGAGCGTGCCTGGCAAGAAGCCCAGCCGCTCCCCCGCCTCCACCGCGGGCCGGGTCAGGATGATCCGGGTGACCTGCTTGGACTGCAGCGCCTGTACCGCCTTGGCCATGGCCAGATAGGTCTTGCCGGTGCCGGCCGGCCCGATGCCGAACACGATCGTGTGCTCGTCGATGGCGTCGACGTACCGCTTCTGGTTGAGCGTCTTGGGCCGGATGGTGCGCCCTCGCCGGCTCAGGATGTTCAGGCCGAGCACCGCCGAAGGCGACTCGGCCGGCAGCTCCCGCCCGCCGGCACCTGCTGCCTCGGACAGCATGCCGATGGTGCGACGCACCGTGTCCGGGGTGATCACCGAGCCCGCCTCCTGCAGGGCCAGCAGCTCGCGGATGGCCCGCTCGGCCAGCGCCACGTCGGCGGCGGCGCCCTTGAGGGTCACCCTGTTGCCGCGGACGTGGATGTCGGCGGCCAGCCCCTCCTCGAGCAGCCGCAGCAGCGAGTCCCGCGATCCGAGCAGCCCCATCATCTGCCGTTCGTCCGCCACGACGAGGGTGGATTCGCTGGGTGCGGCGGGCGTTTCCGCGTCTGCACCTTCATCACCGGTCAGGTCACGGGAGAGGTCGCGTCCACGGGGGAGGTCGGTCCGCGCAGCGGCCGACGGTGAGTCCGGCACCTGGTGACTGCCTACTTTCGCTCGCTCGTCAATGGTCGATCGGTGGTCGATTGGTGATTGGTCGGTCCGTTGTTGATCGACAACCGGATTCTAACGAGGCGAGCGCGCCGCCGGGCCACCGGTTTGATCACCCGAGTGCGCTCAGCCGGGTGGCCAGCCGAGGTGCCGGCCGCCGAGCAGGTGCAGGTGGGTGTGGAACACGGTCTGCCCGGCGTCCGCGCCCGTGTTGGTGACGATCCGGTAGCCCGACCGGTCGATCCCCTCGGCCTCGGCCAGGGTGCGGGCAATGACCACCAGCGCGGCCAGGCCCGACGGGTCGTCGCCGGCGATCTCCGCGGCGTTCTCGTAGTGCGTCGTGGGGATGATCAGGATGTGGGTCGGCGCCTTGGGGTTGATGTCCCGGAAGGCCACCACGTGATCGTCGCGGTGCACCACATCGGCCGGGACGGCCCCGGCGACGATCTTGCAGAACAGGCAGTCGTCACTGGTGTACGGCATACCGGAGAACCTAGATGACCCGCTCGGCCGCGGCTGGCCGGGCGGCAGTCACACCATCCGCAGCACCTGGCTGCGGCACACGTCCCAGGCCGGGTGGCGCACGTCGATCAGCTCGAAGTGTCCGGTGCGCGGCAGCACGATCAGCGAGGCCGGGTCGCCGGCCCGACGGGCGGCCTCGACGTACCGCTCGGACTGGGACAGCGGCACGGTGTCGTCGGCGTCGCCGTGCACGCACACCACCCGGGCCCCGTCCCCGACGTGCGCCAACGGTGACGCGTGGTGATAGCGCTGCGGCATCGACCGGGCCTCGCCCTCCATCAGCGCGGTCACTGCGCCGTTGCCCAGACGCTCCACCGACGCCCCGACCAGGTCCAGCAGGCCGGCCTGGGCGACGGCGCCGGCGACCGGCACGTGCGCCTCGCCGGGGCCGACCGAGCCCGCGGTGCCCGCCCGCAGCGATCCGCGGTGCGCCAGCCACGCCGCCAGGTGCCCGCCGGCCGAGTGGCCGACCGCGGCGACCCTGTCCAACGAGAGCCGTCCGTCGGCGACGTCCTGACCCTCGTGGGCGAGCGAATCCACGGCGCGGGACACGTCGGCCAGCGTGGTCGGCCAGCCGCCACCCTCGCCGACCCGCCGGTACTCGATGACTGCGGCGGCCACGCCGAACCGGGTCAGGTCGTAGCCGAGCGGTTCAGCCAGCTCCATGCCGTACATCGAACGCCAGTAGCCGCCGTGGATGACCACGACGACGGTCAGGTACCGGCCGGTGGGCAGGAACATCCTGATCCGCTGGCTCGGATGGGGCCCATAGGAGTAGTCGCGGATGTCGACCCTCATGTCCACCTGCCGGTGAGCACCCCGAGGGCGCCGAGGGCGACCACGGCGGCGGTCGAGGTCCGCAGCACCTGAGGTCCGAGTCGCACGACCGTGGCGCCCGCGGAGACGAACACGGTGAGCTCCTCCTCGGTCAGTCCCCCTTCCGGACCGACAATCAGTACCACGTCGCCGGCGACCGGCAAGTCGGCCGCCGCCAGCGGTGTGATCGAGGACTCGTGCAGCACCAGCGCGGCGCGAGCGCCGATCAGCTCGACGACCCCGGCGGTGCTTGCCAGCGGTTCGACGATCGGGACGTGCGACCGCCGGGCCTGTTTGGCCGCCTCCCTGGCGGTCGCCCGCCACCGCCGCAGCCCCTTCTCGACCTGGTCCGGTGTCCGCCACCGGGCGATGCACCGGTGCGCGGCCCACGGCACGATCGTGTCCACCCCGGCCTCGGTGGACAGCTCAACGGCCAGCTCGCCGCGCTCGCCCTTGGGCAGCGCCTGCACCAGGGTGACCCGCACGCGCGGCGGCGGTTCGTGCCGGCCGTGTCCCACCTCCAGGGCCAGCTCGGCCCGGCCGGCCGCGACGACCGTGGCCGGCGCCAGCGCGCCCGCACCGTCGATCAGCACGAGCGACTCGCCGGTGCGTAGCCGGCGGACGGCAGCGGCGTGCCGACCTTCCGGACCGCCGAGGACGAACGGCCCGGGCGCGGGCAGCACGTCGACGAGGAAGAACGGCTCGCCGTGCGAACCGATCGCGAAGCCGGGCAGGTCAGCGCCCGGCGAAGGAGTCACGGATCCTGGAGAAGAACCCGCCGTTGTGCGCCTTGGCGGCCAGCTCCGGCTGCTCCTCGCCACGCAACGCCGCGAGCTCACGAAGCAGCTCGGCCTGCCGGGAGTCGATCCGGGTGGGGGTGACCACCTCGATGTGCACGTGCAGATTGCCCATGCCGGATCCGCGCAGCCTCGGCATGCCCTGTCCGCGCAGCGTGAGGACGGTGCCCGACTGGGTGCCCGGCTGGATGTCCAGGTCCTCGACCGAGTGCAGGGTCTGCAGGGCCATCGACGTGCCCAGCGCAGCGGCCGTCATCGGCACGTGCACGGTGCAGACCAGGTCGATGCCGTCCCTGGTGAACCGCTCGTGCGGCAGCTCCTGCACCTCCACATACAGGTCGCCGGGGGCGCCGCCGCCGGGACCGACCTCGCCCTGGCCGGCCAGCCGCACCCGGATGCCGTCACCGACGCCGGCCGGGATGTTGGCCCGGACGGTGCGACGGGTGCGTACGCGGCCTTCGCCGTTGCACTGCCGGCACGGGTCGGGGATGACCTCGCCGAAGCCGCGGCAGACCGGACAGGGCCGGGAGGTGACCACCTGACCGAGCAGGGATCGCTGGATCTGTTGCACCTCACCGGAGCCCTTGCACATGTCGCATGTCGCGGGTCGGCTGCCGTCCGCGCAGCCGGATCCGTGGCAGGAGGTGCAGAGCGTGGCCGTGTCGACGGCCAGGTCCTTGGCGACGCCGGTGGCGCACTCCTCCAACGTCAGCTCGACCGGGATCAGCGCGTCCTCGCCCTGCCGGACCCGGGAACGGGGACCGCGGGACCGGGTGGCGCCGCCGCCGAAGAAGGCGTCCATGATGTCGCCGAGGCCCATGCCACCGAACGGGTCGCCCATGCCACCCGGCCCGGTTCCCTGCTGGCCACCGCCGAGCGGGTCCCCGCCGAGGTCGACGACCTGCCGCTTGGCCGGGTCGGAGAGCACCTCGTAGGCGGCGGTGACGTCCTTGAACCGCTGCTGGGCGACCGGGTCCGGGTTGACGTCCGGATGCAGTTCCCGGGCCAGCCGCCGGTAGGCGCGCTTGATCTCATCCTGCGACGCGTTCTTGGCCACGCCCAGCAGGCCGTAATAGTCCCGTGCCACCCTCTGCACCAGTTGCCTTCCCGCGAGCCGGGGCTCGCCACATCGAGCGTCACCGCCCGGCGACGATCTCCCCGACATACCGGGCCACCGCACGCACGGCGGCCATCGTGCCCGGATAGTCCATCCGGGTCGGCCCGACCACGGCCAGCCCACCCATCAGGGTCTGCCCCCGGCCGTAACCGGCGGACACCAATGCCGACGACGAGAGGTTCGCGTCGTCGTTCTCACTTCCGATGGAGACCACCACCGCGTCCGGGGTCTGCAGCGCGGCCAGCAGCCGTAACAGCGTCACCTGCTCGTCCAACGCCTCCAGGACGCCGCGCAGGGTTGCCGGTTGATCGGCCCAGGCGCCCGTGGCGTGTGAGGTGCCGGACAGCACCAGCCGCTCCTCGGGGTGCTCGACGAGCGCGTCCAGCAGCACGTTCACGGCGGGCACCACGACGCTGCGCACGGCCGGGTCGACGTTGAACGCGCTGTCGGTGATGGCCGAAGCCGCGTCCGCGAGCCGGCGACCCACCACCTGGGTGGCGAACAGCGACCGCAGCGCGAGCAGTCCCTCATCGGTGACGTCGTCGTCGAGTTCGACCAGGCGCTGCTCGACACGGCCGGTGTCGGTGATCACCACCAGCAGCAACCGCCGCCGATCCAGCGCCACTACCTCGACATGCCGGACCGACGACCGCGACAACGTCGGATACTGCACGAACGCGACCTGCCGGGTGAGCTGGGCGAGCAGCCGCACCGAGCGGCGCAGCACGTCCTCCAGGTCGACCGCCTCGGACAGGAACGCCTGGATGGCGCGCCGCTCGCCCGCGGACATCGGCTTGACCTGGGAGAGCCGGTCGACGAACAGCCGGTAGCCCTTGTCGGTGGGTATGCGGCCGGCCGAGGTGTGCGGCTGCGCGATGTAACCCTCGTCCTCGAGCGCGGCCATGTCGTTTCGGATGGTCGCCGGGGAAACGCCGAGCTGGTGGCGTTCGACCAGCGACTTGGAACCCACCGGTTCGTGCGTGGCGACGTAGTCGGAGACGATGGCGCGTAGCACCTGGAACCGCCTGTCGTCGGCCGACATGATCACCTCCCACACACTGTTCCGGTCGTGTTGGCACTCGCATCCATCGGCTGCCAAGTGTAGTCGTCCGTCCGCTTCCGGACGGCGCCGCGCGCTGCGCCGGCGGTCGCCCCGTGCACCTGCGCAACGATCCGGGCGCAGGCGGTTACCCTGTGGAACGAGCGCGCGCCGGGCGAGAGAGGCCCCGAATGATCTTCAAGGATGTTCGTGACGGGCGGCCCTACCCCGAGCACGGCCTATCCACTCGGGACTGGGCGAGGATTCCGCCGCGGAAGATCCGGCTGGACGAGCTCATCACCACCAAGCGGGAGCTGCGGCTGGACGCGCTGCTGGACGAGGCGTCCACGTTCTACGGTGACCTGTTCCCGCACGCGGTGCAGTGGCAGGGCCAGCTGTACCTGGAGGACGGCCTGCACCGGGCGCTGCGGTCGGCGCTCCAGCAGCGCACCGTGATCCACGTCCGGGTGCTCGAACTGGACGACCGTCCCGCCACCGACGACCACGCCGTCCCACCTGGCCCGGTCAACCGGCCAGGCTGAGCGCGAGCCCGTCGGCGAGCAGCCGCCCCTGCAGGGTGAGCACGGCCCGACCGTCCGCCAGGGCGGCTCCGTCCAGCGATCCCTCGGCCGCCGCCACTCCTGCCGCCCGCCGCCCGTCCCGGCGCAGCGTCGTCAGCGGCAGGCCATCGGCGAGCCGCAGCCGCAGCAACACGTCCTCCAGATGCCGTGCGTCGTCGTCCAGCACCTCGCGGGCGTGCCCGGGGCTCCGCCCGGAGTCAAGCCGCTGGGCGTACGCCGCCGGGTGCTTGACGTTCCACCATCGCACCCCGCCGACGTGCGAATGGGCGCCGGGTCCGATGCCCCACCAGTCCTGACCGGTCCAGTAGGCCAGGTTGTGCCGGCACCGCGCCGCCGGCGTGCGGGCCCAGTTGGACACCTCGTACCAGCCGAAGCCGGCCGCGCTGAGCAACGCGTCGGCGAGCAGGTAGCGATCGGCCAGCACGTCGTCGTCGGGCATCGGCAGCACGCCGCGGGTGACCTGCCGGGCGAGCCTGGTCCCCGGCTCGACGATCAGCGAATAGGCCGACACATGGTCGACCCCGCTGTCGACGACCGCCTCCAGGGAGTCGGCGAACTCGTCGTCGGTCTCCCCCGGGGTGCCGTAGATCAGGTCGAGGTTGACGTGCGCGAAGCCCGCCGCGCGAGCCCACCCGACGACCTCCAGCGCACGGCCCGGGGTGTGCGTGCGGTCCAGGATGCGCAGCACCCGCCGGGATATCGATTGCATGCCCAGGCTCAGCCGGGTGAACCCGGCCAGGCGGAGCCGTTCCAGGAACTCCGGATCGGTCGATTCGGGGTTCGCCTCTGTCGTCACCTCGGCATCGTCGGCCAGCCCGAACCTCTGGCCGATGGCCTCCAGGATCGTGGTCAGTGCCGCGGCCCCGATCAGGGACGGGGTGCCGCCGCCCACAAATACCGTCGAGACCGTTCGACCGGTACCGAGAACCCTCGCCGCCAGGTCGATCTCGGCCAAGGTGGCGGTCGACCAGGACTGCGGTGAGGCCGCGCTGCCGAGTTCACCGGACGTGTAGGTGTTGAAGTCGCAGTAGCCGCAACGGGTCGCGCAGAACGGCACGTGCACGTAGAGCGACAGCGTGCGGTCCGTCGATCCCCGGAGAGCCCGGTCGGGCAGCGACCCGTCCGGCGGCACGGGATCGCCGTCGGGCAGCGTGGACGGCACGGTGCCAGTGTGGACCACCCGCCCATCGGGCACCCACGGCCGTCCACGACGGGCGGGACCGGGTCGGGCCCCTCAGCGCAGCACCGCCACCAGCAGCGCCACCACCACCAGCGCGACGAGCGCCAGGGTCATCCAGCGGCGGGACACCTCCGGGAGGGGACGGCGGGTCACTGCGGCGTTCCGTCCCGACGGGAGTGCCAGGCCAGGACCGCGTCAACCGCCCGGTCGATCAGTCCTGCCAGCAGGTAGCACAGCGGCCCGAGCACGGCCAGCAGCACGATCACCTGCACCCAGTAGGACTGTCCGGCGATCCACGACTCGACCGTGTCGACGACGTCGAGCACGGTCTGCCACATGCCTGCAGGGTACGCAGCGGCGGCACTACGGTGTGCGACATGCTCGCCGTCTACGCCGACGTCCCACACCCGGACGATCCGCTCGCCGGGGTGGTGGTCGGCGAGCGGCCCGAACCGGACGTACCCGACGGTTGGTCCCGGGTCATGGTCCGGGCGGCGTCGTTGAACCGGCACGACCTGTGGACCCTGCGCGGCGTCGGCATCGGACCGGACCGGTTTCCGATGATCCTGGGCTGCGACGGCGCCGGCGTCACCGACGACGGCCGCGACGTGCTGCTCTACCCGATCATCGGTCAGCCGGGCTGGACCGGCGACGAGACCACCGACCCGAAGCGGACCCTGCTCACCGAGATGTACCAGGGCACGTTCGCCGAACAGGTCGTCGTGCCTGCCCGGAACCTGATCCCGATGCCGCCCTCGATGACCCACGAGACGGCCGCAGTTCTTGGCACCACCTACCTGACCGCCTACCGGATGCTGGCCACCCGCAGCGGTCTGCCGGGCGGATCGACGATCCTGGTGCAGGGCGCCACCGGCGGAGTGTCGACGGCGCTGATCCAGTTGGGTCGGGCGTTGGGCATGCGGGTGTGGGCCACGTCGCGCACCGAACGGGGCCGAGTCCGGGCCGCGGACCTGGGCGCCCACGACGTGTTCGCGACCGGTGCGCGGCTGCCCGAGCGGGTGGACGGCGTCTTCGAATCCGTCGGCAAGCAGACCTGGGCGCACACGATGCGGGCGGTGCGGCCCGGCGGCGTGGTGGTCTGCTGCGGCGCCACCAGCGGCTACGACCCGTCTGCGGACCTGCAACGGCTGTTCTTCCTGCAGATCTCGGTGATCGGCTCGACGATGGGCACTCTCGACGAGATGCGCCGGCTGATCGCATTGTGCGACGCCACCGCGCTCAGGCCGGTGGTGGACCGGACGTACCCGCTCGCCGACGGTGCTCGCGCGCTCCGGGACCTGGAAGAGGGCGCCCCTGGCAAGCTCGTCCTCACCGCATGAGAGCGGCCTGACCAGGGTGGCAGCGCGAGCCGTCCTCCCGCTCGCCGGGGTCCTCGTCGCGACCGCCCTTTCGGTCACCGCGAACAGCGTCGTCGCCGTTGCCGTGCCCTGGCTGGTGCTCGAGCGCACCGGAAGCGCAGCACTGGCCGGGCTGGCAGGGGCGGCGGCGATCGCGCCCATCGTGTTCTCCGCGGTGTTCGGCGGGGCGCTCATCGATCGGATCGGCAAGCGTCGGACGTCGTTGATCGCGGACACGCTCAGCGCGTCGGCGGTGGCCGCGCTGCCGCTGGCCGACGCAACGGTCGGCCTGGGCGTGGGCCTGGTACTGGTGCTGGTTGCGGTGGGCGCGGTGTTCGACAGTCCCGGCGCGGCCGCCCGGGAGGCGTTGCGTCCGGACGCCGCGCGGGCCGCCGGGGTGGCGCTGGCCAGGGTGAACGCATGGGGTGAGGTGGCCGAGAACGTGGGCTACCTGGCCGGCCCGGCCCTCGCCGGGCTGCTGCTCGTGGTCGTCGGCGGATTCGGCACGGTCTGGGTGGCCGCGGCACTGTTCGCCCTGGCCGTGCTGGTCACCTGGTCGATGGTGCCGGACGGCCTGTCGTCCCGGCCGGAACCGCAGCCCTACCTGCGCTCCGTCTGGGACGGGGTGCGGTTCCTGGTGCGGGACCGCACGTTGCGCGCGATCACGCTGACCGCGGCGGTGATCTGGTTGTTCCTGCTTCCGTTCGAGTCCGTCGTGCTCAACGCGTATCTCAACGAATCCGGGCAGGTGGTCGCGTTCGGCGTGATCCTTGCCGGCTACGCGGGCGGGGCGATCGTGGGTGCGCTCGCCTATGGTGCGGTCGCACACCGTATCCCGACACGGATTGCTCTGGTGGCGGCGCTGGCACTGGCCGGACTGTCCCTCGGGGCGTTCGCACTCCTGCCGTCGGTTCCGGTGATGGTGGTCCTGGCGCTGGCCGCGGGTATCGCCACCGGTCCGGTGAACCCCTTGTGCGCGGTGATCATCCAGTCCCGAACCCCGGAACGGTACCGGGGACGGGTCATCGGCTCGTACACCGCGCTCGCCCTGGCCGCCGGCCCGCTCGGTCTTGTGGCGTTCGGTCCGCTCGTCGACACCTATGGTCCGGCTTGGGGTTTCGCGGCCATCGGCGGCGGCTGCCTGCTTGCCGGCCTGGTCGCCGCGGTCGCCCCAGGTCTGCGCGATCTCGGCCGGCCGCCGCGGCACGCCTGATCAGCCGTCGCGGCGCGCCAGCAGGGCCACGATGAGGATGCGGTCGACGGTGGTGAGGAACGCGACGACCCGCGGCGCGCACCACAGCACACCCAGCCCGAGTGCCCCGAGAATGAGCATGGTCGGCCAGGTGTCGATGAACAGGCCCGGCCACAGCTGCGTGCCCCGGTGGACGGTCCCGTCCCAGGCCGCCTGTTCGGGCAGGAACGGCCGCCACACCGGGTAGGTGAGGGCGCCCAGCCCCGAGGAGTACATCGCCACCGCGACGGAGAAGGTCAACGGGGCCAGCACGATCTTGATGCAGAAGTAGGCGGTGGCGCGCCAGTGCGCCGGGTCCCGCAGCACCGCGCCGATCGCCGCGATCGGGCCGCTGCGACGTGGCTGCGTCCACTGCGGCGCCGCGGTCGGCAGGTCCAGCAACGCCAGCGCGATGGAGCGCTGCACCAGGCCACCGAAGCGGGCGACCAGCAGTGCCAGGACGACTATCAGGACGCCGATGTAGATCACCGCCAGGCCGGCGCCGACCGTCAGCAGGGTGATGACCAGCACGAAGAATGCGATCGCCGGCGCGAGATCGACCACCGCGTAGACGAGTTCGGCCCATGCGCGGGGGGAGGCCAGACCCGCTCGGGCGGTTCGTGGGCTCGGTTCGGCCGGCGGGTAGCCGATGCCGGCGGTTGCGGCTGCACTCATGGCTCGATGGTTCGCCGCGGAGCGGTCGCCGCACAGCGGGGCAGGCTCCCGGCCGGGGTGGGTCTAGCCCCACCGTCGCGCGGTGCAGCCGACCGATGAGTCCCTTGCGCATCGACGGTCAGTTCCTCGACACATCCGACCGAAGGGAACCCGATGACCACCACCACCCACACCGTCGACGTGCCCGGTGCCACCATCCTCTACGAGGTCCGCGGCTCCGGCCCGGTGCTCGTGATCGTCGGCTCCCCGATGGCGGCGCGATTCTTCGGACCACTCGCGGACGCCCTTGCCGGCTCGTTCACGGTCGTCACCCATGATCCCCGCGGCATCTCGGGCAGCAGGCTGACCGATCCGACCCTGCCGAGCACCCCCGACGACCGCGCCGACGACATCGCCGCGGTGCTGGACGCGCGCGACGTCGAGCGGGCCGACGTGTTCGGCAGCAGCGGGGGCGCGGTGACCGGATTGGCGTTGGTCACCCGGCACCCGTCGCGGGTGCGGACGCTGGTCGCGCACGAACCGCCGCTGCTGACGATCCTGCCGGACGCCGCCGAGCAGATGGCGCTCACCGACGACATCGTGGCCACGTTCCGCCGGGACGGCGTCCAGGCGGCATTCGCGAAGTTCATGGCCCAGGCCGGATTCGACCAGGCCGAACCCGGACCCGAGGCGCACGACCCCGCCCACGCGGACGCCCAGGACTGGCAGCCGTCCGAGCAGGACATCGCCGACTCCGTGCGCATGTTCGGCTACGAGATCCTGGGCACCACGCGGTACCGGCCGGACGTCGCTGCACTGACCGCCCGACCCGGCCAGGTCGTGGTGGGCGTCGGCGCCGAATCCGGACACCTGCTCACCTATCGCACCACCACAGCGCTGGCAGACCTGCTCGGCCTGGAGATGGTCGAGTTCCCCGGCGACCACGGCGGCTTCCTGCCGCAGCCGGCTGCCTTTGCCGGTGTGCTCAGGACAGTCCTGGCGTCCGCGCGGGTGTGAACGAGGCTCGCTCCGGTCGGTCGGGCCGGGCAGGCGGGATGAGCACCACCGCCAGCGCGACCACGATGCAGCCGACCTGGCTGATCACGTTGAGCCACTGGTCCAGCGCCTCGTAGACGTGCAAATGCGTGACGTGGTAGGCGAAATGGATCGACCCGAAGATCAGCCAGGCCAGACCGGCCAGCCGCGCCTGGGCGACGCCGCCGGTGATGGCGGCCACCAACGCGACCACCCCGAGCGCCAGGAACATCGCACCCACGTCCCTGATGAGGTGCTCGTTGAACGGACCGTCCGCTCCCACCCAGGCCGGTCGCACCACCGGGAAGTCCGAGTAGAACGACTCCGGCCGGAATGCCGCCCACATCCCCGGCATCAGGCCGAAGAACACACCCAACACGGCGAGCAGGACGCGGGTGATCGGCCGACTCATCAGGTCGCCCCCTTCTTGATGGTGGCGGCCGGGGAGCCCGGGACGGCCGCGATCGTGGGAATGACCGGCGGCTGCCAGCGCTGCACCGCCAGAGCGCCGCGGGCAGTGGCACGGGAGGGGGTGAGCCGGAGCACCGTGTCGCGCAGCCGGCTGGTCACCGGCCCGCCCGCCTGCAGCACTCGCCCGATCAGACCGGACTGCCGGGCGATCCGCTGGGTGCGGGGCCGGCGCAGCCGGTCGTACTCGTCCAGCGCGACGTCCGGATCTCCGGCGGCGGCCAGCAGTGACGCCAGCGTGACCGCATCTTCCAACGCCTGGTTGCCGCCCTGGCCCAGATTCGGCGTCATGGCGTGCGCGGCGTCGCCGAGCAGCGCGCACCGGCCCAACCGGAATCTGGACAGTTGGCCGGCCAGTTCCTCGATCGGCAGCCCGTGGATGTCGCCGGCCGGGGTGGCGTCGATCAGTTCGGCGATCGGCGCGTGCCAGCCGCCGAACAGGCCGCGAATCAGGTCCGGTCCGTCCGGCGCGGGGGCGTCGGTCGGCCGGGTGACCACGGCGAACCAGTACACCCGACCGTCGGCCAACGGGGCGATCCCGAAACGCAGTCCCCGGCCGACGGTCTCACCGGTTCCCGAGGCGACGTCGACAGGGCGGCCGGTGACCCCGCGCCAGGCCAGGTAGCCGGCGTAGCGAACGCCGGGATCGTCCGCCCACTGCGAGCGGATCCGGCTGCGGATGCCGTCGGCGGCCACCACGACGTCGAATGTGTGGGTGGATCCGGACGTCTCGGTCACGCCGTCGAACTCGATGGTCCGACCGTCGGGCGAGACCCGTTGCGCTGCTCGGCCGGTGTGTACGGTGCCTGGCGGCAGCGCGTCCAGCAGGATCCGGTGGAGGTCGGCACGGTGCACCACGGCCACGGTCTCCTTGACCGTCCGCGGCACCTGGGCCAGCCAGCGTCCATCCGGACGCCGCTGGCCCGCGGGCACCTCGACCCCGAGACCACCAGCCACGGCACCGATCTCGCGCGCCGCGTGCGCCAGCCCGAGTCCGCGCAGCGCGGCAAGCCCATTGCCGAACAGCGACAGCCCCGACCCACCGACCGTTGGCCGTCCCTGCCGTTCGAAGACGGTGACGTCCACCCCGGCCCGGTGCAGTCCGACGGCGGTGGCCAGTCCGCCGATGCCGGCCCCGACGATTCCGACTCTCATGACGCTCGCTCCATTTCTCCAGGCTGGTCCTGGCCCGCGCCACGGGTCAACCACTGTTCGACGGTCGCGATGCCGGGGTCCGGTTCCGGTCGGCAGCAGCGCGCTCTGCTCATCGTGCTGCTCCCTCGGTCGCTACATATGTAGCACTACGTTTGTAGCGGCTACACTACACCCGTAGTGCCTCATGTCAAGGAGACCCTTCCGATGCCCGTCACCACCGATCGGCCGCAGTTGCTCGCCGACGCCGCGATCGGCCTGATCGCCGGCAGCGGCGTCCGCTCGCTCACTCATCGGGCCGTCGACGCCGCCGCAGACGTACCAACCGGCACCACCTCGTACCACTTCCGGACACGACGAGAACTGTTGCGGGGCGTGCTGGTTCGAATCGCCCAGGTCAACGAGGAGCGCCTTTCCCGGCTGCCCGGGCCGCCGACCGTCACCGACGGGGCACCTGGTACCAGGGCCGAACGCCTGGCCGAGGCCGATCAGCTGGCGACACGCGTCGCGGTCTTCGTGGACGGTCAGATCTCGACGCACAGGCCGGCAACGCTGGCTCGGATGGCCTGCGAGATCGAGGTCGCCTCCGATCCCGATCTGCGCGAGATCCTGCATGCCGGCGATGTTTTCCGTCGACTGGCGATCGGCGCCGTCAGCCGGCTCGGCGCGACCGACCCGCCCCGAGCCGCCGAGGGCCTCATCGCCCTGCTCGACGGCCTGCAATACGACCGGCTCGTCGGAGTGGGGTCATTGTCCGCCGCGCCGGCCGGCACCGACGAATCGCGGGCCGAGATCGCCGCGGCGGTGCGCAGCTATCTCATCGGGCTGTTGCCGGACTGAATGGCCGAGGCGCTCGGGCCATCGCCGCGACGCCACCCCCAACCGACCCCGACACCACCCCCAACCGATCCGTTTGCCATGTTCGGCCCGGGATCAGGCCGATCCGGGGCCGAACATGGCAAACGGATGGGTGGATTACTTCTTGGAGTCCTTGCCCCCGGTCGCCCCGGACGCGTCGGTGGACAGCGCGGCGATGAAGGCCTCCTGCGGCACCTCGACCCGGCCGACCATCTTCATCCGCTTCTTGCCCTCCTTCTGCTTCTCCAGCAGCTTGCGCTTGCGGGTGATGTCGCCGCCGTAGCACTTGGCCAGCACGTCCTTGCGCATCGCCCGGATCGTCTCGCGGGCAATGATTCTCGACCCGACCGCGGCCTGAATCGGAACCTCGAACTGCTGCCGCGGGATCAGCTCGCGCAGCTTGGCCGTCATCGCCACGCCGTAGGCGTACGCGGCCTCCTTGTGCACGATCGCGGAGAACGCGTCGACCGGTTCGCCCTGCAGCAGGATGTCGACCTTGACCAGCTCGGCCTCCTGCATGCCGATCTCCTCGTAGTCCAGCGATGCGTAGCCACGGGTGCGGGACTTCAGCGCGTCGAAGAAATCGAAGATGATCTCGCCCAGCGGCATCGTGTAGCGCAGCTCGACCCGCGTCTCGGACAGATAGTCCATTCCGCCCAACGACCCTCGCCGGGACTGGCACAGCTCCATGATCGTGCCGATGTACTCGCTGGGGCTGATGATCGTGCACCGCACGATCGGCTCCAACACCTCGCGGATCTTGCCGCCCGGCCAGTCGCTCGGGTTGGTGACGATGTGCGTCGTCCCGTCCTCCATCGTCACCCGGTACACCACGTTGGGCGTCGTTGAGATCAGGTCCAGCCCGAACTCCCGTTCGAGGCGGTCGCGCGTGATCTCCAGGTGCAGCAGGCCGAGATAGCCGCAGCGGTAACCGAAACCGAGGGCCGCCGAGGTCTCCGGCTCGTAGGTCAGCGCGGCGTCGTTGAGCCGCAGCTTGTCCAGGGCGTCGCGCAGCAGCGGGTAGTCCGAACCGTCGAGCGGGTAGAGCCCGGAGTACACCATGGGTTTCGGGTCGCGATAGCCGCCGAGCGGCACCGTCGCGCCCTTGGCGGCGGAGGTGATGGTGTCGCCGACCCGGGATTGCCGGACGTCCTTCACCCCGGTGATCAGGTAGCCGACCTCGCCGACGCCCAGACCCTGGGTGGGGATCGGTTCGGGTGAGATGACACCGACCTCGAGCAGCTCGTGCACCGCCTTGGTGGACATCATCTGGATCCGCTCGCGCGGGGTGATCTTGCCGTCGATCACGCGGATGTAGGTGATGACGCCGCGGTAGATGTCGTAGACCGAGTCGAAGATCATCGCCCGCGCGGGGGCGTCGGACTCCCCCACCGGCGCCGGCACCTCGGCGACGACCTTGTCCAGCAACTCCTTGACGCCGGCGCCGGTCTTGCCGGACACCCGCAACACATCGCCGGGCGACCCGCCGATGATGTGCGCGATCTCCTCGGCATACCGCTCCGGCTGGGCGGCCGGCAGGTCGATCTTGTTCAGCACCGGGATGACGTGCAGATCGTTCTCCAGCGCCAGGTACAGGTTGGCCAGCGTCTGCGCCTCGATCCCCTGCGCGGCGTCGACCAGCAGCACCGCACCCTCGCAGGCGGCCAGCGACCGGGACACCTCGTAGGTGAAGTCGACGTGGCCGGGGGTGTCGATCAGGTTGAGCACGTGGTCCTTGACGGACCCGTCGGCGGACGGCGCCGACCAGGGCAGCCGCACGGCCTGCGACTTGATGGTGATGCCGCGCTCGCGCTCGATGTCCATCCGGTCCAGGTACTGGGCGCGCATCGCACGCTCCTCGACCACCCCGGTCAGCTGCAGCATCCGGTCCGCCAGCGTCGACTTGCCGTGGTCGATGTGCGCGATGA
>CAYZBB010000021.1:26009-58170 GCA_964476495.1 uncultured Actinomycetes bacterium | reverse complement strand
GCCAGCCGGTCATCGCGTAGGTCTTGGCCACGCCGTTCACCACGATGCACCGGTCGGCTATCTCCGGCGCGACCACCGGCATCGACGCGTGTACGGCCTCGCCATAGACCAGGTGCTCGTAGATCTCGTCGGTGATCACCCACAGGCCCTTCTCGGCCGCCCACCTGCCGATCGCCGCGACCTGTTCCGGCGGGTACACGGCACCGGTCGGGTTGGACGGTGAGCAGAACAGCAGCACCTTCGTCCTGGGTGTGAGGGCCGCCTCGAGCTGTTCCAGGGCGACCAGGTAACCGGCCGACTCGTCGGCGACCACCGGCACGGTGACGCCCCCCGCCAGCGCAATGGCCTCGGGATACGTGGTCCAGTAGGGAGCCGGCAGCAGCACCTCGTCGCCGGGGTCGAGCAGCGTCGCGAATGCCTGGTATACGGCCTGCTTGCCGCCATTGGTGATCAGCACCTCGGTGGCCCCGACCTCCAGACCGGAATCACGCTTGGTCTTCGCCGCGACCGCCTCGCGCAGGGCCGGTTGACCCGCGGCCGGGGTGTACCGGTGGTTGGCCGGTACCGAACAGGCGGCGATCGCGGCCTGCACGATGTAGTCCGGGGTGGGGAAGTCGGGCTCGCCGGCGCCGAACCCGATCACCGGACGACCCGCGGCCTTGAGCGCCTTGGCCTTCGCGTCGACCGCAAGCGTCGCGGACTCGGCGATCCCGCCGATGCGGGCGGAGATCCGGGGACGGGTGCTCGACACGGGCGCGCGCGTACTCATGGGGCAATCGTGGCACGCGATCTCGGGACCGGATTGCCGGGGCCGCGTGCGGGCGGACGTCGCTCGCGCCGTGCCTTACACTTGACAGCCGGGGTGTGCTCCCGCTTGCCCGCGCGTCGGGCGGACGGGCACATCCCGGATTTGCGAGAGGGGTTCTGATGGCGGGCGGCCGGCCGTGACAGTCGGCAGGTCGTGGCCAAAGGGGCGTAGCTCAACTGGCAGAGCAGCGGTCTCCAAAACCGCAGGTTGCAGGTTCAAGTCCTGTCGCCCCTGCAGCACCATCGAACGATCCGGCGCAGCGATGCAGCGGATCCAGCACAGGTGAGGACGTAGCGAGTGAGCGACGAGCGCGACGGGGTGTCGACGGACGGTACCGCGTCCGGCGGTGACCGGTCGGGTGACGAGGCGCAGTCCAGGGCGCCGGCCGAGGGTGGCGCCGGCGCAGCGGCAGGCTCGTCCGGACGCGGCGCCACGGCCCGCAAGGCCCCCTCGCTGTCCAAGGCGACGCCCGCCGACGCGGTCGGCGACACCGAGGCGAACGAGGACGCGGACGACGACTCGGCGTTGACGACCCCGGCCTCCCCGGGTTCGGCGCGAGCCGCGGCCCGTCGGGCCGCGGCCAGAGCCGGCACATCGGACAAGAAGGGCGCGGCCACGCCCAAGCGGACTTCGGCGACGGCCGTCAAGAAGCCCAATCCGTTCACCAGGCTCGGCCGCTTCCTGCGGGAAGTGGTCGCCGAGTTGCGCAAGGTCATCTGGCCGACGCGCAACCAGATGGTCACCTACACCTTCGTGGTGATCGTCTTCGTGGTGTTCATGGTGGCGCTGGTCGGCGTGCTCGACCTGCTGTTCGCCAAGGGTGTGTTCGCCGTCTTCGGCTGACCGGTCGCCACGGCCCGTCGGCCGGCAACGAACAACGAACGAGATTCAGGAAGTGAGCATCCATCGTGTCCAGTGACGTCGAGTACCCCGGCGGCGAGCCGCCCCGTGACGTCGTGCTGACCGACGGAGACGAGACCATCATCGCCTCCGTGCCGGCCGGTGACGATGACATCGAGCACGACACCGAGGCCGAGACCGCCGAGATCCAGGAGGCGATCGAGGACCTGGCGGAATCCGACGAGGTGCAGGACGTGCTCGTCGTCGAAACCGTCCAGGAGATCGGTGACGACCTGGTGGTGGACGAGCTCGTCGTCGAGAACGTCGAGGAAGCGGAAGAGGATCCGGTCGAGGCGCTGCGGTCGGCGCTCAAGCGGGCGGCCGGCGAGTGGTACGTCGTGCACTCCTACGCGGGCTATGAGAACAAGGTCAAGACGAACCTCGAGACCCGCATCAAGTCCCTGGACATGGAGGACTACATCTTCCAGATCGAGGTGCCCACCGAGGAGGTCACCGAGATCAAGAACGGGCAGCGCAAGCAGGTGCAGCGCAAGGTGTACCCCGGCTACATCCTGGTCCGGATGGATCTGACCGACCAGTCGTGGAGCGCGGTGCGCAACACCCCTGGCGTCACCGGGTTCGTCGGCGCGACCGCGCAGAAGCCGTCCGCGCTGACCATCGACGAGGTCGTCAAGATCCTGACTCCGGCTGCGCCGCGCAAGCCGGCAAGCGTGGCCACCACGCCGGGCGCCGCACCGGTGCGTACCGAGGTCGATTTCTCGGTCGGCGAGTCGGTCACCGTCATGGACGGCCCGTTCGCCACTCTCCCGGCCACGATCAACGAGGTCAACGCCGACGCGCAGAAGCTCAAGGTGCTGGTCTCCATCTTCGGCCGGGAGACGCCCGTGGAGCTCTCGTTCACCCAGGTCGCCAAGATCTGACCCCAGATTTCCGGGCCCGACCCGAGCCCGGATCCGCACAGAAGGACAACCAGAAGGACAAGCAATGCCTCCGAAGAAGAAGAAGCTCGCAGCGATCGTCAAGCTGCAGATCAAGGCCGGGATGGCCAACCCGGCGCCGCCGGTCGGCCCCGCTCTCGGCCAGCACGGCGTGAACATCATGGAGTTCTGCAAGGCCTACAACGCCGCCACCGAGCAGCAGCGCGGCGACGTGGTGCCGGTGGAGATCTCCATCTACGAGGACCGGTCGTTCGACTTCAAGCTCAAGACCCCGCCGGCGGCGAGGCTGCTGCTCAAGGCGGCGGGCGTGGAGAAGGGTTCCGGCACCCCGAACAAGACCAAGGTCGCTGCGGTGACCGCTGCCCAGGTGCGGGAGATCGCCACCCTCAAGCAGGTCGACCTCAACGCCAACGACGTGGACGCCGCGGCCAAGATCATCGCCGGCACCGCCCGGTCGATGGGCATCACCGTCACCGACTGATTCGCAGTTCCAGCACCACGTGGCAGGGCCCGGCGCGGCCCGCGGACCACACCCCTGAATTGACCGTGACTTGTGCGAACCAGGACAACACAGGAGCAGAAATGAAGCGCAGCAAGGCCTATCGTGAGGCCTTCGACAAGGTGGACCGGACTCGCCTGTACTCCCCGCTGGAGGCCGCGGAGCTGGCGAAGACCACGTCCCCGGCGAAGATGGACGCCACCGTCGAGGTGGCCATGCGGCTCGGGGTCGATCCCCGCAAGGCCGACCAGATGGTGCGAGGCACCGTCAACCTGCCCAACGGCACCGGCAAGACCGCCCGCGTCATTGTGTTCGCGGTCGGCGACAAGGCCGCCGAGGCGGAAGCAGCCGGTGCGGACGCGGTCGGCTCGGACGACCTGATCGCCCGGATCCAGGGTGGCTGGCTGGACTTCGACGCCGCCATCGCCACCCCCGACCAGATGGCCAAGGTCGGCCGGATCGCCCGCATCCTGGGCCCGCGCGGCCTGATGCCGAACCCGAAGACCGGCACCGTCACCCCCGACGTGACCAAGGCCGTCGCCGACATCAAGGGCGGCAAGATCAACTATCGGGTCGACAAGGCTGCGAACCTGCATCTGGTGATCGGCAAGGTGTCCTTCCCGACCGAGAAGCTGGTCGAGAACTACGCGGCCGCGCTGGACGAGGTGCTGCGGGCCAAGCCATCGGCGTCCAAGGGCAAGTACCTCAAGAAGGTCTGGTTCTCCACCACTCAAGGCCCGGGCATCCCGGTCGATCCGGCGCGCACCCGCAACCTGCTTGCCGCCGACGAGGGCTGACGAGCTCGCAGGTCGATGTGGACGGCCGCCGATCCCGATCCCGGGGTCGGACTGCGAGATCTTCATGAACGCCTACATGCCGATCTTCGAGGTCCGGCAGCGGCCCACCGCCGATACCGACGACGACCAGCCCGAACCTGAGTGGCCGGCGCAGATGCCACCGTGCCGGGAGCGGCCAAGGGTTCCACCAAGCCATGCGAGCTCTGGGTCCGTGGGCGACCCGGGTGCTGGTAGAGGCGCGTGCGCGGAACGGGGCCGAGCCCGGCCGGACGCATTTGGCCTGGCCAGCAGGATCGCGTACGCTGAACGGCAATCCACCGAAGACCGTCGGCTTCCGCGTGCGTCCAGCAAGGGTCGCGTGCGGATGAAGGACCCGGACATGTCCGGGCGGCCCGCGCAGGAGGACGAGGTTCACCACCGTGCGGCCCGCGCCGCTCGCTGCTCACGCCCCGTGCCCCTGCGCCGGGGCGTTCGTCGTCTCCGCCCGTCCGACCGGCCGTCAGGCGTGGAAGGTGCGCCGCACACCGCAGCGCACGCACGACGCCGGGGACACCCCGGCCGGAGAGTGAGGAAGGAGGCGACGCATGGCAAAGGCCGACAAGGTCGCAACCGTTGCCGAGATCAGCGAGAGGTTCCGCACCGCGAACGCGGCCGTGGTCACCGAGTACCGCGGCCTGACCATGGCCCAGCTCACCGAGCTGCGCCGGTCGCTCGGCGGCGACACCGCCTACACGGTCGCCAAGAACACCCTGGTCAAGCGGGCCGCCGCGGACGCCGGGGTGCAGGGTCTCGACGAGTTGTTCGTCGGGCCGACCGCGGTCGCGTTCGTCACCGGCGAGCCGGTCGACGCCGCGAAGGCGCTGCGTGACTTCGCCAAGGCGCACCCGATGCTGGTCATCAAGGGCGGTCTGCTGGACGGTCGACCGCTGGATCCCGCAGAGGTCACCAAGCTGGCCGACCTCGATTCGCGCGAGGTGCTGCTGGGCAAGCTGGCCGGCGCGATGAAGGGCACGCTGACCAAGGCCGCCATCGTGCTCAACGCGCTGCCGACGAAGACCGCGCAGCTGCTCGCCGCCCTGCAGGAGAAGCAGGGTGGGGTGCCGTCCGACGAGGCGGGCGACGACGCGCCGCAGGCGGTCGACGCCGAGACCGAGTCCGCTTCGGCCTGACCGGGCCGACATCGTTCCACAGCACCAGACCCGACCGGTCGCCCGGTCATCGCAACCAGGAACCACGCCCCTCCCACGGAGTGGGGACGGGCACCAGAAGTGAAAGGACGCCACCATGGCGAAGCTGACCACCGACGAACTGCTCGATGCCTTCAAGGAGCTCACCCTCATCGAGCTGTCCGAGTTCGTCAAGCAGTTCGAGGAGACCTTCGGCGTGACCGCCGCCGCGCCGGTCGCGGTGGCCGCCGCCGGTGGTGGCGGCGCGGCCGCGCCGGCCGAGGCCGTCGAGGAGCAGGACGAGTTCGATGTCATCCTGGAGTCGGCCGGCGAGAAGAAGGTCCAGGTCATCAAGGCCGTCCGCGAGCTGGTCTCCGGGCTGGGCCTGAAGGAGGCCAAGGACCTCGTCGACTCGGCGCCGAAGCCGATCCTGGAGAAGGCTCCGAAGGAGGCCGCCGAGGCCGCCAAGGCCAAGCTCGAGGAGGCCGGCGCGAAGGCCACCATCAAGTGAGCTGAGCGCTCGGCGCTGCACCGGAAGCGGGGTGGACCATCGTGGTCCACCCCGCTTCGGGCTTTCCCGACCCCTTCAGGGTCGACCGGGACCGTCTGCGAGGATCAGCGGGTGACCGATCGTTACCGCACACAGGAGGTACCCGTCCGCGGGGGCGACATGCCGGTCGGCATCTGGGAGCCCGAACCGTCGGCACCGGGGTCCGACCTGGTCGACGCGCCCACCGTGCTCGCGGTGCACGGGATCACCGCGTCGCACCGGGTGTGGGCGTCGGTGGCCCAGCGGCTGCCCGAGTTGCGGGTGATCGCGCCGGACCTGCGCGGCAGGGGCCGATCGAGGGACCTCCCCGGCCCCTACGGGATCGCCGGGCACGCGGACGATCTCGCGCGGGTGATGGATCACCTCGAGGTGCCGTCGGCGATTGTCGTCGGGCATTCGATGGGCGGATTCGTCACCGTTGCCACCGTGGCTCGGCACTCGTCCCGGGTGGCCGGCGTGGTGCTCGTGGACGGCGGGCTGCCGTTGATCGTCCCGGAGGGCCTGACGACGGACGAGGTGACCGCGGCGATCCTGGGTCCCGCGCAGCAGCGCTTGTCGATGACGTTCGCCGATCGGGACTCCTACCGACGATTCTTCATGGCGCATCCGTCGTTCGCCCGGTGGACCGATGCGATCACCGACTACGTCGACTACGACCTGGTCGGTGAACCCGGAAACTACCGTGCGGCGACCCGTCTGGAGGCGTTGCGGACCGACTCCCGGGACCTGCATGACGGCGGGGACTGGTTGCCGGCCGGCCTGGCCGCCCTTGCCGCACCCACCCCGTTCCTGCGTGCGCCACTGGACCTGATGAACGAGGAGCCGGGACTCTTCCCGGCCGGCTGGGTCGACTCCTGGCGTCGCCGGTTCCCGTCCGTCGACGTACGGGAGGTGCCTGGCGCCAACCATTACAGCCTGCTGTTCGTCGACCCCGGTCTGGCCATGATCGCCGCGGCCGTACACGACGTGCTCGACGCCGCCGTGCACAGCGGAAGGATCCCTCGGGTGCCGTCGCCCAAGCCGGCTCGAGGGTGACCCGGACCGCGTTGGTTCGCTGATCATTCCGGCGCCTCGACGCCGGTTGCACCCCGCTGCACGCGTGTTTGACCAGCGAATTCGCGATGGCGGCGGACGTTCGCTGACGAAACCCGTGCAGACTGCGTTCGCTTTGCGGGCTCAGCACGGACTTGATCAGCGGACCAACGCGGGCCCGGCAACGGCATGAACCGCAGCGAACCCGCGCGGCGCCGCTATGAGTCCAGTTAGGTCGAACTGGATCGATCTCGCGCGGCCAGTAGATCGGCACTGGCACGAGGGGTGTCGCGATCCTCCCAGGTCCCCGAGTATCGGGGGAAGCGTTGCCTGGTGGACGTAGTGGTGTCCAAGTCGGTGGACGTGACGCGGCGGCGGAGCCAGGAGAACTTGGTCATGTTTCTACGATGCGCCGTTACTGGCTATGCAAACTAGATCCAGTTGCGAAATACTGGCCCGATGAACGCGCGAATGGTGTCCGCCGATCGGCTCACTCGTGATCTCGCGCGGTGGAGGGACGAAGGGCATCGGCCCCGACCGGCGTTCCGCGCCCTTGCCGAGCGGATCGGTGTGCTGGCTGCCGACGGCCGGCTTCCCGTCGGCACCGGCCTGCCCGGTGAGCGGGATCTGGCCGCCGCGCTGCGGGTCAGCCGGACCACCGTGGCCGCTGCCTACGCACTACTGCGCGAGCGGGGCTACCTCGACTCCAGGCAGGGCGCCCGCAGCACCATCGCCCTGCCGGCCGACGCGGCCGCGCGATCGTCGGCGGGGCTGCGGTTCGGGCCGACGGCCGAGCCCGAGGAGGACATCGTCGACCTGTCGTACGCCGCCCCGGCGGCCCTGCCGGCGGTCGCAACCGCGTACCGCCGGGCATTGGAGCAGATGCCGGAGCAGCTGGCCGGACACGGACTCGGCGTTGTCGGCGGTCTGCGGTTGCGTCGTGCGGTGGCCGACCGGTACTCGGCGCGCGGGGTGCCCACCCGTCCGGAGCAGATCCTGATCACCCACGGCGCGCAGCAGGCGATGACCCTGGTGATCGGCATGCTGACCGCGCCCGGCGATCGGGTGCTGGTCGAGCAGCCCACCTACCCGCATGTGCTGGAGTCGATCACGGCGGCGGGCGGGCGCGTGGCACCGGTGCCGTTGTTGACCGACGCCGGCACGCCGGGGTGGGATCTCGATGGCGTGCGCGCCAACGTCAGGCAACTCGCGCCCAGCGTGGCCTATCTGATCGTCGACCATCACAACCCGACCGGCCTGACCCTGGACGAGGCCGGGCGCCGGGAGCTCGCCGGGATCGGCAGGTCCGCGCGGATGGCGCTGGTGGTCGACGAGACGATGGCCGATCTCGCGCTCGACGGCCGGCCGCCACCACCGATGGCCGCGTTCGGCCCGGTGATCAGCATCGGTAGCGCGTCCAAGGTGTTCTGGGGTGGTCTTCGAATCGGCTGGATCCGGGCGGACGAGGCGACCATCGCCCGGCTGGCCACCGTACGCGCGCCCAGCGACCTGGGTACTCCGCCGCTGGAACAGCTCACGGTGGCGTTGCTGCTGGAGCAGGCCGATCAGCTGGTCACCGAACGCGTCCTCGAGCTGCGGGAGCGCCGAGCGGCGCTCATCGATGCCCTGCGAGGTGAGCTCCCCGAGTGGCGGTGGATTCCCGGCAGCGGCGGCCTGTCGTTGTGGGTCCGGCTACCCCGACCGGTCTCCTCCCGGCTGAGCGTGGCGGCCGAGGATCTCGGCGTCGCGTTGACCGCCGGACCCCGGTTCGGTGTGGACGGCGCCTTCGAGCAGTGGGTGAGAATTCCGTTCGTGCATGAACCGGACCGCCTGCGGCGGGCGGTGTCCGGCCTGGCCGTCGCCTACCGATCGGTCGTCGACGGGACGAGGGCGTTCCGGGAACAGGCGATCATCGTCTGACGGTCAGCCGGACGAGATGTAGTCCATGAGCTGGTCGTGCTCGGTCTGCAACTCGTCCACCCGATGCTTGACCACGTCGCCGATGGACACGATGCCGGCGAGCCGGCCGTCAACGGTCACCGGCATGTGCCGGAACCGCTTGTCGGTCATGGTGATCGCCAGGGTGCGCAGCTCGTCACCGGGTTCGCAGGTGAGCACGTCGGCGGTCATGAACCGCCGGACCGGCGCGGTCAACAGGTCGGGGCCCAGGGTGGCCAGCGCGCCGACCACGTCGCGTTCACTGAGGATGCCACTGATCTCCGCGCCGTCGGAGCTGACCACAAGGGCACCGATCCGCCGTTCGTACAGGACCGCGACGGCCTGCGCGATCGTCGCTTCCGGGTCGATCGTGGCGACCTCGGTACCCTTCTTGTGCAGAATGTCCTTCACTCGCATGCGTACCCCTGTGAATTCGTGGCGGAATTCCGGTAGGCCGCGAGCCTACTCGGTGTCGCGGTCGGATGTGGGAACTGAATCGAACCGGCCCGAGTCCGCAACTGTTGTCTCGGTGCGGGCAGGTGTCGACTCCTGCGTCGGCACGACCATGGCCGATGGCTCGGCGACCGGCGCGCGGCGGCCGGTCAGCACGTAGTCCTGGGGCCCGTAGACGAACCCCTCCACCGCGGTCACGACCCGGTTGAGCCGGGCGTCCGGGTAGCCATCCTGAGGGCCGGAGTCGATCATGGTCTGCGCCGGGATCGCCGGGTGCACGTAGTGGATCTGCACCTCGACGAACCCGCGGGATTCCACCAGGAACCGCAGGAACTCGGGGTGCACCGGACGCACGTGGGTCGGGTCGAGGTAGAACGACGCCGACCCGACCATCAGGTTCGTCGGATTCGGGGTCTCCAGCAGCAGGACGCCGCCCGGTCGCAGCGCCAGCAGGGCGTCGTCGAGCATCCTGACCAGGGCGCCCAAGGGAATGTGCTCGACGAAGTGGAAGGCCGAGATACCCTGCAGCGACGACTGTTCCAGGTGAGCCAGGTGCATGAGCGCGTCCTCGCATCGCACGTCGAGACCTGCGGCGGCCGCGTCGGCGATCATCGTCGCGTTGTTGTCCACCCCGTAGGCGTCGATCCCCTCCGATCGCAGCACGTCCAGCCACTCGCCGCGCCCGCAGGCAAGGTCGAGCAGCCGGCCCTGCCCCGGCTGCAGGTCGCGCACGTACCGCACGGCATTGCGTTGCCGAGCGCGTATCTCGTCCCGGCTGCCGCGGAACCGTTCCTCGAAGTCCAAGTAGGCCCGCTCGTCCAGGGTGTCCGTCGACCATGTCGCCGGTTCAGGTGTCGAGCGCGCCTCCTCGGCGGCATGCCCGTCGGCGGTCTGGGTGGCCGATCGGCCCAGCCGGGCCACCAGGGTCCGGGCCCGCTGCAGCTCGCTGCGTTGATGCGCGGCCACCCGTTCGACCGACTCCAACCGGGACTGCAACGACCGCACCGCCGCTTGCAGAACCGTGATCGACTCGGCCGACGCGCGCAGCTGGGCGGTGACCGCGGTCAGCTCGTCGGACACCTGCTGCCGGTCGGCGACCCGGGCCTGCCGAAGCTCGGCGGCAAGAGTGTCGACGGAGTCCCGCGCGCGGACGCCGTCGTCGCGCAGCGAGGCGAGGTCGCCGCGCACCTGATCGATCGCCGCACGGTGACCGGCGTCGACCCTCTGCACGGCGTCGGCCAGGTGTCCGGTTGCCGCGACCAGTCGATGGGTGAACATCCGCGACCGTCGCATGACGAATCGCTTGGCCACGCCGAACCGCTTGGTGTCGACGACCTCCTGCTCGGACAGCAAGACCCGAGTGGCCTGTAGTTCGTCCCCGACCGACTGCTCCATCGCGACTTCCTCACTCGATACTGGTTGAGCTACACGACTTTTGGGTCCGGATCGGCCTCCATGTCGTTGAATGCGCGCCAGGTCTGCTCCGCGTAGGCGTCCCAGGTGCGCGTCGGCCGGGCACCTGCCTGCCGCCGCAGCTCGCCCAGCAGATCGTCGTCGACCAGCAGCGTGCGCATCGCATCGGTCAGCGACCGGTCGTCACGCGGATCGACCAGGAGCGCGCCGCCCCCGTCGTCAGCGATCTCCTTCATCGACCCGAAGCCCGAGGTGATGACCGGGGTTCCGCAGGCAAGCGACTCGGCGACCGGTAGGCCGTAGCCCTCGTTGAGCGACGGGAACACGGTGAACCGAGCAACCCGGTAGGCCCCCCACAGCAGGTCGTCGTCCACGGCGGTCAGGGCCTCGACCGGGCGACCGGCCGCTTGCAGATCTTCCAGCATCTGGGTGAAATCGTCACTGTTCCAGGAATTCCCGCCGATGAAGCACAAGCTGAACCGTCGTCCCTCACGCCAGAGCAGCTCAGCGGCGTGCAGGATGGCGAGGTGGTTCTTGCGCGGCTCGTGGCTGCCGACCACCAGGATGGCCGGCAGCGCGCCGACCCGGATGCGGGACCGGGCCAGTTGCATCGTCTCCTCGGTCACCACCTGCGCCTGCGCCGGTAGCAGGACCGGCTCGATCCGGGGGCCGGACAGTCCCGTCCCGGCCAGCATGGCCCGCCACCCGCGGTACTCGACCGCCGCACCCTCGGAGATCGGCACGATCACGTCCGCGTACCTGGCGGCGGCCAGGTTCCGCGCGAACCCGGGAACCATGCCCTCGTGACTGGTCTCGGCGGTGGTGATCGGCACCAGGTCGTAGCCGATCATGCTCAGGCTCGACCCGGAGCACTGGGCCATCGTCTGCAGATGACCGGCCCGCACCGGTTCCGCGGCCAGCTCGGGCAGGATGTATCTGCATCGCCATGGCACCAACAGCGGATCCGCTTCGGGCATGTCGGCCTCCGGTCCGCCCCAGCGGGCGCGCCGGCTCTCGTCCGGTGTCAGGATCCGCATTCCGGACAGGTCCCGATGCCAGCCGACGAGGGTTGGCTCGTGCGCGTCGTACCAGCGGCGGGTGACCTCCCGGGTGACCCGTTGGATGCCGGTGGCGAAGCCCGAGTTCGCGGTGTGGTGCACGTCCACCAGCGTCTGCCCGATCATCACCCGAACGGCCGGCCAGGGACGGTTCGCATGCGCCGAGGTGTCGTGAGCGGCCTCGACCACCTCCCGCAGGATGGCGATCAGCACGCTCAGGGTTCCGTCGAGGGTGGCGGCCCGGCTCGCCGACAGCACCTTGTTCAGTTCCGGATACCGGCCGTCGAGCACCGCCAGCATGAGCCAGGTGCGGGCAGGGTCGAGCGGCGGCACCGCGCGGCCCAGCAGCCGAAGGAGCTCGGCCGTGCCATCGGTTCGCCGCTCCCGGCCGGTCAGCGCCCAGGTCAACTCGGCGCAGCGCTGCCTGATCGCCGCCCTGGACTGCTCGGGCAGCCGGTCGATGGCCGTCGCGACGACGACGATCGGGTCTCGGTCCGCGTCCGTGTTCGCGTTCGCGGCCTTCTCCGCGGCCGGCCGTCGCGGCCATTGCCGGGTCAGGATCACGATGTCACCACCGCAGCAGCGTCACGATCGTGATCCTCGACCGCCAGCAGTTCGGGTTCCACCAGCCGCTTCCAGAGTTCCTCGGCATAGTCCGCCCAGGTGCGTTCCGGTCGTGCGACGATCTGTTCGCGCAGATCGGCCAGGATCGCATCGTCGGTCAGCAGGGTGCGCATCGCCGCGGTGAGGTCGGCGTCGTTGCGGGGATCCACCAGCAGCGCGCCGCCACCGGCGGCGACCTGGGCGGTCGATCCGAAGTCGGTCGTGATCACCGGCGTCCCGTGGGCAAGCGACTCGACCACCGGCAGCCCGTAGCCCTCGTGCAACGAGGGAAAGACGCTGAACCGGGCGTTCCGATAGGCGGCCTCCAGCTCCTGGTCGGACACCGCGCGGCGAATCACGATGGAGCGGCCGCACCGGACAAGGGCGCGCACGCGATCGGGGAACTCGGTGCCCCAGCCGCTGCCGCCGTAGAAACTCAGGGTGAACCGGTGCCCTTCGCGCCACAGGATCTCGGCACTGTGCAGGACGGCGAGGTGGTTCTTGCGCGGCTCGTGGCTCCCGACGACAAGGATGCTGTGCTGTGTTGGGTCGCCCGGCTCGCCCGCCGCGCGGCCCCGGCTCGACGGAGCGCCAAGTGCCACCTCGATGATGTCGGGTCCGGGCAGCCCCTGCGTCGCCAGCGCCTCGGAGAACCCGGAGAACTCGGCCGCGGCCGAGGCGGATATCGCCGCCATTCGTCTGGCGAACTTCACTGCGGTGAGGTACTTGATGAATCGGACCGTGTCCGGTGCCGGAACCATGTCGGCCGAGGACACCGGAATGGCGTCGTAGGCGATACCGACGAGCCGGTTCCCGGAGTAGTTGCCGATGGCGGCGATTCGGTCACAGGCCGCCACGGGCGGAACCTCGACAAGCACGACGACGCTGCGCCAGGGGATCACCAGCCTCGTCGCCCGCGACTCGCCGGCGAACGCGGCGTCGATCGGATCAGGTTCGACGCGGCCGCCTTCCCAGTCGACGACGCGGGCCAGTTCGGACGGGTGCAGGCGCCGCAGGATGCCGGTGTGTGACGTCCAAGCCGCCGGGAGGACCTGATCGGACTCGATCCATCGGGGCATGAGACTGCGGGACACCCGTTGGATGCCGGTGTGCAGGTCGTACTTGGCGCTGTGGTCGACGTCGACGACCACGGACCGGGTGACGACGTCGACCGATGCCGCGGGCTCGCCGGCCTCGGCCGCGAGGGACAGGGTGTCCCCGAGAACGGCGAGCACCGCCCGGCGCTCACCGGACAGCTGCAGCTTGCGTCGGGTCCGGTCGACGTCGCCGCGGGTCGGGTACGCGGCGGCAACGGCGGTCAGCAGCAGCCAGATGCGGTCGTTGTCTGGCCGGAGGATCAACGACCGGACCAACGCCGTCAGGCTTTCGACGGCGTCGGTGGCCGGATCATCGCCCGGGGGTGGTGGATGCTGCGGAACAAGGTGGGCCGCGACGGCGCTGAGCCGATCGGCCAATGCCCGCTGCGCCGCTTGTGCCAGATCGATGTCCGACGCGACGATCGGCGCCGGGCGCCCGGTGACGAACCTCGGACGGGTCGGTGGGTGGCCACTCAATCCGTGCCTCGCCTGGTCATCCCGCGCACTCGGCGCAGCGGACGGGTGACACGCCACGACAACGTCCGCTGTAGCGCATCGAGCTCGCTACGCAGACGATCGATTTCGTCGTCGACCACCCTGATGTGATTGAAGTTGAGCTCGATCTGCTTGCGCAGGTCGAGCATTTCGTCGCGGCGACTCGCCGTCGCGGCCCGGGCCCAGGCGTCTATGGCGAAACGACGCCAGTCGAGCAGCGCGGCGAGATTCGCCTCGTCGTGTTCGCGCAGTTGCGCGCTCAGCTCGTCAATTCGGCGGGTCAGATCGGCCAACATGTCGTCGCGGACGAGATCGCGTTCATACACGACCGCATCCAGGATGTTCGCCGGCCGTGACAATGCGTCCCGCAGATCCTCCGAACGGGCGCCGTCGACCAGGAAGATCGAAATGCCGTCGTTGAGGCACGGTTCGTATCCCTGTGCGTCGAACGCCTCCAGTTCGGCCGGATCCGGTCGGATGGGCACGACGGCGGCACCGTCGCGCAGGACGATGACCCATGGCCGCGCAGAATCCGGTAGAACCCGCCCGAGCAGTGCGATCCGTTCGGCTGGGGTGGCGGCGTCGACGACGACGAAGTGCAGGTCACCGCCGGGCGCGGCCGCCCGGTCGGCCGGTCGGCCGGACTCGATCGTCGCGCCGGTCCAGCCACGCCGGGCAAATGCGTGACCGATGGACTGGGTCACCGGGCCCCGGATGCCGACCTCGAGATATTGACCGACGTGGACATCGGCAAGGGCGCGATACAGGACGACATCTTCCCGGTTCGGCGCAAAGGACACGAACGAATCCGAACTCACGCGCACAACCTATCGCCCGAACGAATGCACACCCGACCCGTGGCCGATCCAGAAATCACTGGAACTCGACGATTGCGCCCTCCGGCCAACTGCGGTACAGGAAGCTGGGCAGGCCCTGCCGCGGCGGCCGGGTGGCGCGAGCCTTGATATACAGATAGTGACCCAGGTCATTCTTGCGGTACTCGATCAACGGCGCGGCCGCGCCGTACAGGGAGAACTGCTCGACGTCTACCGGGTGGCCGTCGGCCGTCATGGACACCTCGACATCGAAGCCGGCGAAATCCAGCAGCCGATGCAACTCGTGGCGGGTGTATTCGCGGTTGTGCCGGCCGTACGGGCCGAAACCCGAATAGGGGTCGTACATGTTCGAGCCGTGCAGCAGCCGCAACACGTTCTCGATGCGGGCCACGTTCGGCGTGGTCAGCACGAGTGCGCCGCCCGGCCTGAGCACCCGGTGGATCTGCCGCAGGGTGTGCATGGGGTCCATCAGCATGTGCTCGAGCATTTCGCAGAACAGCACCACGTCGAACGAGTCGTCCGGGTAAGGGAACTCGTCCTCCTCGACGTTGAACAGCTTGCTGTACCGCGTCGTCTCGACCCGTTCGGAGGCACCCGGCGGCAGCCAGGAATGGGTCTGGGTGGACTCGCCCCGCTGCCCGTAGTAGTTGGCCAGGGACAGGTCCAGGTCGGTGTAGGTGTCCAACAGCCAGGTGGTGAAGTAGGGGTTGGCGCCGAGCTCCAGACAGGCCCCCTTGTCCTGGCGAACCAGGTCCCAGGTGTACAGGAAGCGCATCTGCGAGTCGGCGACGTAGTTGTCCAGGTGGCCGACCGGCTCGCCGTCCACCGACCACGACCGGAACGCCTTCTCCACCTCGGCGAAGGTCAGTCCGTCGGGGGTGGGCACCGGTGGGGTGACCCACACCGGTTCGGCCGGGCCGCGTGGCGCGTCGGGGGTGGCTTGGGCGGGCAGGTTCGACGCGACCTGGGCGGCTGCCTCCCGGCCGGCCGGTGTGGTTTCGAGCGCGGTCAGCACCCGGCGACTCGCCTGGGCGAACCCGCGCTGGACCAGCGCCGGGCTCTTGCGCAAGCTCGTTCCGGCGAGCCGACGCGTCCTGACCCGCAGGTTCGGCTTGACAGTGGCTTCGGGCATGTCGCTCAGTCAACACGAATGCGCGGCTGTTCGGACAGGAACTCGGTGGTCACGTCCAGGAACCCGACGCTCTGTCCCTTGGAGTGCACCGTCAGCGAGGCACCGTTGAGCATCCGGTTCATCTCGACCCCGCCGTCCCGGGCGATCGCCGCGTGGATCGTGTACTGGCCCTCGCCGAGCTTGACGTCGTCGAGCCGGAAGGTGTGCCGAGACCGGCCCGTCATCGGGTCCAGGCGCAGCCCCATCAGCCGGGTGTTGATGCCGTAGACCACCTGCCCGAGCATGCTGTCGATGCTGATGCCGAGCACCGGGTCGTTGACCACACCGTCGATGGACACGTCGACGTTGACCAGCAGCCCGGCGCCGGGGGTCATCACCGTCACCGGCTCGCCGCCGGGGTCGGTGACCGACACGCCGGTGACCCGGGCCTGGGCGATCTCCTCGGGCGTCTCCTCGCGCTGGTGGTCGATGTCCTCCTGGCGGATGGCCTCGAAGTCGGCGCGCAGATGGCGCAACGCATCCACCGGGTCGCCGTCCAGCGCGATCCGGCCGTGTTCCAGGACGACCGCGCGGTCGCAGAGGTCGGCGACGGCGTCCAGGCCGTGGGTGACCAGGATGATCGTGCGGCCCTCGTGCTGGAATTGCCGGATCCGGTCCATGCACTTGCGTTGAAACGGCTCGTCGCCGACCGCCAGCACCTCGTCCACCAGCAGCACGTCCGGGTCCACGTGCACGGACACCGCGAACGCCAGCCGCACGTACATGCCCGACGAGTAGAACTTCACCTGGGTGTCGATGAACTGCTCGATCCCGGAGAACGCCACGATCTGGTCGAAGAAGCTCGCCGTCTGCTTGCGGGACAGACCCAGGATGGACGCGTTCAGGTACACGTTCTCGCGGCCGGTCAGGTCCGGGTGGAAGCCGGCGCCCAGTTCCAGCAGCGCGGCCAGCCGGCCCCGGTGCTCGACCGTGCCCGAGGTGGGCTGCAGGATGCCGCCGATCAGCTTGAGAAGGGTCGACTTGCCGGATCCGTTCGGCCCGATGAGGCCGACCGTCGAGCCGCTGGAGATCTCCAGGTCGATGTCCCGCAGCGCCCAGAAGTCGTCCTTGTGGGCCTTGGACCGGCTCATGTTGACCAGTCGCTCCTTGAGCGACTTCTCCTTGCGGATGACGAAGCGCTTGCTCGCCGCGGCCACCTTCACCACGGTGACCCCGCCGGTGCCGGCCATCAGAGCTCCTGCGCGAAGTTGCTCTGCAACCGGGCGAACACCCGCTGGCAGATCCACAACAACGGCAGGCCGATCGCGATCGCGATCAGCAGGCGTGCCACCAGGTCGTCGGGCTGCGGGGCGTCCGCGCCGGCCACCCACAAACCCTTCTGGAAGGCCAACACCGCCAGGGTGACAGGGTTCGCCAGGTAGATGGCGTTGAGGGTGGGCGACAGCGCGTCGTGCACGAAGCTCCACGCGTAGACGATCGGCGAGATCCAGAAGCCGACCATCAGCACCACCTCGACCAGGTACTGCACGTCCCGCAGGTACACGTTGATCGCGGACAGCAGGAACGCGGCCGCGGTGGCGTAGAACAGCAGAACGACGGTCCCCAGCAGCACGTAGCCCAGGCCCGCCAGGGTCGGCGGCTCGCTGGCGATGAATGCGGCGACCACCAGGATCATCATCTGGATCATGAAGTTGAAGAACGCGGATCCGATCACCGACAGCGGGAACACCTCGCGGGGCAGGTAGATCTTCTTCACCAGCCCGCCGTTGGCCACGATCGAACCGGTGCCGGTGGAGATGATCTCGCTGAACAGTCCCCAGGCTGTCAGCCCGGTGAAGATGTAGATGGCGAAGTCGGGGATCGAACGCTCGGCACCCAGGAACTTGCCGATCGCGACGTAGTAGACCAGCAACTGGGTCAGCGGCCGGATCAGCGACCACAGGAAGCCGAGCGCGCTGTCCTTGTAGCGGCTCTTGAGTTCGCGGCGGACCAGCAGATCCAGCAGCTCCCGGTAGTGCCACACGCCGCGGACGGAGTCGGCCGTGCCGCCGACGAAACCGGTCACCGGTCCCGACGGGACCAGCGGTTCGGCGGCCAGCCGCGCGTTGCGGGCCTCACGCTGGGACGTCACGGCGTGGTCACCCCGGCGGGGTTCAGGATCCGCCACACGTCGTCGGCGTAGCTGTCCCAGGTTCGGGTCGGACGCGCTCGCGCCTGCTTGGCCAGCCGCTCAAGCTCGGCGTCGTCGATCAGCAGGGTGCGCATCGCGGCGGCAAGCGCGTGGTCGTCCCGCGGGTCGACCAGCAGCGCGCCGCCGTCAACGGTGATCTCCCGCATCGAGCCGAAGTCGGAGGTGATCACCGGGGTGCCGCAGGCGATCGACTCGACGACCGGCAGGCCGAAGCCCTCGTTGAGCGAGGGAAAGACGGTGAACCGGGCCAACCGGTAGCCGGCGAACAGCAGGTCGTCGCCGGCCGCGGCGATCGACTCCACCGGTCGGCCGCGCAGCTGCAGGGCCTGCAGGGTGGCGACGAACTCGTCGCTGCTCCACGAGTTGCCGCCGATGAACGTCAGACTGAACCGGTGCCCCTGCCGCCAGAGCAGCTCGGCCGCGTGCAGGACGGCGAGGTGGTTCTTGCGCGGCTCGTGGCTGCCGACTACCAGCACCATCGGCAGGCCGCCGACCAGCAACCGGTCGGCCCCGGCGACCAACGCCCGCTCGGTGCTGCCGGCGCCCTCGTTCGGCAGCAGGCACGCGGTCACCTCGGGGCCGGGAATGCCGATCTGCGGCAGCATCGATGCCCAGCCGCGGTACTCCACCGCCGCCGCCTCGGAGATGGTGGCCACCGCGTCGGCATACCGGACGGCGGCCAGGTTGCGCGCGAACGCCGCGGGCATGGCCGGGCCGCAGGTTTCCGGGACGGTGATGGGGCACATGTCGTAACCGATGACCGCCATCGAGTTCGACGAGTGCTGGGCGAGCGACAGCAGGGCCCCGGTACGCGACGGTTCGGTTGCCAGCTCGGGCAGCAGGTAGCGGCACTGCATCGGGATCAGCACCGGACCGGGCTCGGGATCGGGGACCGGTGGACCGCCCCAGCAGGCGCGGCGCGCCTCGGCGGGGGTGAGCCGGCGCAGCGCCGGACGATCGGCGTGCCAGCCGACGAGGGTGATGTCGTGCCGCTCCGCCCACCGCCGCACCGCCTCCCGGGTGACCCGCTGGATCCCGGTGGCGAAGCTCACCTTGGCGGTGTGATCGACGTCCACCAGCACCGCGCCGGAGATCACCTCGACCCGGGGGTATGGGCCGGGGTCCAGGAGGCGGGGGACCGGACCGCTCCAGATCGCCGGCCGGATGGCGGCCACCGGACCGTCGGTCCGGGCCAGCCGCACCGCCGACACCACGTCGTCCGCGCCGGGCATCCGAGCGCCCAGCACACCGAGCATCAGCCATGCCTTCTGCGCGTCCAGCGGCAGCAACGCCTCGGTCATCGTGCTCACCAGCGCGCGGGTGCCGCCGTCGGCGGGCCTTGGTACGTCCAGCGCGTCCAGCAGCACGCCGATCCGGTCGCGGATGGCCCGCCGGCGCCCGGCGCCGTGCAGGTCGATGTCCCGGACCAGCGCCCGCACGGTGTTGCGGGTGTCGCTGCGGCGCAGGTTGTGGTCAGCGATCAGCCGGGTGCCCTTCAGCGTCGCCCGGCCCGGCAAGGTCGCGAAGAACCGGTCGAACAAGGGCGCCCCATAGCTCGTCGGCATAGTCCTGCCAGCTCCTCTCGCGCCGCCGTCCGATCTCGGTGCGCAGCCGATCGATCTGCTCGTCGCTGGTCAGCAGGCGCTGCATCGCCTGCGCCAACGCCGCATCGTCACGCGGGTCGACGGTGATCGCGCCGCCGCCGGCCGCGATCTCCGCGGTCGAACCGTAGGACGTCGTGATCACCGGCGTGCCCAGCGCCAGCGACTCCGCCACCGGCAACCCGTAGCCCTCGTGCAGCGACGGGAAGACGGTGAACCGGGCATGGGCCACCGCCTGCCGCAACTGGGCGTCGGACAGCCCGATTCGCAACCGCACCGCCCGTCCGCGGTGCTGCAACACCCGAACCCGACGCAGGAACTCCTGGTTCGAGCCCCCGCTGCCGATGAACGACAACCGGAACCGCAGGCCGCGCTGCCACAGCAGCTCGGCCGCGTGCAGCACGGCCAGGTGGTTCTTGCGGGCGTCGTGGCTGCCCACCACCACCACCTCCGGACGCGTGGGATCGTCGGTGGTTGTGTCGTCGGGGTCCGGCATGGCGGGGACCACCGCCGCAGCCGCGTGCCGGGCGGCGAACTCCACGGGTAGCGACACGGCGACGCTCACCGGGGACGGCAGGCCCTGCGCGGACAGCATGGAGCCGTAGGAGGCGAACTCGGCCGCCGACGACCGGCTGACACCCGCGATGCGGTCGGCGAACTTCAACGCGGACAGGTAGGTCATGAACTTGCGCGGCTCGTCCAGATCGACGGTGTCCGCCGACAGCAGCGGGATCGCGTCGTGCCCGACCGCGACCAGGCGGTTGTTCGAGCAGGCGCCGATCGCGGCGATCCGCGGCGTGACGTCCAGCTGCGGCACCTCGGGCAGCACGATCACGCACCGCCACGGGATGACCACCCGGTCGTCGACGTCGCTGATCCGGTGAGGTTCGTCCTGGCCGCCGTCGGTGCGCCGGTCGGCCGTCCACCGGTGGATGCGCGCCGACTCCAGCGGATCCAGCGGGCGCATTGCGCAGCGGGCGGCGGTCCACGCGACCGGCAGGATGTCGTGGTCCGCGTGCCACAGCGGCACCGTCTGCCGGACCACCCGCTGGATGCCGGTGTGCAGGTCGTGCCGGGCGGTGAAGTCGACGTCCACCAGGACGCCGCCGGTGACGATCCTGACGTCGGCCAGCGGGGCGCTCGCGGCGACCGCGGTAACCCCGTGCTCGAGCAACAGGATCGCGGCATGATCGGGGTCGGACAGTTCGATCAGCCGGCGGACCCGGTCCACCTCGTCCCGGGTGGGGAACGACACCGAGATGCCGGCCATGGCCAGCCAGACTCGTTCGTCGCTCGGATCCTCGACGAGATCGACGGCCAGCGCGGACAGCACTTCGGCGGCGTCCCGCTCCGGGGTGTCGGACTCCTCGGGGAGATCATGGAGCAGCACGGACGCCACTGCCCGCAGTCGCCGGGCCAGGGCCCGCCGCGCCGCGCCAGGGTCGGTCTGAGCGGACCGGGCGATCGCCCCGCGGTCCGTCCGAGCGGTCGCCCCCCCGACGGAGGTGGTCATCGCGGCGCCCCCGACCGTAGCCGGCGCACCCGGCGCAGCGGAGCCGTCACCCGCCAGGAGACCGTCCGCTGCAGCCGCGTCACGTGGTTGGCCAGATCGTCCGCGTGTTCCCGCAACTGCCGCAGCTCCTCCCGGGCCGCGATGCCACCGGTGCTGTTGTCGGCCCAGGACTGCACGGCCTTCTCCCGCCAGCGCAGCGCCGACTCGAGGGCCTGCGCCTCGGCTCGGCGCGCGGCCTCGACCTGCTCGGCGGCCCGCCGCGAGACGTGACCGTCGCGGGCGCAGGCCGGGTAACTCAGCGCCTCCCGCAGATCCGCAACCCGCGCGGCGGCGACGAAGTACGCCGACACCCCGTCGAACAGGCAGAACAGGTAGCCGGCGGCCTGCATCGAGGCGGTGAAAGTGTCGCGCTCGTCGTCGGGGCGCATTCCGACGACGAGCACCCATGGCCGATGCCGGGCCAGTGCCGGAACACGCTCCAGGACGGACGGGGCCAGGTCCGCGGCGACGAGGACGACGTGCAGCTCACCCTCCCCGAGGGTGTCGACCTGCCGGTCGATCGCCGCCGGGTCGGCAAGCTGGGCCACGTCGGCCACCGCGCCGGTCCAGCCGCGATCAAGGAAGTTCCGCATCGCCGTCGGATCGCCGGCGCCGGCCTCTCGCAGCTCCAGGAACCGGCCACCCGCGACGCCGCCCAGAGCTCGCAGCAGCACGACGTCCTCGCCGTTGCGCGAGTAGGACACGAGGGGGGCGTCGGTCACGTGGACAAGGTACCGGGGCGCCCCGCGCTACCATCCCCTTCACGCCCCCGCCCATGGGGAAATGTCACGACATCGACCCAGGTTGGGAGAGCCGGTTTCCATGGCACGCGCCCTCATCACCGGTGTGACCGGTCAGGACGGCCTCTATCTCGCGGAACTGCTGCTCGGCAAGGGCTACGAGGTGTTCGGTCTGGTGCGCGGGCAGAACAACCCGAAGCGCGAGCTGGTCGAGCGGGAGATTCCCGGGGTGCAGGTCGTCACGGGCGACCTGACGGACCTGTCCAGCCTGCTGCGCGCGATGACCACGGCTGCGCCGGACGAGGTGTACAACCTGGGTGCCATCTCCTTCGTCGCGTACTCCTGGGAGAACGCGCGGTTGACCAGCGAGGTCACCGGCCTCGGCGTGCTGAACATGCTGGAGGCGACCCGCCTGTACAGCGGCGACGACCCGACGAAGGTGCGCTTCTACCAGGCGTCGTCCTCGGAGATGTTCGGCAAGGTGCAGCAGGTGCCGCAGTCCGAGGCCACCCTGCTGTGGCCTCGCTCGCCCTACGGCGTCGCCAAGGTCTACGGCCACTACATGACGATCAACTACCGCGAGTCGTACGGCATGCACGCCTCGTCCGGAATCCTGTTCAACCACGAGTCCCCGCGCCGCGGACCCGAGTTCGTCACCCGCAAGATCAGCCGGGCGGTCGCCCGGATCTCGCTGGGTCTGCAGGACAGCGTGTCGCTGGGCAACCTGGACGCCAAGCGCGACTGGGGATTCGCCGGCGACTACGTCGAGGCGATGTGGCGGATGCTGCAGGCCGACGCCGGCGACGACTACGTGGTGGCCACCGGCGAGACGCACTCGATCCGCGAGTTCCTGGACATCGCCTTCGCCCGGGTCGGCGTCGACGACTGGTCCGGATCGGTCGTCGTCGACCCGCGGTTCTTCCGGCCCGCCGAGGTCGATCTGCTCATCGGGGACGCTTCCAAGGCCCGCACCCGGCTGGGCTGGGAACCGAAGGTGTCGTTCGAGGAGCTGGTCACCATGATGGTCGACGCCGACCTGGCCGAACAGCGGGCACTCGCCGGGCGGTAGCCGTGTCGACCCGCGTGCCAACGGCCTTCGTCACCGGGATCACCGGGCAGGACGGTGGCTATCTCGCCGAGCAGTTGCTGGCCGGTGGCACCGCCGTGCACGGGCTCGTCCGGTCCGTTGTCGAGGTCGAGCCGACGGCGCGGGCGTACCCCGGCGTGTCACTGCATGTGGCCGACCTGACCGACACCTCAGCGGTCGCGGACCTGCTCGACGAGGTCGAGCCGGACGAGATCTACAACCTGGCCGGCATCTCGTCGGTGGCGCTGTCCTGGCGGGAGCCGGTGGCCACCGGGCGGGTGTCCGGGCTGGCCGCTGCCGGCCTGCTGGACGCGTCGTTCCGGTTGGCGGAGCGGACGGGCCGGGTGGTCAGGGTGGTGCAGGCCTCCAGCGCGGAGATCTTCGGCAACCCGGTGGCGTCACCGCAGGACGAGGACACGCCGATCGCGCCGGTCACCCCGTACGGAGCGGCCAAGGCCTATGCCCACCACATGGCCGGCGTGTACCGGGGCCGTGGGCTGCATGCGGCGACGGTGATCCTGTACAACCACGAGTCGCCGCGCCGGCCGCCGGCGTTCGTCACCCGCAAGATCACCAAGGGCGCCGCGATGATCGCCCGCGGCGAGCAGGCCGAGCTGGCGCTCGGCAACCTGGACGCGCGCCGCGACTGGGGCTGGGCGCCGGACTACGTCGACGCGATGATCAGGGCCGCACGCCATCCGCGGCCGGCCGACTACGTCATCGCGACCGGCGTGGCACATTCGGTCCGGGATTTCGTTGTCGCCGCGTTCCGGGCGGCCGGCGTCGACGACTGGGAGCGTTACGTGCGGGTCGACCCGGCGTTCGTCCGCCCGGTGGACGCGGTCGAGCTCACCGGGGATCCCGCCCGGGCGAGGGAGCAGCTGGGCTGGGCGCCGACCGTCGGGTTCGAGGAGATCGTCGCCCGCATGGTGCGGGCAGATCTGCGCTGACCGTTCTGCTCGGCTACAGCAAGCTGGGCAACCTCGAGCAGGCCCGTGAGCATCTTCGGCAGGCAGCGGCTGGAATCGATGTGCTGCCCGATGATGGATACGGCCGGCTCATTCGGGACGGGCTGGGGCGGTTGACGACACAGCTGAGCCGGCGCGCCGACGGGGTCATCTGATCAGAGCGGCGCCCCTCGGCGCAGCGCGGCGGCGATCAGCGCCAGGTCGGCTCGTTCGTAGCCCTCCGGCAGGGCGTCCACCGGCCAGAACCGCAGGTCGTCGGACTCGTCGGAGGCGACCGGTACCGCGCCGGGCGGCGCGGTCACCAGGAAACGCACGTCGAAGTGTCTCGTCGGGACGCCCAGCGAACAGATCAGCGGGTGCACGTCCAGGTGCACCGGCGCCGGGTCGATGACCAGCTCGTCGATGCCCGACTCCTCGATCGCCTCCCGCAGCGCGGCCCCTGCCAGCGTCACGTCGCCGCGTTCGCAGTGCCCACCCAACTGGACCCACCGGCCGAGCCGCGGATGCAGGGTGAGCAGCACCTGGCGCCGGTCCGGGGTGAGCACCACCGCGCTGGCGGTGATGTGCCCCGGCGCGCACTTGCGCCGGGTGGCGTCCGGGCGGGCGGCCAGGAATCCGAGGAACGCCTCCCGGATCGCGGCCTGCGCGGGGTCGGGCGCCCGCCAGGCCGTCAGCACGGCCGTGACGTCGTCGTGCAGGACCTGGTCGGCGTCGCTGACGTGCGCGATCGGAGCCGCGCTCACCGCATCACCAGGCCACCGCCGGCCGGCGGTCGTGGCCCGTCGATCGGTTCAACGGGGTGACCGATGGCCACCGCCCCCAACGGTTCCCAGTCCGCCGGCAGGTTCAGGACGGTGTGCACCACGGCCGGGCAGAAGATCGTCGAGGAGATCCACGCCGAGCCGAGGCCCTCGGCGGCAAGCGCCACCAGCAGCGCCTGCACCGCGGCGCCGCCTGCGACGGTGAACATCGTGCGCTCGGCGTCCCGGCGCCGCCGATCCGGGTAGTCGTGCCGGCCGTCACCGGTGATCAGCGGCACCACGATCGCCGGGGCGTTTCGCAGGACCCGACCGCGTCCGGTGCGACGCGCGATCCGTTCGGCGCTCCAGCCGTCCGCGGACAGGTCGGCCTCCCACGCGGCGTGCATGGCCTCCAGCAGCGCGGCCCGGTGTTCGCGAACCCAGACGAATCGCACCGGCCGGGTGTGGTGCGGCGCCGGTGCGGTCAGCGCGATGTCGACGCAGCGGGCGATCACCGTTGGGTCGACCGGCTCATCGGCGAACTCCCGGACCGTGCGGCGCAGCAGCACCGCCTCCCGTCGACCCTGCTCGATCGCCAGGTCGGTGCCCAGCCGAAAGAGGTCCTCTTCCCTTGGTCGGACGAGCGAGCGGGCGGTGCCGTGCTCCGAATCGGGTTGCCGGTCGGGCCGGCTGATGCCGCGGGCGACGGCCACCGGGACCTGGCCCAGCTTGCCCTTGACCAGGTCGCCGGCGGCCGCGAGCTCGTCCGCGGTGGCCACCTGGGTGACGATCAGCTCATTTCCGTGCGCGTCGACGTCGCCGCGATGGTCGGTGAGCACGACCACCCCGGCCGCGCCGATCGCGACGTCGGTGACGCCGAGCCGCCAGGCCCGGCCCTGGGTGTCGGTGACAATGACCCCGACGCCCAGACCTCGCGCCGCGAACGCATCCCGCAGCCGCGCCGCCGAAGCGTCGGGATCGTCGGGCAGCAGGGCGATCTCGTCGGCGAGCACGTTCGACGCGTCGACCCCGGCAGCGGCTGCGACGATGCCCAGCCGGTTCTCCACGATCTTCGTGCGGCCGATCTGCGCGACCAGCCGGACGGACTCGTCGTCGATCAGACGGCGGCGCAACGCATCCCGTTCGTCGGGGTCGGAGGGGGAGGGGATCAGCCGGCCCTCGACCTTGCTCACCACCTTCGAGGTGACCAGCAGCACGTCGCCGTCGCGCAGCCAGGGCGCTGCGGCGACGATGGCGCCGGCGAGGTCGTCGCCGGGCCGGAATTCGGGCAGTCCGACGACCGGCAGCAGTTGCAGGCCGGCCGGCGCGGCGCTGTCCGGGGTGGGTGTCCCAGCGCTGCCCGGGGAGGGTGCCTCAGCCACGACCGGCGACCTCCGCGCAGGCGGCGACCATGGCCGCGGTGCGGTCCGGGTCGGTCATCAGCAGCGGCCTGGCGGATACCGTGACCCCGTCGATGCTGGCCCGGTCGCCGTCGGCGATCAGGTAGGCATCGAGGACACCGCCGTCCGAACGGGCCCCGTAGTGCCGGCCGACGCCCTCCGCGCTGACCGGAACGCCGATCGCCTCAAGGCACCTGTCCGCGTGGCCGCGCACCGGGGCGGTGCCGATGATCGGCGACACCCCGACGACCGGCGCGGCGGTGGTGCGCAGGGCGTCGGCGATGCCGGGCACCGCCAGGATCGGACCGATCGAGACGACCGGGTTGGACGGCGCGATCAGTACCAGGTCGGCGGTGCGGACGGCGTCCAGCACCCCCGGGGCCGGGGAGGCCTCCCCGGCCCCGATCGGGGTGATGGACAGCGCGGGCAGCTTGGCCTGGTAGCGGATCCACCATTCCTGGAAGTGCAGCGCGACCAGCGGCGCGGGCGTGCCGGCCGGTTCCGGGGCCACGGTCGGGTCCTCGACGACCACGTGCGTCTCCACCCGTTCGTCGGTCATCGGCAGCAGCGCCACCCCCGGCCGCCAGCGCCGGCACAACGCGGCGGTGACGTCCGACAGCCGGTACCCCGCGTCCAGCATCCGGGTGCGCACCAGGTGGGTGGCGATGTCCCGGTCGCCGAGCGAGAACCAGGGCGCCTCGGCGTCGTATCCGGCGAGTTCGCCGGACACCGTCCAGGTCTCGTCGGCGCGTCCCCACCCGCGCTGCAGGTCGGAGACCCCGGCGAGGGTGTACATGCACGAGTCGAGATCCGGGCAGACCTGCAGGTTGTGCAGGCGGATGTCGTCGGCGGTATTCACGATCGCAGTGACCTGATGGCCGTCCGTGTCATCCGGGGCGGGTCCGGGACCGAATGCGGGCCGGCCCAGGTAGCGCTTCACGCCGAGCAGGAACTTCGCGCCGCCCACCCCACCGGCCAGGACCGCAATTCTCACGTCTGCCGATCCTTCCAGATGTCGGGGCCGGCATTGCCCGGCGCACGGCCTCGGGCGCGATGCGCGGGGTCAGCGGGGGGACAGGAACGCGGTCAGCGCGTCGGCGTACATCACCTGGTCGGCGACCCCGCACAGCTCCCGGATCGAGTGCATGGACAACGTCGGCGCCCCGAAGTCGACGGTCGTCGCACCGGTCAGCGCGGACGTGATCGGCCCGACCGTCGAGCCGCAGGGCATGTCCGAACGCACCACGAACCGCTGCACCGGCACGCCGGCCTGCTCGCAGGCGAGCTCGAACGCGCCGGCGCCGACCGCGTCGGTGGCGTAGCGCAGCTGGCTGTTGATCTTCAGCACCGGGCCCGCGTTCATCGCGATGCGGTGGTTCGGCTCGTGCCTGTCGGGGTAGTTCGGGTGGGTGGCGTGTGCCATGTCCCCGGATGCGATGACGGTGCCGGCCAGCGCCCGAAGCAGGTCCTCGCGGTCACCGCCGGCGGCCAGCACGATCCGCTCGACGGTGCTCACCAGCAGGGTGGACTGGGCGCCCCGCTCGGAGACGCTGCCCACCTCCTCGTGGTCGAACAGGGCCAGCAGCTGCCGTCCGGACGGTGCCGTGGCCGCCCCGATCAGGGCCTGCACGCCGGCATAGCACGTGGCCTGGTTGTCCAGCCGGGCGCTGGCGATCAACGCCCGGTCCAGCCCGATGCGTCGAGCCGGAGTGATGTCGTGGAGCATCAGGTCCCAGCCCAGCACCTCCCGGCGGGGCACCTCGAGTCGGTCGGCCAGGAACCGCCGCAGGTCGCCGGGCGCGTCCCCCAGGCCCCAGTGCGGCGTCAGGTGCAACTGCGGGTTGAGCACCAGTCCCTCCGCGTTGACCCCGCGATTGAGGTGGATCGCCAGCTCCGAGACGCGCAGCAGTGGTTCGTCCAGTTGCAGCAGGCGGACGGCGCTGCCGGAGCCGTCGCGGACGACCACCCGCCCGGCCAGGCCCAGGTCCCGGTCCACCCAACTGGCGAGCAGCGGCCCGCCGTACACCTCGACACCCAGCTGCTGCCAGCCATCCCTGGCCAGGTCCGGATTCGGCTTGACCCGCAGCCCTGGGCTGTCGGTGTGTGCGCCGACGATCCGGAAGGGGGTCGCCGGGTCGTGGTGGTCCCCGGTTCGCCAGGCGATCAGCGACCCGCCGCGGATCAGGTAGTACTCGCCGGGGTGGCGCGGCCATCGGTCCCGCTCGTCCAGCCGGACGAAGCCGGCCTGCTCCAGCAGGCCGGCTGCGGTGGCGCAGGCGTGGAACGGCGTTGGGGAGGCGTCGAGAAACCTGCAGAGCCCCGCAGCCGTGGCATCCGCGATCCGGTCGGCGGGTCCGCCTGCGTTCGTCTGCGTCACCCGCCCGACTCTGCCACCTGCGCCGGGTGCGGCCGCGGACGGGCACAGGGTGCGGCGGGACGGCACGAGGACCGGCGGACGGCACGAGGACCGGCGGACGGCACGAGGACCGGCGGACGGCACGAGGACCGGCGGGGTCCGGACCCGCCGCGGCGCCGGGGCCGCACCCCCGGGGCCATTGACTTGCCACTATCCGCCCGTTCGGTATCGATTCAGCAGGGCGGAATGTGGCAAATGGTGCGGGCAGGGGGCCCGGAAGTCGAGGCGAAGTCGAGGCGAAGTCGAGGCGGAGTCGAGGCGGAGTCGAGGCGGAGGGCCAGAGAGCCAGGGCGGGTCAGGCCCAGAACCGGAACAGCCCCGAGCCGAGGGCGGCCAGTGCGGTGTTCCCGCCCGCCCACACGAACAGCGCGTTCCCGGCGCCGAACAACCACCGGCTCACCTGTGGCACGGAGAACAGGATCACGAAGGCCACCAGCGGGATCCACGGGCGGGCGGGGCGGAGTCGCTCGGTGAACCTCGGCGAGAGGTAGGGCTCGAGAATGCCGAAGCCGTCGAACCCCGGGATCGGCAGGACGTTCAGGATGCCTGCGACGAACTGCAGCAGCGCCAGGTAGGACAGCGCCGCACCCAGCGGTGACGATATCGGCGCGGCCACGACGGCCAGCACGACGCCGCACACGACGTTCGTCGCCGGACCGGCAGCCGAGACCAGGCTGGCGAACCATCGGTGCCGCAGCCGTCCCGGCTCCACCAGCACCGCGCCGCCCGGCAACGGGATGCCGCCGACCGCCAGCAGGATGATCGGCATCACCACCGATGTGGCCAGATCGGTATACCTTGCCGGGTTCAGGGTCAGATACCCGCGGGCGCGCACCGAGGTGTCGCCGCCCGCATACGCGACCAGCGCATGGGCGAACTCGTGCAGGCACAGGGTAATCACCCAGCCGCCCAGCACCACCAGGAACACCCAGACGCCCACCGGCACCCCGAACACACCGTTCGAAGAGGACGCGGAGGACTGCGCTGCCAGCGACGCGCCCGCGGTGACGAGCACGATGAGGGGGAAGATCCAGCTCCCACCGGTGGGTTTGGCCATCCGTCCAGTCTTCCCGGCGATCACCCAGAGCAACCTGTGCCGCCGCTCACCCAACCAATGAGTCAAATCTTGGCGCGACGCGCCGTATAGCACCCCTCCGAGCTTGACGTGGATCGGGACACACCTGTGTAATCACATCGGTGTTATTTCACCGGCCATCCTCGATCGGCGTCCACGTCGGCACGCATTCTGCGGCGGTCGCCTCAGGTCGAGGGTGGCGCAGGGCCTGGACGCCCCGGTGAGTCGGGAGTCGGCGACACGATCGTCGCCGGATCCACAGCTCGGACAGTGAGGAAGCAGCACGTGACCAACCTGGGGGTGCCCTCCATGCGGCAGATTCCCTTCTCGCTGGTGGAGACCGGCGAACCGGAATGGCACGAACGAGCACTGTGCGCTCAGACCGATCCCGAGGCCTTCTTCCCGGAGAAGGGCGGTTCGACCCGGGAGGCGAAGAAGATCTGCACCGGCTGCGAGGTCCGCGCCGAATGCCTGTCGTACGCCCTCGCGCACGACGAGCGGTTCGGCATCTGGGGCGGGCTGAGCGAGCGGGAACGCCGCCGACTCAAGCGCGCCGCCGGCTGACACCGCGCGCATCACCGGCCCGGCTCCTCACCCCAGGCGGGTGAGCGAGCGCCCCGGCATCCCGCCCGACCAGTACCGTCGATGACGTGCGCGTCGTCCTCAACATCATCTGGCTCGTGCTGTGTGGTTTCTGGATGTTCCTGGCCTACATCCTCACCGGCATCATCGCCTGCATCCTGATCATCACGATCCCGTTCGGCATCGCGTCGTTCCGGATCGCCGGATTCGCCCTTTGGCCGTTCGGCCGGACCGTGGTCAACCGTCCGGACGCGGGATCGCCGTCGTTCATCGGCAACGTGATCTGGTTCATCGTCGCCGGGCTCTGGCTGGCCATCGGCCACCTGGTGACCGGCCTGGCGTTGTGCATCACGATCATCGGCATTCCATTGGGGATCGCCAACTTCAAGTTGATCCCGATCTCGATCGCCCCGTTGGGCAAGCAGGTCGTCAAGCTGAAGGACCCGCACGCCCTGCAGACCGTCAGCTGACGCAGACCGTCAGCTGACGCAGACCATCAGCCGACCGGGCCGTCACCGTCCTCAGGCTCGCCGAGCACCGCGCTGAGCTGCTCGCCGAGCACCTCGGCGACCAGGTCACCCAACTCGCCGGCGTCCCCGGAGCGGACCTCCAGCGGACGCCGGTACACCACGACACGCGCCTTCGTCGGCCGCCCCCGGGCATCCATCCCCGGGGGCAGGAATCGTGCCAGCGGCACACCGCCGTCCAGCACCACCTCGTCGGACGGCAGTTCCGGACCGTCCGGGGGCACCGCCGGCACCTCGTCGACGGCGAATTCCAGCGATTCCAACCGGCCCGGCCAGCGCGCCTCCAGGTCCGCGACCGCCTCGAGGACCGCCTGGTCGAATCGTTGGGCCCGGGTGCGGGAGGCGGGCACGTCGGCGGGCAACAGCGGGGTGCGCAGCCCACGGCCGCGGCGGTCGCGGCGGATGCGGGCCGGCGCCGCCGGCGCGGGCGGGGTGCGACGCGGCAGGAACGGCCGGACCGGCCTCGCCGCCCTCCCGGGCAGGGAGGGACGCGAGCGACGGGGATCGGGTTCCGTGCCGGGCATGACCGAGTCAGTATGGCGGTCCACCCGCGTCGGCGAGCGGCCGAGGCGACCACGCAGCGGCGCCGGGCCCGAAGTCGCGCCGATTCACCGGACGGATCCCGTCGCGGCGGGCACCGGGGTGCACTCGGCGACCGATCCGGCGTGCCGCAGCACCGTGGCCCGGCGGGCCGCGTTATCGTGCCGCAGTGGCCAGACTGCGGCGATGCTCACGGAACGGGTGCACCAACCCGGCCGTCGCGACTCTGACGTTCGCCTACGCCGATTCGACGGCCGTCGTCGGCCCGCTGGCCACCGCCGCGGAGCCGCACTCCTACGACCTGTGCTCCGCCCACGCGCAGGGGCTCACCGCCCCGAAGGGCTGGGAGGTCGTGCGACCCGACGACGAGGTGGCCGACACCGCCACCCGCAACGACGATCTCGAGGCGCTGGCGAACGCAGTCCGGGAGGCCGGCCGGGCGGAACGAGCGGTCGAGCCGGAACCGACCGAGGGTCATCGGCGGGGTCACCTGCGGGTTCTTCGTTCACCGGACGACTGAGCCCGACGCCATCGCGGGACGTGCGGACCTGCGACGACCATTGATGGTCGCCCGGATCGGAGAGTGACGCCCCGGCGCCCGCGGGTAGGGTCTTCGACTGGGCCTCCACGCGCCGCGCGGCACCGGCCCCATGGGACTTGTCATCATCCGTCGCCCCGGGCCATATCCGGGTGGGCGCACACGAGAGGACTGATGTGGTGGCGGTACCGGCGTCGGCGCCCGTCGGCACGACCGGATCGGACGCAACCAGGCTGACCGCGTTCGTCAAGGCCTACGACGTCCGTGGGCTCGTCGGCACGCAGTTGACCCCGCAGGTCAGCCGCGCGATCGGCTACGCCTTCGGCCGCTTCCTGAGCCCGGACGCGGCATCGGTCGTGATCGCCCACGACATGCGTGAGTCGTCGCCTGGCCTCGCCGCGGCGTTCGCCGAAGGCGTGACCACCGCCGGCCTGGACGTGGTGATGGCGGGGCTGGGATCGACGGACCTGCTCTACTTCGCTTCCGGTCACCTGAACATGCCCGGGGCAATGTTCACCGCCTCGCACA
>CAYZBB010000021.1:0-25999 GCA_964476495.1 uncultured Actinomycetes bacterium | reverse complement strand
CAGCGCCGTTGCTGCGCCAGGTCTTCGGTTGGGGCGCGCTGCCGATCAGCCTGGACACCGGACTGGCGTTGGTCCGGGACGAGGCGCAGGAGATCCTGGACCTCGGTTGGGACGCCGCCCGACTGTCCGTCGAGCGGGTCGGTTCGATCGGCGAGCAGGACCTGCTGGCCGCATACGCCGACTACCTGCGTGCACTTGTCGACCTGACCGACATCCGGCCGTTGCACGTGGTCGTCGACGCCGGCAACGGGATGGCCGGCTACACCGTGCCGGCGGTGTTCGACGGACTGCCGCTGCGGATCGATGCCATGTACTTCGAGCTCGACGGCTCGTTCCCGAACCACGAGGCGAACCCGCTGGATCCGGCCAACCTGGTCGACCTGCAGGCCAGGGTCCGCGACGTCGGTGCCGACATCGGCCTGGCCTTCGACGGCGACGCCGACCGCTGCTTCGTCGTCGACGAGCGCGGCGAACCGGTCTCTCCCAGCGCGATCACCGCGCTGGTGGCCACCCGGGAGCTGCGCCGGCATCCCGGGTCGACGATCCTGTACAACCTGATCTCCTCGCGGGCGGTCCCGGAGATCGTCGCCGAGGCCGGTGGCAACCCGGTGCGCACCCGGGTCGGTCACTCCTTCATCAAGGCGGAAATGGCCCGCACCGGAGCGGTCTTCGGCGGCGAGCACTCGGCCCACTATTACTTCGCCGACTTCTTCCGGGCGGACACCGGCATGCTCGCCGCGCTGCACGTGCTGGCCGCGCTCGGGGGGCAGGATCGCCCGTTGTCGCAGGTCACCGCCGAGTTCGATCGCTACGCCGATTCCGGCGAGATCAACTCCACGATCGCCGACGTGCCGGCGAAGCTGGCGCAGCTGCGGCGATGGGCCGCCGGCCACGACGGCGACGTCGACGAGATGGACGGCATCACCGTCTCGCTCGACGACGGTCGGTGGTTCAACGTCCGGGCCAGTAATACCGAGCCACTGCTCCGGCTGAACGTCGAGGCAGGGTCGGCCGCGGCGATGGCCGCGCTGCGCGACGAGATCCTCGCGCTGATCCGCGGCTGATTCCCCGCCGGGGAACGTCATGTCCGGGCGATCGACCACGAAGATCGCCACCGCTCACCGAGAAAGGTTCCGACGATGTCAGGTCCGGGGGAGGGGCCGGACCGGTTGGACCCGGTTCTGCTCGAGGTGTTGGCCTGTCCGGCCGACCATCACGCACCGCTGGACGTCGGGGCACCGGGCGACCCGAACGCCCCTGCGCTGACCTGCTCGCAATGCGGACGGGTCTTCCCGGTCAGGGACGGTATCCCCGTCCTGCTGCTGGACGAGGCGACCGGCGGCACGCCGTGATCACCGACCTGCATGATCCGGACGCGTTGGTCGCCGCCGATGTGGCCAGGCTGCTGCCGTCCGCGGCTCTGGCCGGTGCGCAGGTGCGCGCCACCGCCGAGCAGGTGGCGTCGGTGGCCGACCTCGGCCGACCCCGGGCGCTGGTGGTGATCGGGGCCAACGCCGCCGTCGACGCCGCCCTGCTGACCGCGTTGGTCGGCGACGTCCCGTCCCCGGTGGTGACCGGGACGACGCTGCCGACCTGGGTCGGACCGCTGGACATCGTGGTCGTGCTCGCCTCGGTCGTGGACGACATCGCCTGTGCCACCGCGGCGGACCAGGCGATCCGGCGCGGGGCGCGGGTGATCGTCCGCGCGGCCGCGGAGGGGCCGGTCGCCGCGGCCGCCGCCGGTTCGCTGCTGATCGAACCGCTGGTGCCGGTCACCGAGTCGCTGGCCGGGGCGGCTCGGCTCACGGCCCTGGCCGCGGTGGCGGCCGCCGCCGGATTCCTCACCCGGCCCGACTTCCCGACCGCCGCCGACCAGCTCGATGCGCTGGCCGTCGCCTGCCACCCGTCGTCCGAGTTCTTCGTGAATCCCGCCCTGACGCTGGCCGAGCACCTGTCCGCGGGCACGCCGCTGATCATCGGCACCGACCCCGTCGCCGATGCGCTGGCCGGCTACACCTGCCGCTCGCTGGCCGCAATCGCCGGCTGCGCCGGGGCGTCGCTGCCGTCGTACCAGGCGGCCGGTTCCCCCCCGGTGCTGGCCAGCGCCGCCCGCACGGACGGTCCGACCGGCACCTTCTACGACCCGTACTTGGATGACACCGCCGCGGGATCCGGCGCCGTGCAGACCGTCAGCAGCGTCCTGGTGGTCGGCCCGTCCGCGCAGGGCGGCCCGCCGCCGGCGGCCGGCCGGCCGGCAGGCTCGGGGCTGCTGCCGCTGGAGTCCCTGCCTGCGTTCGGGTCCGAGCCGGTGGATCCGATCCGCCCGGCGACGATGCCGCGTTCACCGCTGGCCGCCGCGCTGCAGGCCGCGCTGCCGAGGGCGATCAGCATCGGGCCGGAGGAACTCGTCGCCCGCGAACCGACCGCGGACGCACCGCGAGCGCCGATGCCGGCGCTCGACGCGTTCAGCTGGACCCTGGCGATGATGGCCAGAATCGACTTCGCGGCCGTCTACCTTGGTCTGCGGGTGGGGGCGCGGCCGCCGATGGACAGCCCGGACGGCCTCGGTCGGGCGGGCAGCGCCGCGTTGCACCTGCCGTCGTCGGGCGCCCGCGCGGCCTGGAGCGAGAGGGAGTCCGGTTCGTGGAGCTGATGCGCAACCGGATCCGGCCCTACGCCTGGGGATCGCGCACGGCCATCGCAGAATTGCTCGGCGAGCCCAGCCCGGCGCCTCACCCGCAGGCCGAGCTGTGGATCGGTGCGCACCCGGCCGATCCATCCGCGCTGGTGGACGGCGACCCGAACGGATCCGACCAGGCGGCCCGCCCGCTCACCGAGGTGATCGCGGCCGATCCGGTCGGCACCCTCGGCGGGGCCGTGCACGACCGTTTCGGATCCCGGCTGCCGTTCCTGCTCAAGGTTTTGGCAGCCGCCGAACCGCTGTCCCTGCAGGCCCATCCATCGGCCGCGCAGGCCCGGCGCGGGTTCGCGCTCGAGGAGGCCGCCGGCATCCCGTTGACCTCACCGCAGCGCAACTACCGGGACAGCTGGCACAAGCCCGAACTCATCTGCGCGCTCACCGATTTCGAGGCCCTGTGCGGGTTCCGTGAACCCTTACGGACGGTGCACCTGCTGGCCTCGTTGGAGGTCCCGGCGCTCGACCACTACCTGGGTCTGCTGTCCGGCCAGCCGGACGAGCACGGCACCCGCGCACTGTTCTCCTCGATCATCACCATCCCGCCCTCCACCCTCGGCCCGCTGCTGTCGGATGTGCTCGCGTCGTGCGTCAAGCGCGTGCAGGGCGGCGGCGAGTTCGCCATCGAGTACCGGACCGCGCTCGCGCTCGGCGAACGGTATCCGGGGGACCCGGGGGTGCTGGCCTCGCTGCTGCTGAACCGGATCACGCTACGCCCCGGCCAGGCGCTGTATCTGCCCGGCGGGAACCTGCACGCGTACCTGGCCGGGGTGGGCATCGAGATCATGGCCAACTCGGACAACGTGCTGCGTGGCGGGCTGACACCCAAGCACGTGGATGTACCCGAGCTGATGAAGGTGCTCGATTTCAGCCCCGGGGACCAGCCGGTGCTGCACGGCGACCCGGGCGCCGACGGCGAATGGGTGTACCGCACTCCCGCGCCCGAGTTCCGGCTGTCCCGGCTCGAGCCAGAGGGCCGGAGGCGGAACATCACCCATGACGGCCCGCAGGTGTTGTTGACCGTCGACGGCCTGATCGAGGTGTCGGACGAACACGGACGCTCCCTGAGCGTGCCGCGTGGCCGGTCGGTGTGGGTCAGCGCGCACGAGGGGCCGGTGTGGGTCAGCGGCGCCGGCACGGCCTTCCGGGCGACCGACGGCCTCGCCTGACCGCGTCCACCGACCCCGGCAGTCCATCCGTTCCGCTCTCCTTTAGAAGTTGATCATGGTGCGCTGCCGGGTTGTCTTCGGCGTGTCGCGCGATTCGTCGGCGTGTCGCTGGCGGAGCACCATGATCAACTGGAAGTGGCCGACCCTGCGATGGCCGATGGTCACGGCTACGGTCGGGATGCCCCGGCGCAGGTTCGGCCCGGGGCGTCGGATCCGCCCGGCGCGATCCGTCCCAACACGGGCGACCTCTGGAGGGCAGCGTGTCCGTCTGGCGCACCAAGTCCGTCGAGCAGTCCATTCAGGACACCGACGAACCGGGGCACAAGCTCAAGCGCAGCCTGTCCGCCTGGGACCTGACGATCTTCGGCGTCGCCGTCGTCATCGGCGCCGGCATCTTCACCCTCACCGCCCGGGTAGCCGCGACGACGGCCGGACCTGCGGTGTCGCTGTCGTTCGTCATCGCCGCGGTCGCCTGCGGGCTGGCGGCGATGTGCTACGCCGAATTCGCCTCGACCGTGCCGGTCGCAGGGTCGGCGTACACGTTCTCCTACGCGACCCTTGGCGAGTTGATCGCCTGGATCATCGGCTGGGACCTTGTGCTGGAGCTCGCCCTCGGCGCATCCGTGGTGGCCAAGGGCTGGTCGCTGTACCTGGGCAACCTGTTCACCCAGTTCGGCGGGTCGCTGCAGACCTCCGTCCAGCTGGGTCCGGTCGACTTCGACTGGGGCGCGGTGGTCATCGTCGCGCTGATCACCTTCGTACTGGTGCAGGGCACAAAGCTGTCCGCTCGCGCGAACATGATCATCACCGGGATCAAGGTGTTCGTGGTGCTGCTGGTGATCGTCGTCGGGTTCTTCTACTTCAACGCCAGCAACCTGTCCCCGTTCATCCCGCCGAGCCAGCCGGCCGCCGAAGGCGGCAAGACCGGGCTGGAGCAGCCGCTGCTGCAGCTGCTCCTGGGCGGTGCGCCGTCGACCTTCGGCGTGTTCGGGGTGCTGGCCGCCGCTTCGCTGGTGTTCTTCGCGTTCATCGGTTTCGACATCGTGGCCACCGCGGCGGAGGAGACCCGCAACCCGCGCAAGGACCTGCCCCGCGGCATCCTGGGGTCACTGGCGATCGTCACGGTGCTGTACGTGCTGGTGTCCCTGGTGCTCACCGGGATGGTGCCGTACGACCAGCTCGGACCGCTGCAGCCGGACGGCACCCACGACGGCAATTCGGCCACGCTGGCCACCGCGTTTTCCGCGGTCGGCGTCAACTGGGCGGCCAATGTCATCGCGATCGGCGCGCTGGCCGGCCTGACCACGGTCGTGCTGGTGCTGCTGCTGGGGCAGAGCAGAATCATCTTCGCGATGAGCCGGGACGGGCTGTTGCCGCGCGGCATCGGCACGGTGAACGAGAAGTCCGGCACGCCGGCGCGGATCACCGTCGGGGTCGGCGTGGTGGTCGCGATCATCGCCGGCTTCTCCGAGATCAGCGTCCTGGAGGAGATGGTCAACGTCGGGACGCTGTTCGCCTTCGTCCTGGTGTCCATCGGCGTCGTCGTGCTGCGCCGGACCCGGCCCGATCTCGAACGGTCCTTCAAGGTGCCTCTAATGCCACTGTTGCCGATCCTGTCGGTGCTCGCCTGCCTGTGGTTGATGATCAACCTGACCGCGATCACCTGGATCCGCTTCCTGATCTGGATGGCGCTGGGCGTGGTCGTCTATTACGTCTACGGCAAGAAGCACTCCATGGTCGGCCGGCGCGAGGGCGACGGCTTGGCGTTGGCGGAGGACGAACTGAAGGCGACCTGGCGGGCCGAGGAGGAATCCGGTTGGGTCGAACCGTTGCCGCCGCGGCACCGTCCCGACGGCCGGGAGGATCCGGGAACCGATCGGTGACCGCCCGCCCGGCAGGTCGGTGTTTGCCGCCCCGGCCGGGCCTGGGTAGGTTCGCAGGGGACCGCTGGACGTGACTGTGTACTGCCGGGTGGCACCGTACCTCGGGCCCGGGCCCTGCGGCCCCACAATGGACATTGACTGGAAAGAAGTGAGGCCGACGTGGCTCTTCCGCAACTGACCGACGAGCAGCGTGCCGCGGCCCTGGAGAAGGCGGCGGCCGCCCGCCGTGCCCGCGCCGAGCTCAAGGAACGGCTGAAGCGGGGCGGCACCACCCTCAAGCAGGTACTTGCCGACGCCGAGACGGACGAGGCGCTGGCCAAGCTCAAGGTCTCCGCCCTGCTGGAGTCGCTGCCGGGGGTGGGCAAGGTCCGCGCGGCGCAGCTGATGGAGCAGTTCGACATCGCGCCGAGCCGCCGGGTGCGTGGGTTGGGCGAGCGTCAGCGCCAGGCCCTGCTCAACGAGTTCGGCTACTGAACCGACACGAGGACCGGACCGACCGGCCGCGGGCCCGCGGGCGCCTGTTCGTCCTGTCCGGGCCCTCCGGGGTCGGCAAGAGCACGGTGTTGGCACGGGTCCGGTCGCTGTTGCCGGGGCTGTGGTACTCGGTCTCGGTGACCACTCGGGCAATCCGCCCGGGTGAGGTCGCGGGCGTCAACTACCACTTCGTCACGCCGGAGCGATTCGTCGAGCTGATCGATACCGGCCGGCTGCTCGAACATGCCCATTTCGCCGGCAACTGGTACGGAACCCCCCGTGACCCGGTCGAGGAGCGCCTCGCCGCCGGGCAGGACGTGCTGCTGGAGATCGAGGTGCACGGGGCGCGACAGGTCAGGACCGCGTCGGGGCTCGGGCCGGAGGCCGTGCTGATCTTCCTGGCCCCGCCATCGGTGGACGAGCTGAACCGGCGGCTGGTCGGCCGGGGCACCGAGGACGAGGCGACCATCGCGGCACGGCTCGCCGCCGCCCGGGCGGAGCTGGCCGCCGAACCCGAGTTCGACCACACGATCGTCAACTCCGACGTCCAGAGCGCCGCGCAGGGCTTGGTACAGTTGATGACAGGGTCCCGGCCCGGTTCGCGCGTGCCCTGAGGTCTTCACGCGGCCGGCAGATGGTGGCGGTGACGGACAATTCCCTCGGTTCGCTGGGGTCGACAAGCGCGTTCACGGAAACAGGAGCACGGCAGATGAGCACTTCAGCAGATACCGGTGCGCCCACCGCTGCGGCGATTGCGGCGGCCGGCATCACCTACCCGCCCATCGACGAACTGCTGACCAGGACAAGCTCCAAGTACGGCCTGTCCATCTACGCGGCCAAGCGGGCCCGGCAGATCAACGACTACTACGCCCAGCTGGGCGAGGGGCTGCTGGAGTACGTCGGCCCGCTCGTCGAGCCGCTGCCCAAGGAGAAGCCGCTGTCGATCGCGCTGCGCGAGATCAACGCCGGCCTGCTCACGCACACCGAAGGCGAGTGAACTCGCCGAGTTCACTGGTTTCCGTGACGTCGACCGTTCTGTCAGGTGCCGATCGCCCGCGCGTGGTGGTCGGGGTGGGCGGCGGCGTTGCCGCCTACAAGGTCGGCGGTCTGGTCCGCCTGTTCACCGAGAGCGGTGCGTCCGTCACCGTCGTGCCGACCGCAGCCGCGCTGCGATTCGTCGGTTCCGCGACGTGGGAGGCGCTGTCCGGGCATCCGGTGGCGACAGACGTCTTCACCGACATCCCCCAGGTCAAGCATGTGGCCACCGGGCAGGGGGCCGACCTGGTGGTGATCGCGCCGGCCAGCGCCGACCTGCTGGCCCGCGCGGCCGCCGGGCAGGCAGACGACCTGCTGACCTCGACCCTGCTGGTCACCAGGGCGCCGGTGCTGGTGGCACCGGCCATGCACACCGAGATGTGGACCCATCCGGCAACCGCCGCGAACGTCGCGACGCTGCGGTCGCGTGGCGCGACGGTATTGGATCCGGCCGTTGGCCGACTCACCGGCGTGGACAGCGGCCCCGGCCGGCTGCCCGAGGTCGAGCACATCCAGGCGCTTGGCACCTTGTTGCTGCACCGGCCCGACGCGCTACCCCGTGACCTGGCCGGCCGCCGCATGGTCATCTCGGCCGGCGGCACCCGCGAACCACTTGATCCGGTCCGCTTCCTGGGAAACCGCTCGTCCGGGCGACAGGGTTACGCGCTGGCATTGGTCGCGGCGGCTCGCGGGGCTGATGTCACCCTGGTGGCCGCGAACGTGGCCCTCGACCCGCCCCCCGGCGTCGCACTGGTCGAAGTGGGTGATGCGCGTGACCTGGAAACCGCGATGGTCAAGCACGCGGCGGGCGCCGACGTGGTGGTGATGGCGGCCGCCGTGGCCGACTTCCGGCCGGTCGCGACGGGTGCCACCAAGATCAAGAAGCGGCCCGGTCAGAACCCGCCGGCCATCGAGCTCATCGAGAATCCGGACATCCTCGCGGTGCTGAGCCGACCGTCACCGGACCGGCCGCGGGTTGTTGTCGGGTTCGCAGCGGAGACCGGCGACGAGCACGCCACCCCGCTCGACTACGGCGCCGACAAGCTCGCCAGGAAGGGTTGCGACCTCCTGGTGGTCAATCGGGTCGATGAGGGCCGGGCATTCGAGGTCACGGACAATGCCGGGGTGATCCTGGCCGCGGACGGGAAGCCCCCGGTGGAGATCCCGTTCGGACCCAAGACCGTGCTCGCCGCCGCGGTGTGCGACGCCATCACCCGACGACTGACCGCCGGGGTCGCCGGTCCGGAACCACCCGGCTGACCGACCTGCGGCCACGCATCACGTAGGTTCGGCCCGATCGCGCACCTTCGGGGCCGTCGCCACGCACCAGAACAGACCCACACCCCAACCCGCGACATAGGAGCAAACAGCCGTGACCTCCCGCCTGTTCACCTCGGAATCCGTCACCGAGGGACACCCGGACAAGATCTGCGACGCGATCAGCGATTCCATCCTCGACGAGCTGCTGCGGCAGGACCCGGCCAGCCGGGTGGCGGTCGAGACGATGGTCACCACCGGACAGGTGCACGTCGCCGGAGAAGTCACCACCAGCGCTTACGCCGACATCCCGGCGATCGTCCGGGACACCGTCCTGGGCATCGGCTACGACTCGTCCGCCAAGGGTTTCGACGGGGCCTCCTGCGGCGTCAACGTGGCGATCGGCGCTCAGTCGCCGGACATCGCCCAGGGGGTGGACACCGCGTTCGAGGCGCGCACCCATTCCCCGGAGGAGATCGACGACCACCTGTCCCAGCAGGGCGCCGGCGACCAGGGCCTGATGTTCGGCTACGCATGCACCGACACTCCCGAGCTGATGCCGTTGCCGATCGCGCTGGCGCACCGGCTTTCCCGGGGCCTGACCGGGGTGCGCAAGTCGGGCGCCGTGCCGTACCTGCGGCCGGACGGCAAGACCCAGGTGACCATCGAGTACGTCGGCGACAAGGCGCTGCGCCTGGACACCGTGGTGGTGTCCACCCAGCACGCCGAGAACATCGATCTGGAGCAGCTGCTCGCCGTCGACGTGCGCGAGCAGGTCGTCGAGCCCGAGCTAGCCGCGCTGGAGATCGACACCAGGGGGTACCGGCTGCTGGTCAACCCGACCGGGCGCTTCGTCATCGGCGGCCCGATGGGTGACGCCGGGCTGACCGGGCGCAAGATCATCGTCGACACCTACGGCGGCATGGCGCGGCACGGTGGCGGCGCGTTCTCCGGCAAGGATCCGTCGAAGGTGGACCGCTCCGCGGCGTATGCGATGCGTTGGGTGGCCAAGAACGTGGTGGCCGCCGGGCTGGCCGACCGGATCGAGGTGCAGGTGGCCTACGCGATCGGCAAGGCGTCGCCGGTCGGCCTGTTCGTCGAGACCTTCGGCACCGAGCAGGTGGACCCGGACAAGATCGCCGAGGCGATCAGGCAGGTGTTCGACCTGCGGCCGGCCGCGATCATCCGCGACCTCGACCTCAAGCGACCGATCTACGCGCAGACCGCCGCCTACGGGCACTTCGGTCGCACCGATGTGGACCTGCCGTGGGAGAGCACCGATCGCGCCGCCGACCTGAAGTCCGCCCTGGGCATCTGATCCCGCCCATCTGCTGTTGATCATGGCGTTCTGCCGGCGACACACCGACGAAAGCCGGAGACACGCCGAGAACCGCTGACTGGCCGCCATGATCAACTTCACGCGGGTGGGCACTGTCGGGGCGCCTTGGTATGCATGGGTGGTGACCGCACCGCCCGCCCGCCGCGCCGCAGCCGCGCCCAGCGCGCGGGCACCCAAGCGCCCCGCCGCGGGTGTCCGGGTGCCCGCAGCGGCATTGCCGGTGGCCCGGGTGTTGGTCGAGGTCCCGCTTGCCCATCTTGATCGACCGTTCGACTACCTGGTGGACCGGCGTGATCACGAGGTCGCGCAACCCGGGGTTCGGGTCCGCGTGCGGTTCGCCGGGCGGCAGGTCGGCGGGTTCGTCCTGGCCCGGGTCGCGGGGTCCGACCACACCGGTGAGCTGGGCTTCATCGAACGGGTGGTGTCGCCGGAACCGGTGCTGACCGCGGAGGTGGCCGAGCTGGCTCGCGCGGTGGCCGACCGGTACGCCGGATCCATTGCGGATGTGCTTCGCCTGGCCGTCCCCCCCCGACACGCCCGGGTGGAGAAGGCGGCGGTGCAGAGGTCGGACGGCCCCGATCGCGCCGCCGATGCGTTGCCCGGCTCGTCGGTGCCACCGCAGTGGTCCGCCGACTACCCGGCCGGGGCGGCGTTCTTCAAGGCCGTCCGGCAGGGGCGCCCGGCCCGGGCCGTCTGGCAGGCCCTGCCGGGTGAGGACTGGCCGGCTCGGCTCGCCGAGACCGCCGCCGCGGCGCTGGCTGCGGGGCGCGGTGCCCTGCTGATCGTTCCGGATGCCACCGACCTGGCACGGATGGACACGGCGCTGGGCGCCGTGCTCGGCCCCGATCGGCACCTCACGCTCACCGCGGACCTGGGGCCGGCCGAGCGTTACCGCAGGTTCCTGGCCGTGCGCCGGGGCGAGCGGACGGTTGTCGCCGGGACCCGGGCGGCGGCCTTCGCTCCCGTGCGGAACCTCGGCCTTGTCGCGCTGTTCGACGACGGGGACGATCTGCTGGCCGAACCCCGCGCGCCGTATCCACATGTGCGCGAGGTGCTGATGCTCCGCTCGCTGGCCCGGTCCTGCCCGATGCTGATCGGCGGCTTCGCCCGCACCGCCGAGGCGCAGCTGCTGCTGGACTCCGGATGGGCCCAGGCGCTGCTCCCGTGGCGCCCGTTGGTGCGGAGCCGCTCCCCGTGGATCCGAGCCACCGGCGCCGACCACATCACCGGAGTCACCTCGGCCGCTGCGCACGCCCGGATACCCCCCGCCGCCTTCGACGCCGCCCGGCAGGCGCTGGCCGACGGCGCACCGGTCCTGGTCCAGGTGCCGCGGGCGGGTTACGTGCCCTCGGTCGCCTGCGAGCGGTGCCGGCGGCCCGCCCGCTGTCGCCGTTGCCGGGGTCCCCTTCGGTTGACCGGGCCCGAGTCGCCCGGCCTGCTGCAATGCCGGTGGTGCGGTACCAACGAGGCCGCCTTCCGCTGCGGCGCCTGCGGCGCGGACCGGATCCGGGCGTCCGCCATCGGCGTCCGCCGCACGGCCGAAGAGATCGGCCGTGCCTTCCCCGGCGTCCCGGTCCAGATCTCCCCGGTGGCGGGCGGACGGCCGCTGGTGCCGGACGGCCCGGGGATCGTGGTGGCCACCCCGGGTGCGGAACCCGTTGCTCCCACCGGGTACGGCGCCGCCCTTCTGCTCGACGGAAGCCTGCTGCTCGGCCGGCAGGATCTGCGCGCGGCGGAGGAGACGCTGCGCCGCTGGATGGGAGCGGCCACCCTGGTGCGCCCGAAGGGTCACTGCGGGCAGGTGATCGTCGCCGCCGAGGCCGCACTGCCGACGGTGCAGGCGTTGATCCGGTGGGACCCGGGCGGCCACGCGGAAGCGGAACTGGCGGCCAGGCGTGATCTCGGGTTCCCACCGGCGGTGGCCATGGCCTCGATCGACGGCACCCAGGCCGGGGTCGTCGACGCGCTCGACCGGATCCAGTTGCCCGCCGACGCGGAGCTGTTCGGTCCCGTTCCGCTTGACGCGGACACCGACGAACCCGCCGACGACGTGGACGGACCGGATGCCCTGATGCTCGGACTCGACGCCGACATCCCGGACGGCACTCGGCTGCGGGCCCTGATCCGTGTGCCGCTCACCCAGCGAAAGGCGCTCGGCGCGGCGCTGCACACGCTCGCGGCCGAGCGCTCGGCCCGCAAGTTGGGGGGCGGGGTACGAATCAGGGTTGATCCCACCGAGCTGATCTGATCCGAACCTTCCGACCGACACCCGTTTCGGGAGTCATCCGCAGGTTCGGTCCAGTCGTGCCCGCAGACCCCTCTTCACGGAGGGCCATTCGTCGCGCAGGATCGAGAACACGACGGTGTCCCGGAACGTCCCGTCGGCGCGGCGCATATGCCGGCGCAGAACCCCCTCGCGCACCGCGCCCAGCCGTGCAATGGCCGCCTGGGACCGGGTGTTGAGCACATCGGTCTGGATCTTGACCCGGCCGAACCCGCAGTCGTCGAAGACATGCGCCAGCAGCAACAGCTTGCACTCGGGATTCACTGCGGAACCCCAGACGGCCGGGGCGTAGGCGGTCCAGCCCAGATGGACCCGTTCGTCGGCGAGCGACGCGTCCCCCAGCGACGAGGTGCCCACGATGATGCCGGCCGCGCCTGCGGCGCCGTGGGCCAGCAGCCGGGCAATGTACACCGCGCACCGGCGCGGATCGGTCAGCGCGTCGATCCACCATCGGGAGAAGGCCGGCAGATCCGTGGGCCGACCGGCCGGTCCGCCGCCATAACCGTGGGCATAGACCCGCTCGTCGTCGAGCGCACGGAACAGCCCCGGCGCATCGTCCGGTCGGCCGGCGTCGAGCCGGATCGTCGCGCCGAGCAGCGATCGGCCGTCCGGTTCGACTGCGGTCATCGCCGACTCCAGTGCTCCATAGACTTGCCGGGCCACACCGGACCCGCCCGCACGCATCATCGCGCATCGAGCGACCGGCCAGCAGAAGGGCAGTGAGCTGCGCGTCGTCTTCGCCGGCACCCCGGAACCCGCCGTGCCCTCGCTGACCGCCCTCCTCGAGTCGCGGCACGACGTCGCGGCGGTGATCACCCGGCCGCCGGCTCCGAAGGGGCGCGGCCGCGTCCCCCAGCCGTCGCCCGTCGGGGCGATCGCCGAGCAGGCCGGCATCCCGGTGCTCACCCCACGCACCGCGAGGGACCCCGAGTTCGCCGACCGGCTGACGGACCTGCGACCCGAGGCGGCTGCGGTCGTCGCGTACGGCAACCTGTTGCCCGCGCGCATCCTGGCCGTGCCCACCCACGGCTGGGTCAACCTGCACTTCTCGCTGCTGCCCGCATGGCGGGGAGCCTCCCCGGTCCAGGCCGCGATCAGGGCAGGTGACGACATCACCGGGGCCACCACGTTCCTCCTCGAGGAGGGTATGGACACCGGCCCGGTGTTCGGCGTCCTGACCGAGCCGATCGCTCCCGACGACACCGCCGGCGACCTGTTGGCCCGGCTGGCCGCGGCCGGTGCGCGGCTGCTGGTGGCCACCCTCGACGCTCTGGCCGACGGCAGCATCCGGGCTCATCCGCAGCCCGCCGAAGGGGTCAGCTACGCGGCGAAGGTCACCGCCGCGGACTCCCGCCTCGACTGGTCGCTGCCGGCCGTCGCGCTGCACCGGCAGATCCGGAGCCTGACCCCGCAGCCCGGGGCGTGGACCGGATCGCCGTGGGGAAGGCTGGTAATCGGGCCCGTCCAGCACACCGACCGCACCGATTTGAAGCCCGGCGAGATCGTCGCCGGGAAGCGGGACGTGCTCGTCGGCACCGGCTCCACCGCGGTGCGTCTGGGCCGGATCACCGCCCCGGGCCGCCGACCCATGGACGCCGCCGACTGGGCGCGTGGCGCGCGTCCCGAACCCGATGCGGTCCTGACATGACCACCAAGGATCCGCGCGGTGGCGGCGGTGGGCGTCCGTATCGAGGCGGCGCCCGCCGAGGACCGGCGGCCCCGCCCAGACGGCCCGCCACCCGCCGGCCGCCCGTCGTCGACCCGGCGCGGCTGGCCGCACTGGACCTGCTCGCCGCCGTGCGCGGCCGGGGCGCCTACGCCAACCTGGCGCTGCCACCGATCCTGCGGGAGCGGGGCATCACCGGCCGGGACGCCGCGCTGGCCACCGAACTCGGCTACGGCACCTGCCGTGCCCTTGGCCAGCTGGACGCGGTGATCACCGCATGCGGCGATCGACCGTTCGACGAACTGGACGGAACCGTCATCGACGCGCTGCGTCTGGGCGCATATCAGCTGCTGCACACCCGCATCCCGCCGCACGCCGCAGTGTCGGCGACCGTCGAACTGGTCCGCGCGGGTCAACGTCCCGGAGCCGCCGGCTACGTCAATGCCGTCCTGCGCCGCATCGCCGGAGCGGACCTGGCCACCTGGACCGATCGGCTCGCCCCACCCGCGGACACCGACCCGCTCGGTCACCTGGCCATGGCGACGGCCCATCCGAGGTGGATCGTCGGCGCGTTCCGAGACCGACTCGCGCCCATGACGGACGAATTGGAACCCGCGCTGCGGGCAGATGACGTCCCGCCCGCCGTGCACCTGGTCGCCCGCCCGGGGCTGATCGACAGGGACGAACTCGCCGGAATCACCGGCGGCACACCGGCCAGGTACTCGCCACTGGGCGTGTACCTGATGGGCACCGACCCGGCGCGCGTCGATGCGGTCGTGGACGGGCGTGCGGCGGTGCAGGACGAGGGGTCCCAACTGGTGGCGATCGCCCTTGCCACCGCCGATCTGGCGGGTCCGGACGAACACTGGCTGGACCTCGCGGCCGGCCCGGGCGGGAAGGCGGCCCTGCTGGGCGCCCTCGCCGCCTTGCGCGGCGCGCACCTGGACGCGGTCGAACTCGCACCACACCGCGCCGACCTGGTCCGGCGGACCACCGGCAGCCTGCCGGTGACCGTGCACACCGCGGACGGCCGGAACTCGGGTCTCCGTGAGGGGACCTACGACCGGGTGTTGCTGGACGCGCCGTGCACCGGTCTGGGTGCATTGCGGCGACGCCCGGAGGCGCGCTGGCGGCGGACACCCGGTGACGTTGCGGAGCTCGTGCAACTGCAGCAGGAGCTGCTCGCGGCGGCGGCCACCCATGTACGGGTGGGTGGCCTCGTCGGCTATGTCACCTGCTCGCCGCACCTGGCGGAGACCGTCGGGGTCATCACGCGGCGTCCCGACCGGCTCGAGCCGATCGACGCCCGACCGTTCCTGCCGGGCGTGCCCGATCTGGGCGATGGACCGACGGTGCAGCTGTGGCCGCACCGGCAGGGCACCGACGGCATGTTCCTGGCCCTGCTGCGCCGGACGGCGTGAGATCCGGTGTGCCATTCACCGGCACGGTGACGTTGGTGGCCGGCGCGGTCACCGGCACAGTGACCTGCAGCACGAAAGGAAAAGGGCGCCCGATCGATCCATGCCGGATCGATCGGACGCCCCAGAACCCTTGATCGGGCGGTGGTGAAACGTCGAACCCATGCCGGGTTCGACGTTTCTCCCCGGGAGAAGGGCCGTTCTCAGAGGCCCGCGGCCTGCCCGACGAGGGCGACCACGGTGGCCAGCCCCAGCATGACCACGCCGGTCAGTGCGCCCCACTTGTACACCCTGGTCAACTCTTCATTGGTGCCCATCGAAATTGCTCCTTCCAGCATTCACTCTTGCTTCGTTATCGGATTGGTGCGGTCCACATCGAGTGGATCCCGCTCGGTGGGCCGCCCGGGTGAGCGGCACGAGATCCATTCTGCCCCAACAGAAGTCCCGGTCGGGGCGCCGTGGCCTGTGATCGAATCCGGGTTGATCTCCACGCAACCCACCGCGTGCGCGCGGGTCGGGCCTTGTGCCGACGTGGACAACGATCATGTGTCCACGATGCGGCGGGTCGCGTCGGTCCATTCAGTGGTACGCAGGTCGCCACGACCTGTGACAGCGGCCCCAACTTTCCATCCCCTGTACGGGTGAGCTGATCGCCCGTTCCGGCTATCACCGGCCGTGAGCGAACCGTCGGTATGCCGCCGATCCGCCACCGGTCGGGGATGCATCGGACAGCCGATAGGCTCCCCGATCGTGACCGTTCTGATCGCGCCGAGCATCCTGAGCGCCGACTTCGCACACCTGGCCGACCAGATCGCGGTGGTCGCGGGTGCCGACTGGCTGCACGTCGACGTGATGGACAACCACTTCGTGCCCAACCTGACCATCGGGCTGCCCGTCGTCGAGTCCATCAGGAGGGTGACCGACCTGCCCCTGGACTGCCACCTGATGATCGAGAACCCGGACCGCTGGGCCGTCGGGTACGCCCGGGCCGGTGCGCACAACGTCACGGTGCATGCGGAGGCGGTGGCGGACCCGATCGCCACGGCCGCCGCCATCCGTGCCGCCGGCGCCACGGCCGGGTTGTCCCTCAAACCAGGCACGCCGATCGAGGACTGGGTCGAGGTGCTCCGTCACTACGACACGCTGCTGGTGATGACCGTCGAGCCCGGCTTCGGCGGTCAGGCGTTCATGGCGGACATGATGGGCAAGGTGCGGACGGCGCGGAACCTGGTGGACACCGGCCACCTGTCGGTCATCGTCGAGGTCGACGGCGGGATCGCGGCGGACACCATCGAGATCGCGGCCGAGGCCGGCGCCGACTGTTTCGTCGCCGGGTCGGCCGTGTACTCGGCCGCCGATCCCGCGCTTGCGGTCGCCGGGCTGCGCGCGGCCGCCGAGCGGGCGCACGGCTAGGCCGCGACCGATCGGGGCGATGGTGGACTATGGACAGGGCGACGCGGCCCGCCGGTCGCAGGACAGTCGCAGGTGGAAGGGACATCGGATGTTCACCGGCATCGTCGAGGAGCTGGGGCACATCGTCGGCCTGCGGCGTGACCCCGCCGACAGCGGGTCGGCGCGGCTGACCGTGCGCGGCCCCAAGGTCACCTCGGACGTGGCGCACGGCGATTCCATCGCGGTCTCGGGGGTGTGCCTGACCGTGGTCGAGCGGGACGGCGCCGACTTCACGGTCGACGTGATGGCCGAGACGTTGCGTCGCTCCACCATCGGTTCGCTGGCGCCGGGCGACGCGGTCAACCTGGAACGGTCGGTCACCCCCTCCACCCGGCTGGGCGGTCACATCGTGCAGGGGCACGTGGACTCCACGGGCACCGTGGTGCAACGCAACGAGTACCCGGCCTACGACGAGATCCGGATCCGCGCGGGCGCGGACATCGCGCGGTACCTGGCGGCCAAGGGATCCATTGCGGTCGACGGGATCTCGTTGACGGTCATCGATGTCGTGGACCTGACGGACGAAAACGGAGTCGAGCGCGGAGTTGATTTCACTATCGGCATCATCCCGGAGACCCGCGCGGCGACGACACTCGGTGCGGCGACGGTGGGCACCGTGGTCAATCTGGAGGGGGACGTCATGGCCAAGTATGCGGAGCGGTTGCTCGGCTCGGTCGCTGTCGCCGGGGATCGGGGGATCGCGTGACGACGACAGCATCGGGAACGGCCGGGTCCGACCGGAATCGGGAGGTCGGCTACGCCGGCATCCCGCTCGACGACTTCGATCCGACGCCCCCGCGACCGCGCGGACCGCGGCCGGGCGGCACTGACGCCGGACAGGTCGTCGGGTACGCCGGGATCCCGTTCGACGACGCGGATCTGGCGCCGCCCCGACACTGGGACCCGAACCGGCCGAAGACGGCCGCCGGATTCGACACCATCGAGTTCGCCATCGCCGAGGTCGCGGCTGGGCGGGCCGTTGTCGTGGTCGACGACGAGGACCGGGAGAACGAGGGCGATCTGATCTTCGCGGCGGAGCTGGCCACGCCGGAGCTGATGGGCTTCACGGTTCGCTACTCCTCGGGTGTGGTCTGCGTCGGACTGACCGGCGAGGCCTGCGACCGGCTCGACCTACCGCCGATGTACCGGTTGAACCAGGACCGCAAGTCCACTGCGTTCACCGTTAGCGTCGATGCCAAAGATGGTGTCACCACAGGAATCTCGGCGGCAGAGCGGGCGCGCACGGTCCGCACCCTCGCCGACCCGGCGACCACGTCCGACGACCTGTCCCGGCCCGGCCATGTGTTTCCGTTGCGGGCCAGGGAGGGCGGGGTCCTGGTCCGGCCCGGACACACCGAGGCCGCCGTCGACCTCGCGCTGCTGGCCGGGCTGCAACCGGCGGGTGCCCTGTGCGAGCTCGTCAGGGACGACGGGGCGATGGCCCGGCTGCCCGACCTGCAGGTTTTCGCCCGGCGTCACCGTCTCGCGCTGATCTCGATCGCCGACCTGATCGCCCACCAGCGACGCAGGCAGGTCCAGATCCGAAAGGTGGCCACCGCGCGGCTGCCCCTGCCGCAGGGTGAGTTCACCGCCGTCGGCTACGTCAGTGCCATCACCGGACGAGAGCTGATCGCGTTGGTGGCCGGCGACATCGGTGACGGTCAGGATGTGCTCGTCCGGGTGCACTCCGAATGTCTGACCGGCGACGTCCTCGGGTCGCTGCGTTGCGATTGCGGCCCGCAGTTGCACGCCGCGCTGCATGCGGTCGCCAACGAGGGGCGCGGCATCGTGCTGTACATCCGGGGTCACGAGGGCCGGGGCATCGGCCTGCTGGACAAGCTCCGAGCCTACGAGCTGCAGGACGCCGGCGCCGACACCGTCGATGCCAACCTGCAACTGGGCCTGCCTGCCGATGCCAGGGAGTACGGCACCGGCGCGCAGGTGCTGGCCGACCTGGGCGTCACCTCGATGCGGCTGCTCACCAACAACCCGGCCAAGCGGGCCGGGCTCGAGGGGTACGGGTTGTCCATCGTGGGGCGGGTCGCCCTGCCGGTGAACGCCAACCCGGAGAACCTGCGGTACCTGACCACCAAGCGGGACCGGATGGGTCACGAACTCGACGGTCTCGACGCCCTGTACGGCGAGGGCCTCGCATGAGGTCACGGACGGGAGCAAGCGGATGAGCGAGTTTGCGAGCGAATCATGGGCGCTGCATCGCTCCCTTGAATCCTGGCAGGTGGCGCGATGAGCGGTGACGGTCGGCCCGAGCTGGAGATCCCGGATGCGACCGGGCTGCGTGTCGGGCTCGTCGCGACGTCGTGGCATCGCGAGATCACCGACACGCTGCTGGAGCGCGCGGTGTGGCTGGCCACCCGGGCCGGCGCGTCCACCCCGACGGTGGTGCGGGTGCCAGGTGCCATCGAATTGCCCGTGGTGGCCCAGGCGTTGGCCACCAACCACGACGCGGTATGCGCGCTGGGCGTGGTGATCCGCGGCGGCACACCGCACTTCGACTACGTGTGTGACTCGGTGACGGCGGGGTTGACCAGGGTCGCACTGGACTCGGGCGTGCCCGTCGGCAACGGCGTGCTGACCTGCAACACCATCGAGCAGGCGATCGAACGTGCCGGCGGTCCGGGCGCCGCGGAGGACAAGGGGGCCGAGTCGATGTCCGCGGCGCTGGCCACGGCGCTGGTGCTGCGTGGTCTGCGCGGCGCCGGTGGCCGGATGGGATTCGCGCCGGCCGCCGGGCGCGGGTGACCGGGGCCGGGCGATGAGCGCCACGGGCGAACCGCTGGCGGACCCGGCGCCGGACCGATCGCTGCCGGTGATTCTGCGCGTGCGCCCGCGCAGAATCATCATCCTGGCTGTCATCGCATCGATCCTGGTGGTCGGGGTATCGGTGGTGGCCGGGTTGCTGCTCAAGGACGTCAACGAAGGCGTCTCGTTCCGGACGTTCGACCAGGTCGGGCTGATCGGCGTCGGATTGGTACTGGCCGCCGCGATCATGACCGCGGCGCGACCCCGACTGCAGGTCACCGAGGCCGGACTATGGGTACGGAACGTGCTGGGGGACAAGTTCTTTGCCTGGGAATTGGTGATCAGGCTGGCGTATCCGCCGAATGCCCCCTGGGCGCAATTGCAGCTGGCCGACGACGAGATCCATCCGGTGATGGCCATCCAGTCCCTGGATCGGGGACGTGCGGTGCGTGCGCTCCGAGAGGTCCGTCGGCTGCACGACCGGTTCGCCCCGCCCGAGAGCCGGCCGCACGAGATGGCCGTCACTGTCGACGACGCGGCATTCGCGCGGCCGCTTGGGCGGCTGGAGAAGATCGACCTGGAGAAGGCCGCGGCGCACCGGCGGGACCTTCGGGCGAAGGCGGAGAAGCAGGAACGTAAGCGAGCGCGGCGCGCGGGCGGCACCGGTCCGGGCTGACCCCCAGACCCTGCGTACTCGTTCGGTCACCCTCCGCCAGGCCCATCGGCCGTCGGAATCGGTTCAGAAGCGGCCTGTCCGATTCGTCCGGGCGGATGTCACACATTCGGCCTACCGTCCGGTGTATCGGCGGTCCCCGACGCCGCAGGGGACCGGGAAGATCGGTGGTCACCCATGTCTCGGATCAACGTCAACGTGGACGGGATCGGGCGCAGCGACGAGGTGGAGCCCCGCCTGCTGCTCGTGCACTATCTGCGCGAAAGGCTCGGCCTGGTCGGCACTCCCATCGGCTGCGACACCTCCAACTGTGGTTCGTGCACGGTGCTGATGGACGGTCGCAGCGTCAAATCGTGCAGCGTGCTGGCCGTGCAGGCCGACGGCGCCTCGATCACCACCATCCAGGGCCTGGCCAACGGGTCCTGGCATCCCGTACAGACCGCGTTCAAGGAATGCCATGGCCTGCAGTGCGGGTACTGCACCCCGGGCATGGTGATGTCCGCGGTCGACCTGCTGGCCGAGAACCCCGACCCGAGCGACGCCGAGATTCGAGAAGGCCTGGAGGGCAACATCTGTCGGTGTACCGGTTATCAGAACATCGTTCGGTCGGTGCATCGCGCCGCCGAGATGATGCAGGAGCCAGTCGGGGGTGCCAGGTGACCGAACTCGCCGACCGCCCGGCCGTCACCGCTCCCGCCATCGGGCAGCCCATCCGCCGCAAGGAGGATGCCCGGCTGCTGACCGGCGCCACCAATTGGACCGACAACATCCAGCTGCCAGGCGCTTTGCACATGGTGTTCGTGCGCAGCCCGCACGCGCACGCCAGGATCACCCGGGTCGACCTGTCCGCCGCGCTGGCGATGCCCGGCGTGGTCGCCGCGTTCTCCGCGGAGGAACTCGGCGAGGCGAACCCGAAGGTCATCTGCGTCTGGGCCGTGGTCGAGGGCACCGTGATGCCCGACTTCCCGGCGCTCGCGTCCGGCGAGGTGCACTATGCCGGCGACATCGTCGCGGTCGTGCTGGCCACCGACCGGTACCTGGCGGCGGACGCCGCCGAGGCCGTCGAGGTCGACTACGACCCGTTGCCGGCGGTGGTCGACATGGAGGCCGCTCTCGCCGACGGCGCCGACCTGGTGCATGCAGACAAGGGCAGCAACGAGTGCTTCACCAAACACTACGCCCAGGGTGACTACGAGAAGGCAGCCGCCGAAGCCGATCTCGTGGTGCGGCGGCGCTTCGTCAATCAGCGGCTGATCCCCTCGCCGATGGAGCCGCGCGCCGTTGTCGCCGCGCCGATGGGCACCAGCGGCGAGTTGACCATCTGGTCCGCCACCCAGATCCCGCATGTGCTGCGTGTGCTGTTGGCGCTGACCACCGGCATCCCGGAGAACAGGCTCCGGGTCATCGCCCCGGACGTGGGCGGCGGATTCGGCGCCAAGCTGCAGCAGTACCGGGAGGAGCAACTCGCCGTCGCGCTGGCCAACAAGCTCGGCCGGCCGGTCAAGTGGACCGAGACCCGTACCGAGAACATGGTCGCCACCCACCATGGGCGCGACCAGATTCAGTACGTCGACATGGCCGTCAAACGTGACGGGACCATTCTCGGTATGAAGGTGCGGCTGCTGGCCAACATGGGCGGCTATCTGCAGCTTCTCACTCCGGGCATCCCGCTGCTCGGTCAGACGATGTTCAACGGCATCTACAAGATGGGTGCCTACGACTTCACCTGTACCGGGGTCTTCACCACCACGACGCCCACCGACGCCTACCGCGGCGCGGGCCGTCCGGAGGCCACCTTCGCCATCGAGCGGATCATCGATGAGGTAGCTGCCGAAGTGTCGATCGACCCGATGGAGCTACGCCGCAAGAACTGGATCCGGCACGACGAGTTCCCGTACCACACCATCGGCGGCGAGACGTACGACAGCGGCAACTACGAGGCCGCCACCGCCCGGGCCATGGAGCTGTTCGACTACGACGGGCTGCGGGCCGAGCAGCGACGCCGCCGGGACGCGGGTGATCCGGTGCAGCTGGGCATCGGCATCTCCACGTTCACCGAGATGTGCGGACTGGCACCGTCGCGGTGGCTGGCGGGCATGGGCTACGCCGCCGGCGGGTGGGAGCACTGCACCATCCGGGTGCTGCCGACCGGCAAGGCCGAGGTGGTCACCGGCACCTCGCCTCACGGCCAGGGCCACGCGACGGCGTGGAGCCAGATCGCGTCGGACACGCTCGGTATCCCTGTCGACGATATCGAGGTGATCCACGGCGACACCCGGACCGCTCCGTACGGCATGGACACCTACGGGTCGCGGTCGCTGGCCGTCGGCGGCGTTGCCATCCTGCATGCTGCTGAAGCGGTCGTGGCCAAGGCCCGCCAGATAGCTGCCCATCTGCTCGAGGTCGCACCGGAGGACCTCGAGTTCGTCGACGGATCGTTCCGGGTCAAGGGCGACCCGTCGTCGGCGAAGACCATCCAGGCGGTGGCGTGGGAGGCGTTCACCTCCCACGACCTGCCCGAGGGTATCGATCCGACGCTGTACGGGGCGTCCACCGTCGACCCGCAGGTGTTCTCCTACCCGCACGGCACGCACCTGTGTGCGATCGAGGTCGACACCGAGACCGGCATGCCGACCATCCGCAGGTACGTCGCCGTCGACGACATCGGGGTGCAGGTCAACCCGATGATCGTGGAAGGGCAGGTGCACGGCGGGCTCGCCCAGGGCATCTCGCAGGCCCTCTGGGAGGGTGCCGTCTACGACGAGGACGGCAACCTGGTCACCGCGTCACTGGCCGACTACCTGCTGCCGACCGCGACGGACGTGCCCGAATACATCACCGACCGCACCGTCACCCCGTCGACCACGAATCCGCTGGGCACCAAGGGGGTGGGGGAGGCCGGCACGATCGCGTCCACGCCCGCGGTGGTCAACGCCGTCATCGATGCCGTCCGGCACCTGGGGGTGGCCGACGTGCCGATGCCCTGCACGCCGCAGACGGTATGGCGGGTGTTGCAGGCCGCTTCCGCGGATGGAGGTGCATCATGATCCCGGCCGCATTCGATTACGTCCGTCCCGGGTCCGTTGACGATGCGGTGGCCGCGCTGGCCGCCGCCGGCGACGACGCGAAGGTGATCGCCGGCGGGCAGTCGCTGCTGCCGCTGCTACGGGTCCGGCTCGCCGCGCCCTCGGTGCTGGTGGACTGCGGCCGCATCGAGGAGATGCGGGGTGTCACCGACGCGGGTACCGCGCTGCTGATCGGAGCGGCGACCACGCACCACGAGGTGATGACCAACACCCTGGTGAAGGAGCACACGGCCCTGCTGGCCGCGGCCACCGGAACGGTAGCGGACCCCCAGATCCGTCACCGCGGCACCCTCGGCGGATCTCTGGCGCATGCCGATCCGGCCGGTGACCTGACCGCGGTGGCGGTGGCCCTGGACTGCACCATGCTGGTGGTCGGGCCGGCGGGGCGACGTGAGGTGGCCGCCGCCGACTTCTTCCTCGACTACTTCACCACCGCGCTGGATTGGGACGAGGTGCTGGTGGCGGTCCGGGTGCCCAAGCTCGGTACCGGCTGGGGTTGCCACTACGAGAAGTTCCACCGGACCGCCCAGGCCTGGGCGATGGTCGGTGTCGCCGCGGCGGTCCGCCGCCGGAACGGCACCATTCAGGACGCCCGTGTCGCCCTGACCAACATGGCTGCCACCCCGGTCCGAGCGACCTCCACGGAAGCCGCCCTGACCGGAGCGCCCGCGTCCGTGGACGCCGTTGCGGACGCCAGCGCCCATGCGGCCGAGGGCACCAGACCGACCAGCGATCTGCATGCGCAGGCCGACTACCGGGAGCATCTGGCCCGGGTGCTCACCAGGCGCGCGGTGCTGGCGGCGGCCGGTATCGACTGAGGAGGGCGTTGGGCTAGCGGCGCTGTGTCGGCCGGCGGCGCTGTGTCGGCCGGCAAGCTGCTGCGCCTGTGGCAGGCCGGACGGACCTCGACTGAATGACCTGCGGCGTTTGACACCCGAGCACGCCGCACGGCCTTCAGTCGTCGCGGCGGCGCCCTGCGCGCAGCGTCGTGAGCATGGCCTCGACGCCCGCGACGAATCCCTGCGGGTCCCGCATCACCTGGTCCCGAGTGAAGTGCAGCACCACCCAGCCGGCGTGGACGAATTCGTTGTGCCGGGCCCGGTCGTGGTCGAACGCCTCTGCGGTGTCGTGGTACGTGCGGCCGTCGATCTCAACCGCCAGCTTCGCATCCTCGAACGCGATGTCCGGATATCGGGCGCCCGTTGACAGGTGCTCTCTCGGGTTGGCCACCCAGCCGGAGACACCTGCGTCTCGCAGTGCCAGGTGGGCCGCCCGCTCTGCCTCGCTCCAAGGATTGGTCCGCACCTCCTGCACCGCGGCCCTGGCGCGGGCCTGTCCCCGCCGGCCGCGACTGCGATCAAGGGAAAGACCCAGCTCGGCATGGCTGACCTTGCGCAGACGCAGCGCATCCGCAAGCCGATCGGGGTTCGCGGAGCGGGCCAAGTCCAGACAGGTGCGGCTGGGTGATGTCACCCGAATCCAGTTCTCGTCACGAGTGTCTCGCCGGTCGACCAGGGCTCGGATGATCCGCACCCCTGGCCGCTTGGTCAGCGCCCGACTTGGCGGCACGATGACGGTGATCAACGCCGGCAAGCGCGGTAACAGGTCCCACCACCAGGCTGCGGCCTCGCCCGCGATGACCGCACCCGGCCCGGCCCACAGCCACACGGCCCGGACCCGGCTTCTCGGTGGCAGCCGGCGCAGCGGCGGCGCGGCGGTGGGGGGCAGCTGTCCGAATACGTCCGCGCTCGCATAGACCTGGGGCAACACTCGGACCCACCGGCCTCGCTTGACCAGGCCGTCGACGCGGTGGCGGGTCAACCCTGCGGCCATCGCCTGGTCCCGCCGGATCACTCCATCCTGTTCGAGCAGCGTGGCGCTCAGGCCGAGGATCCGGGCGAACGCGACGACATCCATCCGCCCAGTTCAGGGGTTCCCGGGTGCGCGGTCCAGGCGGTTCGAGCCGATTGTGGATAACCCGAGGCCGGGAGATCGGTCGAGTGAATCGTCCGCGGCAACTGAACGCTCGTGACGCCGCTCTCCCTTCACTCGACCGGATGCCTCGACTTACTCGACCGGATACCGCTCGCCTGGCCCGCGCCCTGGCGCGTCGGGCTCGACGGAGTACTCGCGGAAGGCCCCCTGCAGCCCCGCCAGCCCGTCCCGGAAGGCGGCCGCGTGCGGACCGAGGTCGGGTGCGGCCGCGCTGATAAGACCGGCCAGGGCAGTGATCAGCATCCTGGCCTCACCCAGGTCGCGATGCTCGGGGTCGTCGGGGTCGGCCGAGGAGAGGCCGAGTTGTTCGGCGGCGGCGCTCATCAGCATGACGGCGGCCCGGCTGATCACCTCGACCGCCGGTATGTCGACCAGGTCCCGGGTCGGTGGCTGCGCGCCCTCGAAAGGTGCGTCACCGGAGGATGTGCTCACGGCGTGTACGCTGTCATGTGCGACCAGCCTCCGTTCATTCGGGGGAGACAAGCGGAGTCCCGACTCCCACCCGAGCTGCGCGAGCGGCCGGGTACCGGTCCACCGATCCGGATCGGTGACGCGCGCCCGCAAGCGGGGCTGCGCTCCGGTCGGCGACAGCGTCGGCCGGGACTGGGGTTCAGGGCTCTGCGCGTTTCGCGTCGGGCCCTGTTTTCGTCTGCAGCCGCGGGCGGGAGGCCAGGCCCGGCGGGACGGCCGCACGACCGGCCAACCGTCTGCAGGAGGACTCAATCAGCGTCGAGCCACGCATCAACGACAGGATCCGCGTTCCCGAGGTACGTCTCGTCGGGTCGGAGGGAGAGCAGATCGGCATCGTGCCGA
>CAYZBB010000020.1:0-58273 GCA_964476495.1 uncultured Actinomycetes bacterium | reverse complement strand
GGGTTCGCCGGGCAGGGTCATGGTGGCGGCGCGGACCAGGTCGGCGGCTTCGCCGACACCCAGCAGGAGCACGTGTTAGGGCGCGGTTGAGAGCTTCCAGGTTCCGGCCGTGTTGGAGTTGTTCTTGCCGGGTGAACCGGAACAGGGGGCATTGGGTGAGTTGCTGGATGCCGGACAGCACGAGTCGGGTCAGGTTGTCGGCCTGTTCGGCTGTGCTGATCGCGGGGCTGTCACCCATGATTCGAACAGTAGAGCAAGGGTCTGACAGTGCCCGAAACGTTGCACGAGTGATGGCGGGGCTGTCGTTACCCCGGCCCCGGGGCCATGAGAAGTCCACGGCAACCGCAGGGTCCACTACCCGGGTGGCCAACCCGCCCGGAGCCGCACCACCGGCGAAAGACCGCCGCCCACGCGGATGTCGCCGGTAGACCCCTGCTCAGTCGATCTCCACGTCGACGACCAGCGACGGGCGGACGGGTTGCCCGTGGCTGCTCCAGAACCGGCTGAGAAGGTCGAAATCATGGCTCTCGGCGATCCGCAGGTGCGTCGGCCGGCCGTGCAGCGGCGGCAGGTGCGCCTGCGACAGCACTTCGTGCACCACCCCGAGCAGTTCGCTCTCCTCCTCCGGCCGGTGCGACCAGGCGGAGACCACGAAGCCGGTGCGCAGGCCCTCCCTGCCTCGCCGGGCGGCCAGCCGGAACAGCGCAAGGGACACCGCCGGCCGTCGGCCGGCCACGTTCTCGACGGTGGGAGCGCCGTGCACGACGTGGATCTCGTTGCGGAACCGGACCCGCAGCGCGCGGTCGAGCAGTTCCTCGAGGGCGTCCAGCATGCCGCGCATCAGCTCGCCGCGGTCGGCCGGCCGTTGGCCGGTCTCGCCCGCCGGCCGTTGGCCGCCCCGGTCGGCCGGTCGGTCAGCGGTGCGGTCGGGTTCCCGCCGGGACAGCCGACCCATCTCCAGCAGCTCGAGTTCGATCGCCCGCTCCAGATCGGCCTGGGTGACCGGGCCGCCGCGGCGGTGCGCCAGGAAGATGGCCCGCAGTGCGGCGTTGCGGATGTCACCACCGGAGAACCGGTGTGTGCGTGCCAGTTCCGTCAGATCGACGTCATCGGCTCGGGCCACCCTCGGGGGCAACATGAGATCCCAGATGCGCTGCCGTTCGTCGTCCCGAGGCAGCGGGAACTCGACACGGAACTCGAAGCGCCGCAGGAACGCCTCGTCGATGCCGCCGCGCAGGTTGGTCGCCAGGATGGTCAACCCGTCGTGCCGTTCGATCCGCTGCAGCAGGTACCCGACGAGCATGTTTCCGAACTGCTCAGCCGCGTTCGTCGCATGCTCCACCCGGGTGGAGAAGATCGCGTCGGCCTCGTCGAAGAGCAGCACCGCGGAGGTTCGCTGCGCCTGGGTGAAGATCTCGTCGATACGCTTCTCGGTCTCACCGACGTACTTGCTGACCAGCTGGGCCAGGTCCACGGTGTGCAGCGGGCGGCCGACGGCGGCCGCGACGGCCTCGGCGGCGGCGGTCTTGCCGGTGCCGGACCGGCCGGCGAACAGCACCACCGGGCCGGCGGTCACCGGGAACCGGTCCCGCAGGCCGAGATCCTCGCCGGCCTGGTCGCGGTGGTTGACGAAGTAGATCAGGCGGTCCAGCGCGTCCCGGGTGGTGTCCCGGAGCACCAGGTCGTCCAGGGCGTGGCCGGACGGCACCCGCCGACTGTGCCGGACGGCCTCGACGCCGGTGCCGGTCGCGGCCGCATCGAGGTCCGACGGCCGCATCGAGGCGGCTCGCCGGACGACCTGCCGGACCTCCCCGGGGGAGATCCGGTGTCGTGCGGCCAGCGCCCCGGCCGCCTCAGGATCGAGCGATCCGCTGGTGGCCGCCAGCCAGGCCGCCCGCCTATCCGCCCAGGTCGGGGCGGCCGCCTCGACATGCGCCGCGGTGATCGGCAGCGGTTGCCGAACCAGCACCACCAGCCGGCCACCGAGGTCGCCGATCAGGTCCGCAACCGCGACGACCAACGACCGCGGGTCGGGCACGTCGGCCAGGTCGAGCACCGGCAACGCTCCGGTGAGCAGGCCGACGCGCCATGCCGCCCTTGCGGTGTGCAGGTCGGCGACGGCCGGCCGGACCAGCACCACCTCGTCGCCGGTGAGTTCCAGCGCCCGCGCCAGATGATCGCCGTCGCCGTGCACGATCACCAGCGGCGGGTGGGCCTCCGCCCGGGCGGGTGCGGCGGTGCCCCGATGCCAGGACTGTCCCGCCGCGCCGGGCACGGGGGGACGGTTCGCACCCAGCAGGCCGGCGACAAGGTCGACCGGCAGGTCGAACGCGCGGCCCAACGGCGGGTGCGGTTCGGTGATGGCCGCAACTGCCCCGCTGCGAGTCAAACGTCCTTCGGGACCAAGACTCTCGGCGAGCACCGCATGCCGGGACGGATCGCGTGCCAGCGCGGCATACAGCAGCCGCTCGGTTGGCCGTGATTGCGTGGGCGCATCCTGCAGCAGCCCATAGACCGTCTGGTACCGCGGCTCGAGGTGACCGGCGAGGGTCAGCAGCAGCGCCTCGAGTTCCACCTCGGCCAGGCCCAAGCGCTGGCCGAACCGCCGCAGCGGCGACGGCTCCGTCGAGATCAGCGGCGCGTCACCGCCGCCCGGCCCGGTCAACTCCTCCACCGGGGGAAGGATGAGATTGCGCACCCCGTCCCAGCCGTCGACGCCGTCGGCGACCAGCATCCGGGCCCGCCGCTCCTGCTGGTCGACGACCGCAAGCAAGCGCGCGTCCAGCCGACGCAGCGCGTCGGTGAGCGCGGCATCGATCCCGCCCGCGGCGGAGCGGGTGGCGACCGGGTACGTTTCGTCGGGCACGACGGCGAGCATATTCAGCAGCGCCGAAGGTCGCCGGGTGACCCGTAATGGGTTCGCATACAACGCATCTCACATCGGCACGGTCCGACGGACTGACGGTCGGAGACGAAGGTCCACAGGCCGGAGTGGTCGGAGGCTTTTCTACCGTTTTTCCCGTTGCTCGGTGGATGTCCGTTGCGGGACCCTGGGACAAAGGTCGACCTACTTGAAGAAACGGGGTCAGGAACATGCCCGACGTGGTGTATGGGGGAACGCAGGGTGAGCGTCTGCGGCTGGAGGTGGACCCGAGCCTGGTGGCGGTGCGGACGCGCACCAAGCGATCGCTACGGGCGGGGCCGGTGCCCGGCCCGGCGGGAGCACTGGTCGACGACCTGGATCTGGTGCTGTCGTTTCCGCGGGCCGGTGTCGAGGTGTTCCGGCGGGTCCCGGAACTGGACGGGCCATCCATCGCCGACATCAAGGACGAGCTGGCCCAGGCTCCGGACACCCGCTTTGCCGGGAGCGTTCTGGTCGACCCGACCGCCGGCGAACCGGTTCTCTACACCGAGAACCTGTTCGTCAAGTTCATCGACGACGCCGATCCAGGGGCCTGTCGGCGGGTCCTGATGGAGGCCGGGCTCACCATCAAGGACGAGCTCGACTACGCGACCAACGCCTTCTTCGCAGGCGCCCCGGAGGGTACGGGCCAGCAGGTCTTCGACATCGCGCTGGCATTGCTCGAACGACCGGACGTGCAGTACTCGCATCCGGAGCTCGTCCGCCGGGCGGCACGCAAGACCATCAGCCCCGAACAATGGCACCTGGCCACCACCACGATCGGTGGTCGCGTGATCGCGGCGAGCGCCGACGTCGCCGCCGCTCACGAGATCAGCCAGGGCGAAGGCATCGTCGTCGCGCTCATTGACGACGGTTTCGACATCGACCACGAAGAGTTCGCCGTCCCCGGCAAGATCGTCGCACCGCGGGACGCGACCGGCCACGATGACAACCCGCGGCCGATGCCCGGCCAGGACGAGTTCCACGGCACCGCTTGCGCCGGAGTCGCCTGCGCGGACGGCCGTTTCGGCGCCTCCGGGGTCGCGCCGATGGCGAGGCTGATGCCCATCCGGATGGTGTCCGGGCTGGGCTCGCAGCAGGAGGCGAACGCCTTCGTCTGGGCGGCGGACCATGGCGCCGACGTGATCTCCTGCAGTTGGGGTCCGCGGGACGGGAATCCGTTCCGGCCCGGCGACCCGCAGCACGCGGTCCGGGTGCCGCTACCCGACAGCACCCGGCTGGCCATTGACCATGCGGTGAACACCGGCCGCGGCGGCCGCGGCTGCGTGATCTTCTTCGCCGCCGGTAACGGCAACGAGAGCGTCGACCTCGACGGGTACGCCAGCTACCCGAAGGTGGCAGCGGTGGCCGCGACGAACGACCGCGGCGTCCGCAGCATGTACAGCGACATGGGCGCCGCCCTGTTCTGTTCGTTCCCCAGCAACGACTTCGCGTTCGCGCCCGAGGGGCGGCCGGAACCGCTGACCCCGGGGATCTGGACCACCGACCTCATGGGGGGCGGCGGCTACAACCCTGGGCCGGACGGGCGGATCGAGGGTGACCCGCGCGGCAACTACACCAACTCGTTCGGCGGGACATCCAGCGCCAGCCCCGGTGCCGCGGGGGTGGCCGCGCTCGTGCTGGCGCGAAACCCCGGCCTGCGTTGGCAGGAGGTCAGGGACGTGCTCGCCCGTTCCTGCGAGAAGGTCGACCCGCAGGGCGGTCAGTGGGGGGCCGACGGGCACAGTCCGAAGTACGGATTCGGCCGGTTGAACGCGCGCACCGCCGTCGAGCTCGCGATACCGCCCGCGGCGGACCGGATGGTGATCTCCCGGGACTTCGCCGAGCCGATCGTCGACCTGCAGGCATCCCGTGTCGGCCTGACCGTCACCGAACCGAGGAAGGTCGCCGCCATCGCCGTGCGGGTCGACATCGTGCACACCTACATCGGCGACCTGGTGGTACTGCTCCACCTACCGGTAGGCGAGCCGGTGGTGCTGCACAACCGGACCGGGGGACGCACCCGGGACCTGCGCCGCACCTTCACCGAAGGCGACATCCCGGCGCTGGGTGCGGTCGAGGGCACGAGCGCACAGGGCACCTGGGAGCTGGAGGTCCGGGACGAGGCCCGCCGCGACGTCGGGCACATCGCCGCTTTCGGCCTGGAGCTGACCCTGGAGTAGCCGGGCGAGGGCGTCCTGCCCTCGGGTTGTCACATGCGTCGCTCCGGTGGTGCTCTGTAGACGTGGATGCAACGGGACACGGAGTGGGGGCCCCGATCGCCGCCCGGCCGGCCGCCGCCGACCGGGAACGGTACGGCCGGCCCGCCGCGCGGCCCGACGGGAAGGTGGCGGTGGCCGCACCGCTGCGAGACGGGGCCGTCCGGGCGGATCTGGAAGAGGTCTTCCGGGCCGCCTACCCGCGGGTGGTCGGCGTCGCCGCGCGCGTCCTGGGCTCCCGGGACGAGGCCGAGGACGTCGCTCAGGAGGTGTTCCTGACCTTCGGGCGTTCGTCGGTGCCGGCCGGGGAGGCCTGGGGTTGGCTGTCCGTCGCAGCGGCGCATACGGCGCTGAACCACCTGCGTTCGGACCGGCGCAGGACCACCCGTGAACGTGCCATGCACGACGGCGACCCGGTCGGCCCGGACGCCGCCGACGCCGTCGTCCTGCGCGATGAGCGGCGCCGGGTGCGCTCGGCGCTTGCCCGGCTGCCGCGCAAGCAGGCCGTCGTCCTCGTCCTGCGGCACAGCGGCCTGACCTACGCGGAGGTCGCGGCCGCGCTCGATCTGTCTCCCGGCAGCGTCGGTACCACCCTGCGACGCGCCGAATCCGCCCTGCGCAAGGAGTTGAACCGTCATGCGTCATCCGACTGAGGGCACGCTGCGCCGCCTGTTGGACGAGCCGGCCGGGGTATCCGACGCCGACCGTGAGCACATCGCCGCCTGTCCGACATGCCTGTCCGCGCTCGCCGCCGCCCATGCGGACGCCGCCGTCGCCGGCGTGTCGATGACCGGCGACGCGGTCGCGGACGTCGACGCGGGGTGGCGCCGGCTGACCGGCGTGGTGATGGTCGAGCAGCCCCGGCGGGTGGCCGTGCCGGCCACCGGACGCCGGCGTCGGTCCGTCCTGCGCAGCCCCCTGGTGGCCGTGCTCGGCGTCGCACTGCTGCTGGCCGGGGCCGGCATCGCGGCCGCCGCCGACTGGTTGCCGATCTTCCGTACCCAGCAGATCGAGCCCGTCACCATCACCCAGGCGGATATGGTCGCCCTGCCCGACCTCTCCGCGTACGGCGAGGTGGAGGTCGAGGAGAGCCCGGACGTGCGGCAGGTCGCGGACGCCGCAGCGGCCCAGGCGGCGACCGGGCTGCCCGTCCCGTCGGTGACCGACCTGCCCGCCGGCGTGAGCGGGGTGCCGGTGATCCAGGTTGGCGGGCAGGCGAGTGTGGTGTTCACGTTCTCGGCCGCGAAGGCGGCGCAGGCCGCCGGGTCCGCGACGCTGCCCCCGCCGCCGCCGGGCCTCGACGGCGCCCGCTTCCGGTTGGTCGCCGGCCCCGGGTTGGTCGAGACCTGGTCCGCGGACAGCGGCCTCCCGGGCCTGCTGGTGGCACGCGCGGTCGCGCCGGTCGGCTACTCCACCGGCGTGCCGTTCGAACAGGCGCGGGACTACCTGCTGACGCTGCCGGGTCTGCCGCAGGACCTGGTGACGCAGCTGCAAGCCTTCTCCGGTGACGGGACGACGCTGCCGCTGCCACTGCCGGCCGACATGGTGAGCGCCTCGGAATCGGAGGTCGGCGGGGTGCCGGCCCAGGTGCTGACCGCGCGGGACGGCACGATGACGGCCGTGATCTGGGTCCAGGACGGCATCGTCACCGCGGTGGGCGGGTCGCTCAGCGCCGACGAGGCGCTCTCTGTCGCCCGTGGGTTGCAGTGACAATGGCCGCCGATCCCGCCGCCGGATCGGACGGCGCCGCCCGGCTGGACGAGGCCGCCCGGCTGGTCGCGCAGCTGCCCGCATCGCCCGCGGTGTGGTGTTCGGACCTGCGCAAGCGGTACGGGCGGCGGACGGCCGTCGACGGGGTCTCATTCACCGTCGATAGGGGCGAGGTGGTCGGCCTGCTCGGCCCGAACGGCGCCGGCAAGACCAGCGTCATCAAGATGCTGCTCGGCTTGGTCCGGCCCGACTCGGGGGAGGTCCTGCTGCTGGGGCGGCCCGGCGCCGACCCGGGCGCTCGCGCCCGGGTCGGATACCTGCCCGAGTTGTTCCGGTACCAGCCGTGGCTGTCCGCGGCCGAGGTGCTGAACCTGCATGTCCGGCTGTCGGATGCCGCGGTGCCGGACGAGGAGCGGCGCCGCTGCCTGGCGATGGTCGGCCTGGCCGACCGGTCCGGCGACCGGGTCGGCAGCTTCTCCAAGGGCATGCAGCAGCGGCTCGGGCTGGCGATCGCATTGGTCGCACGCCCGGAACTCGTCGTTCTCGACGAGCCCACGAGTGCGCTCGACCCACTCGGCCGGGCCGACGTGCGGGACCTGCTGCTGTCCCTCAAGCAGCGTCGGGTCACCGTCCTGCTCAACTCGCACCTCATCGGCGAGGTGGAGCGGGTGTGCGACAGGGTGGTGATCCTGGACCGGGGCCGGGTGGCTGCCGCCGGCAGCCTGACCGAGCTGCTCGGTCAGCGGGAGTTGCGGCTGCGGCTGGAGAACGTGGACGGCAGAGCCATGGCCAGGCTCATGGCGGCGGGTAAGACCACCCGCCGCGACGACTGGTTCACGGTCACCCCGACCTCCGACGAGAACCCGGACACCGTACCGGATCTGGTGGTCGACTTGGTCCGCCTCGGGGTGCGCGTACATGCCGTCGAGCCCGTGCGGATCAGCCTTGAGGAGCGACTGCTCGGCATCCTGCGGGCCGGGTCGGTAGGAGAAAGTCGATGACGACCGCCGTGGTACGCACCGTCCGGACCATCGGGGCGCTCACCGTTCAGGAGGCCGTCCGGCGGCGGGTGCTACGCGCGCTGGCCGTGCTGACGATCGTGCTGCTGGGCCTGAGTGCCTGGGGCTTCTCGCGGCTGGCCGGCGCCGAGTCCGATCTCGAACTCACCAGCGGGGAGGCGCGGCTCGTCGCGTCACAGTTGCTGAACCTGGTGATGTTCGGCCTGAGCATGATCGCCGCGCTTGGTACCGCGTTCCTGGCCGGCCCGACGCTGGCCGGGGAGATCGAGTCGGGGATGGCGCTGTCCGTGCTGGCACGACCGGTCCGGCGGTTCGCCGTGCTCCTGGGCAAGTGGCTGGGGCTGGTCGCGTTCGGGGCGGGCTTCATCGCCGTGGCGGGACTCGCCCAGTTCCTGATCGTCTACCTCACCGTCGGGTACTGGCCGCCGCAACCGGTTCTCGGGCTGGCCCTGCTGATCGGGCAGACGACGGTCCTGCTCACCCTGGGACTACTGCTCTCCACGATGATCTCGCCCATGGCCTCGGGGATCGTGGCCGTCGGGTTGTTCGGCGCCGCATGGATCGCCGGCGTGGTCGGCGGGGTCGGCGCCGCGCTGGGCAACGACGGGGTCGCACGGGTCGGCACCATCTCCCATGTGCTGCTGCCCACGGACGGATTGTGGCGCGGGGCCATGCACGCGTTCCAGGATCCGGCCGTGCTCGCGCGGTTCGGCGAACAGTTCCGGGCGTTCCCGTTCCTCGGCGAGGCCCCGCTCAGCCCCGCGTATCTGGCCTGGACGGTGGTCTGGGTGGCGTTGGTCCTCGGGCTGGCCGGGCTGTCCTTCCGGCGCCGGGACCTGTGAGCGACGCGTGCCGGATCGGTGTGCCGATCCGATCGGTCAGGCGGGCTGCATCTGGCGACGCAACCGCACGGCAGAGGCATTCGCGCCGACCCGCTCGGCGAGTGCCGCCTGCCCGGCAACGACCAGAGCGGGGTCGCCGTGCCACGCCGCCAGCGCCGGGTCCACCAGGGCGCGGCCGAAGGAGAAGGTGAGCGGCCAGGGCGTCGGGTGGTCCTGCATCGCGCGCAGGTTCGCGGTCGCGCGTTCGGGTGATTGCCCGCCGGACAGGAATGCGATCCCGGCCAGCTCGTCGGGCCAGGACCGCAGCACCTCGACGGTGGCCTCGGCGACGCGTTCCGGCGTCGCGTGGTCCGGATGGTCCCGGCCCTCGATCACCATGTTGGGCTTGAGCACGATCCCGGCCAGGTCGACGTTGAGCAACGCGAGCGCCTCGCGGACCGCGGCGTGCACCTCGGCGGTGACCTGCCCGCAGCGCTCGATCGAATGGTCACCGTCCATCAACACCTCGGGCTCCACGATCGGCACGATCCCGGCCTCCTGGCACGCCGCCGCATAGCGGGCCAGGGCGTCGGCGTTGCTGCGGATCGCGCCGGCCGTGGGATGTTCGTCGGTGATGGTGTAGACGGCGCGCCACTTGGCGAACGCCGCGCCCGTCTCCGCGTAGCGGGCCAGCCGCGCGGGCAGGCCGTCGAGCCCCTCGGTGATGGTCTCGCCGGGCAATCCCGGGCACGGCTTGGCCCCGGTGTCGACCTTGATGCCGGGCAGGATGCCCAGGGCGCGCACGGCCATGGCGAACGGCGTTCCGTCGGAGAACGTCTGCCCAAGCGTCTCGTCGCAGAGGATGATCCCCGAGGCGCCGTCGGCCAACCCGGGTGTCGACGCGAGCAGCTCCCGGTAACGGCGGCGGTTCTCGGCGGTCGCCGACACGCCGGCCTTCTCCAGGCGGCTGGACATGGTGCCGATGCTCTCGTCCGCGGCAAGGATGCCCTTGCCGGGGGCCACCAGCGAAGCGGCGATCTGCGTGCACGAGGCCATGTCGGGGACTTCCTCTCCGTCGTCGACTGTCCTCGGGGACCGTAGGTAGGAGTGCGGCGCGTCGGCCTCACCCACTCCGGGGAGGCGGATGGGGAGGGCCTGACCCTTCGATATTCACTCAAGTATCCGCGGGAAAGATTCGATAGACATCCATGTTTACGGGTCCGAGCATTGACCCATGACGAACCGATGGAACGCCGGAGTCATCCCCTACGCCGAGATGGGCTACTGGCAACCCGACTACATCCCCAAGGACAGCGACGTGCTGTGCACCTTCCGGATCACCCCGCAGGAGGGGGTTCCTCCGGAGGAGGCGGGCGCCGCGGTGGCCGGCGAGTCGAGCACGGCCACCTGGACCGTGGTGTGGACCGACCGGCTCACCGCCTACGAGCACTACCAGGCCAAGTGCTACAAGGTCGAGGCCGTGCCGGGCACTCCGGGCCAGTACATCGCCTGGATCGCCTACGATCTCGACCTGTTCGAGGAGGGCTCGATCGCGAACCTGACCAGCTCGATCATCGGCAACGTCTTCGGCTTCAAGCCGCTGAGGGCGTTGCGGCTGGAGGACATGCGGATCCCCACCCAGTACGTGAAGACGTTCCAGGGCCCCGCGCACGGGATCGTGATGGAACGCGAATACCTGAACAAGTTCGGACGCCCGCTGCTGGGCGCCACCACGAAGCCGAAGCTCGGCCTGTCCGCGCGCAACTACGGGCGCGTCGTCTACGAGGCGCTGCGCGGCGGGCTCGACTTCACCAAGGACGACGAGAACATCAACTCGCAGCCGTTCATGCGCTGGCGGGACCGGTTCCTGTTCGTGATGGAGGCGGTCAACCGAGCGCAGGGGGCCACCGGCGAGGTCAAGGGCCACTACCTGAACATCACCGCCGGGACGATGGAGCAGATGTACGAGCGGGCGGACTTCGCCAAGGAACTCGGCTCGGTGGTCGTGATGATCGACCTGACCGTCGGCTACACCGCGATCCAGTCGATGGCGAACTGGGCCAGGAACAACGGCGTGATCCCGCACCTGCACCGCGCCGGGCACGGCACCTACCCCCGGCAGAAGACCCACGGCATCAGCTTCCGGGTCATCTCCAAGTGGATGCGGCTGGCCGGTGTCGATCACATCCACGCGGGCACGGTGGTCGGGAAGCTGGAGGGCGACCCGAACACGACTGCCGGCTTCTACGACACGCTGCGGCTGGACAGCGTGCGGGCAGACCCGGTCAAGGGCCTGTACTTCGACCAGGAGTGGGTCAGCATGCCCGGCGTGATGCCGGTCGCCTCCGGCGGTATCCATGCCGGCCAGATGCACCAGTTGGTGGATCTGTTCGGCGACGACGTGATCCTGCAATTCGGCGGTGGCACCATCGGGCACCCGATGGGCATCGCGGCCGGTGCGGAGGCGAACCGGGTTGCGCTGGAAGCGATGATCAAGGCGCGCAACGAGGGCGTCGAAGTCCTCAGGGAGGGTCCGGACATCCTGCGGCGAGCCGCTTCTCGCAACCGTGCGCTCGACGTCGCCCTGTCCACCTGGGGTGACATCACCTTCAACTACGAGTCCACCGACACGCCCGATGTCGTGGCCACCCCGACGCTGGTCTGAGGAGCCGACATGCGCATCACCCAGGGCACCTTCTCGTACTTGCCCGACCTGACGGACGAGGAGATCGCCAAGCAGATCGAGTACTGCCTGGACAACGGTTGGCCGCTGTCGGTGGAGTACACCGACGACCCACATCCCCGCAACACCTACTGGGAGATGTGGGGCCTGCCGATGTTCGACCTGCGCGATCCCGCCGGCGTGCTCCAGGAGGTCAACGCCTGCCGGGCGGCGAATCCTGGCACCTACGTCCGGCTCACCGCCTACGATGCGCGGCTGGGCCGGCAGACGACCGCGCTGTCGTTCATCGTGCAACGGCCGGTGGCCGAGCCGGGCTTCCGGCTCGACCGTCAGGAGGCAGCCGACCGGCAGGTCCGGTACACCACCCAGTCCTACGCGACCGAGCGTCCCGCCGGGGACCGCTACCCGCTGGGCTGACCGTGTCCTCCGGACAGGACGCGTCCGGCCGCACCCCGTTCGGGTGGCGGCCGGGTCAGGGGTCCGGGCAAGATGTCCGGCCCAACCCCGTGTCGAATGCGGAGGCCGCCGTGGAGATCCTGCCCGCGGATGCCGTGGTCGATCTGGCCGCGGCCCGGCGGGAGGCCGGCATCGACGAGGTGCTGGAACGGCTGGACCGCGAACTGGTGGGGCTGGCACCGGTCAAGACCCGCATCGCGGAGGTCGCTGCCCTGCTGCTGGTCGACCGGATGCGGGCCAGGTACGGGATCGAGGCGACCCGGCCGACCCTGCACATGTGCTTCACCGGCAATCCCGGCACCGGCAAGACCACGGTGGCGCTGCGGATGGCCGACCTGCTGCACAGGCTGGGTTATCTGCGGAAGGGCCACGTGGTCAGCGTGACCCGTGACGACCTGGTCGGCGAGTACGTCGGCCACACGGCCCCCAAGACCAAGGACGTCATCAAGCGGGCGATGGGCGGGGTGCTGTTCATCGACGAGGCCTACTACCTGTACAAGGTCGAGAACGAACGGGACTACGGCGCCGAGTCGATCGAGATCCTCTTGCAGGTCATGGAGACCCATCGTGACGACCTGGTGGTCATCCTGGCCGGCTACGCCGACAAGATGGACACGTTCTTCGCGGCAAACCCGGGCATGCAGAGCCGGATCGCCCACCACATCACGTTTCCCGATTTCACGGTCGGAGAACTGGAGCAGATCGCGGTGGCGATGGCCGAGGGCCTGGACTACCGGCTGTCCGCCGATGCGCGTGAGGCTCTGCACCGCTACCTGGACAAGCGCGTCGGGCAGCCCTGGTTCGCCAACGCCCGCAGCGTCCGCAACGCGATGGAGCGGGCCCGGCTGCGGCAGGCGCGTAGGCTGCTCGGCCAGGAGGACACCCGGGTCGATCTGGCCGCCCTGACCACCATCGAGGCGTCGGACCTGCTCGCCAGCCGGGTGTTCCGGGACGCGCCCGAGGGGACGACGGTGCGCTCGGCCTGAACAGATTCGGCCCGAACACAATGGTCGGGGGACCGTCGGAGTGACACGGTGACCACGAACGCCAGGCTCCGCGCGCTGGTCGAGTTGGCCGAGACCGGCTCGGTGCGTGGCGCGGCCGACCGGCTCGTGGTCACCGAGTCGTCGGTGTCCTCGGCGGTCAGCGCACTCGGCGCCGAGCTGGGCATCCCGCTCGTCACCCGGCACGGCCGGGGAGTCCGGCTCACCCCCGCGGGCGAGCGCTACGCCGAGTACGCCAGGCGCATCCTCGGCCTGCACGCCGAGGCCGTGCTCGCCGCCCGGTCGGAGGCCGACCCCGAGCACGGCACGGTGCGGCTGGCCGCCGTCACCACCGCCGGGGAGTTCCTGATTCCGGGCATGCTCGCCTCGTTCCGCGCACGCCACCCCGGGGTGGTACTGCACCTCGAGGTGGCGCCCCGTGGGCTGATCTGGCCGATGCTGGCCCGCCACGAGGTCGACCTGGTGGTCGCCGGTCGCCCACCGGACGACCTGGCCGCGGCGCGGGTCCGGGCGGTGAGCCCCAACACGCTGGTCGTGGTCGGCCCACCCGAGCTGCGTACCGGCGTCGACCCGGCGCGGGTGATGTGGCTGCTGCGCGAGCCCGCCTCCGGCATGCGGGCGACCTGCTCCGCACTGCTCGAGCGGCTCGACATCGTGCCGCCGCAAATGACTCTCGGTTCCAACGGGGCGGTGGTCGCGGCGGCCGTTGCGGGCCTGGGCGTGACGCTTGTGTCCCGGCAGGCGGTGCGCCGTGAACTCGATTCCGGCGCGCTGATCGAGATCGCGGTGCCCGGTGTTCCGCTCGACCGGCCGTGGCACGCGGTGAGCCAGCCTGAGCCGACGCCCTCCACCCGGTTGCTGATCGGGCACCTGCTGGCGGTGCGGGAGCTGGGCTGGCGCGAACCGCCGTCCTGATACCCCCGGCGGGCCCCCCACGAGGGGGATGTCACGGGCCACGGTGGCGGGCATGCTCGGGCGAGCGGGTGCGCCCCGCGCGATCTGCCGTCCCGTACTTGCCGAGCGAGAGGAGTCCGCATGCTCGCCGACCACACGACGCTCGGCCAGTTCCTGATCGAGGAGCGGCGCCGCCACCCGGCTGCGGGCGGCGACCTGAACTCGCTGGTTCTGGACGTCGCGCTGGCGTGCAAGATGGTCGCCAACCGGGTCGCGCTGGGCGGCCTGCGCGACACGATGGGCAAGCTCGACCGGACCAACGTGCACGGCGAGGTGCAACACAAGCTGGACGTGATCGCCAACGACGACTTCATCGCGGCGGCCGAACGGAACGGCCGCGTCGCCGGGATGGTCTCCGAGGAGCTCGACGAGCCGTACACGCTGCCCGCCGGGTACCCGCGGGGCAAGTACCTGCTGGTCTTCGATCCGCTGGACGGCTCGTCGAACATCGACGTGAACGTCTCCGTCGGCAGCATCTTCTCGATCCTGCGGGCAGCCCGGCCGGGGGTCGACGCGACGGAGCCGGACTTCCTGCAACCCGGGACGGCGCAGGTGTGCGCCGGGTACGCCGTGTACGGGCCGGCCACCATGTTGGTGCTGACGGTGGGCCGGGGTGTGCACGCGTTCACCCTGGACCGGACGCTCGGCGAGTTCGTGCTGACCCGGGAGGCCATCCGGGTGCCGACGCACACCCACGAGTACGCGATCAACTCGTCCAACCGGCGTTTCTGGGAGCCGGCCGTGCGGCGTTATGTCGACGAATGCCTGGCCGGCCGGTCCGGGCCGCGGCACAAGGACTTCAACATGCGCTGGATCGCCTCACTGGTCGCCGAGACGCACCGGATCCTCACCCGGGGCGGGGTGTTCCTGTATCCGCGGGACAGCAAGGACCCGGCCAGGCCCGGTCGGCTGCGGCTGCTCTACGAGGCCAATCCCGTCGCGTTCCTGATCGAACAGGCCGGTGGCGCGGCGAGCACCGGACGCGCGCGGGTGCTGGACGTCGTCCCGTCCGGCCTGCACCAGCGCATCCCGCTGATCTTCGGTGCCACCGAGGAGGTCGAACGGATCGACCTGTACCACCGTGAACACAACGACCACCCGTACGACTCGCCCCTCTACGGCGAGCGGGGACTGTTCCGGACCGCGGCCGGCTGACCTTCATCTCGACGTTCTCGAAGGGAGACAACAGATGTCACGCAAGCACCCGATCATCTCGGTCACCGGCTCGTCAGGTGCGGGCACCACGTCGGTGATGCGCACGTTCCAACAGATCTTCCGGCGGGAGGATCTGGCCGCGGCGTTCGTCGAGGGCGACAGCTTCCACTGCTACGACCGCGCCTCGATGAAGGCGGCGCTGGCGGATGCGCACGCGCGCGGCGACCACGCCTTCAGCCACTTCGGGCCGGAGGCGAACCTGTTCGACGAACTCGAGGACCTGTTCCGCACCTACGGCGAGACGGGCACCGGCAAGGTCCGTAAGTACCTGCACGACGCTGCGGAGGCCGCCCCCTACGGGCAGGAGCCCGGTACGTTCACCCCCTGGGAGAGCCTGCCGCCCGACACCGACCTGCTGTTCTACGAGGGCCTGCACGGCGCGGTGGTCACCGACACGGTCGACGTCGGCCGGCACGCGGACCTGCGGATCGGGGTCGTCCCGGTGATCAACCTCGAGTGGATCCAGAAGCTGCAGCGGGACAAGGTCTCCCGCGGCTACTCGACGGAGGCGGTCACCGAGACGATCCTGCGCCGGATGCCGGACTACGTGAACTACCTGTGCCCGCAGTTCACCCACACGGACGTGAACTTCCAGCGGGTGCCGGTCGTGGACACGTCGAATCCGTTCATCGCCCGGACGATCCCGACGGCAGACGAGTCGATGCTGATCATCCGGTTCCGCGAAGCCCAGGGGATCGACTTTCCCTACCTGCTGACGATGCTGCACGACTCGTTCATGTCGCGGCCGAACACGATCGTGTGTCCGGGCGGCAAGATGGACCTGGCCATGCAACTGGTCTTCACGCCGATGATCATGCGGCTGATGGAGCGCCGCCGAGCCGAGCTCAGGAACTGAGGCCTTGCCGCGAGAGTGTCGAGGACCCAAGGAAAGCCGGGTCAGGTCGAGGTCGCGAAAGGCTACCCACCGAGAAGGTGGATGCGTGCCTGCTCGGTGAATCGCTCGGCCGCCTCGACCGGACTGACGTGTCCGACCCCGTCGAGGATCACGATCCTGGAACCGCGGATCGCCGCATGCAGGGCCTCGCTGACCGGGTGCGGCGAGCGCGTGTCCGCCGTGCCGGCGAGCAGCAACGTCGGCACCGTGATCAGGGGGAGCACCGCACGCAAGTCTGCCTCGGCGGAGGCCCGGGCCATGGCGCGGAAACCCACGGGATGGAACCGTGCGACGGACCGCGCGAACTCGGCGACCCGGTCCGGTGGCGCCGACGCCGAGAACATGCTCGGGAGCAGGGCGGAGACGAACTCCGACGACGGCAGGTGGGATGCGCGAAGGCTCCGTTGTAGGCGGGCGGCGACCTCGTCGGCGGACAACGATCCGGCCCAGCCGGCGTATCCGCCGGCCAGGAGCAGCGACCGTGCCGTGGTCGGCGCCCGCCGGTAGAGGTCCAGCGCCAGGATTCCGCCGAAGGACAGCCCGACGACGTGGCAGGTGTCGAGCCCGAGGAATCGCAGGAACTGCGACAGGCAACGTGTGTAGTCGGCGAGACCGAACGACTCCGGCGGGTCGGAGGATTCGCCGGCCCCCGGCGCGTCCCAGGCCACCACGTCGAAATCATCGGCCAGGTCGGAGATCTGCCGATGCCAGGTGGACCACCCGTCGCCCACGAAGCCGTGCAGGAGCACGACCGGTTCGCCCTGACCTGCCCGGTGATAGGCGATCCGCAATCCCTGGACGTCGACGACGTCACGCATCCCGCACCTCCGACGTCGGCGACGCTCGGTCGGTCACTCGACAACTCCGTCCATGTTCCCGCACCACCGAGGTTCAGGAACTGGCGATCGTTCACCAGGACGCCGGAGAGCTCGGCCCGCGGGCTCAGCCGGTGAACAGGGCGGGGATCTTGACCACAAGCTGGTACAGCCCGTAGCTGAACGGGATCAGCACCCACAGCCAGGCCAACACGATGAGCCCTCGGCTGACCGGCCGACCGTCGGGTTGCAGGGTCACCCCGGGCGCGTCCGTGGATGTCATGCGCTTGCCTCCGTTCGGGTGGGCTCGGCCGTTCTCCTGTCGGGTTCATGGAACCGCGGGTTCACCGGCCGGATGAGTTCGTTGCAGGCGAAGCCGATGACCAGCAGCACGATCATGATCATGAATGCCGGTGTGTAGCGAGCGGGACCCACGGCTCCGGCGGAGATCCGGGCGTCGGCGACCGCGTTGACGATCAGCGGACCGAGGACGCCGGCGGTGGACCAGGCGGTGAGCAGCCGGCCGTGGATGGCGCCGACCTGATAGGTCCCGAACAGGTCACGCAGGTAGGCCGGGACCGTCGAGAACCCGGCCCCGTAGAAGGAGAGGATGAAGATCGAGCAGATCAGGAACAGGGCCTTGTTGGAGTTCGTGGTCAGGGTGATCGTCAGGTACAGCAGGGCGCCGACACCGAGGTACATCCGGTACATGTTCTTGCGTCCTGCCCAGTCCGAGGTGGTGGACCAGCCGATCCGGCCCAACGCGTTGGCCAGCGACAGCATCGCGACGAACCCGGCCGCGGCGGCCGCCAATGCCGCCGGAGAGGTGGCGTCCGGGAAGAAGTCCCGGTAGATCGGGGCGGCTCGCTCGAGGATCCCGATGCCCGCGGTGACGTTGAAGCACAGGACCACCCACAGCAGCCAGAACTGCGGGGTGCGGACCGCGTTCCGGGTCGAGACCTGGCCGGTGCTGATCAGCGCGTGGGTCTTCTGCTGGTCGGGGTGCCAGCCGGCGGGCCGCCAGCCTTCCCGCGGCACCCGGATGAGCAACCATCCGACCGACATGAACGCCGCGTAGATCAACCCCATCACAAGGAAGGTCCGGGCGATGCCGCCGACGTCGGGGTTCGTGCCGGTCGCCCCGAACGCGGTCAGCAGCTGCTGGGCGAACGGCGAAGCGATCAGAGCGCCGCCGCCGAACCCCATGATCGCGATTCCGGTCGCCAGCCCGGGCCGGTCGGGGAACCACTTCATCAACGTGGAGACCGGAGAGATGTAACCGATGCCCAGACCGATACCGCCGACGAACCCGTAGCCGAGGACGACCAACCAGTAGTGACCCAGGAACAGTCCCAGTGCGGAGATGAGGAAGCCGGACACGAAGCACGAGGACGCCACCAGCATCGCCCATCGTGGGCCGTTGGTGTCCACCTTCGTGCCGAACACCGCAGCGGACAGCCCCAGCATGATGATCCCCAGGGTGAACGGCAACGCGCTGGCCACGCCGGAGATGCCCAGCCCGGCCTCAAGGGACGGCTTGAACACGCTCCACGCGTAGGCCTGGCCGATCGCCAAGTGGATCGACAGTGCCGCGGGTGGGATGAGCCATCGACTCCACCCGGGGCGGGCCACGATCCGTTCGCGTTGCAGGAATCCGGCGGTCATCGGCCGACCTCCGGGTATCCGTCGGGACGAACGGTCACCGTTGGCGGGGCCACCTCCGGCGGGCCGCCCAGCACTGCGTGGTCGGTGCGGGGGACTGGGTCGCGCGCGACCGCTCCGGGTGTGTTCACCTGGCTTCCTTTCGGGTGCGCCGCCTGAGGGGTCCACCGTCAGCGTCTCCACCGTGGGGACGGAGCTCATCCCCGGTTCGGGGGGCGTATCGGGGGACGGGAGCGGGTCGGCTGCGGCGTCGGGCCTCACTCGCTGTTTGGATCGGGACGGTGGCCAGGACGGTGGTGCCCTCGCCCGGCCGGGAGGTCACCAGGAGCCGTCCGCCGACCAGTTCGGCGCGCTCGGTCATGGATTGCAGTCCGTACCCCGAGCATTCGGCGTACGCAGCGCCAGCCCCGGACGGCGCGACGAATCCGACGCCGTCGTCGGTGACTGCCAGACATACTCGTCCGGCCTGCATTTCGAAGCGGATGTGGGCCGACGTTGCGTTCGCGTGCTTGACGATGTTCTGCAGGCATTCCTGGGCGATCCGGTAGAGCGCGATCTCCACGTGTTCGGGCAGCCGCTGGTCGACCAGCTCCAGGGTGGTGGGCAGCTGCGGCACCGTTCGGGCCAGGCTGGCCAGGCCGCCCGCCAGGCCAAGATCGTCCAGGACCGGCGGGCGGAGACCGCCGATCGCCGCCCTGGCCTCGTCCATGGTCAGGTCGACCAGCTCCCGGGCCAGCGCAAGCTGTTCGACGGCTTCGGCGGGTGACTCGCGCAGGGTGTGCTCGAGTGCGTCCAGGTGGTACGAGAGGCTGACCAGCCGCTGTGAGATGCCGTCGTGGATGTCGCCGGCCAGCCGTCGCCGCTCGGTCTCCTGCGCGGTGATGACCTGCTCGGTGAACCGTTCGTGCGCCCGCTCCCGGACGGCGAGCTGCCGGTGCATGCGCGCCTGGTGCAGCGCCCCGGCCACCAGCCGCCCGATGACCGACAGCAGTCGCAGGTCACGATCGGTGAACGCGCGCCTGGCCACGGTGTGCACGTTCAGCACACCGACCAGCCCGGCCGGTCCGGTGGCCATCGGCACCGACGCCATCGAGGTGAAGTCGGTGCCGCGCAGCGCCGGGATCGGCAGATACCGGGGGTCGGACTCCTTGTCCTCCACGATGACCGCCGGCGTGTGATGGCGGGCCACCCACCCCGTGACCCCCGACCCGAGCGGCAGCCGGATCCTGCCCACCTGCCGGTCGAACGGCGGGGTGGCACCCCGCAGGGTCAGGGTCTGCTCGGTGTCGTCCAGGACGTGCACGAAGCACACGTCGGTGGTGCTGGCCTCGGTGATCAGCCTGGCCACCGCCGCTGCCATCGGCTCCACCTCGGGCCCGGTCGATACCGCCTCGATGATGCCCAGCAGCAAGGCGTTCTCGCGATCGGGCGGGACCAGACCGAGCACGGGGTGGGGTTCGACCGGTCCCGGCGGGGTGAATTCCGCTGCGTGCCCGAGGGTTTCGGTGAATGTCGTTTCGGTGGGTGTCGTTTCGGTGGGTGTCGTTTCGGTGAGTGTCACTGATAGATCCCCTCCCGCAGCGCGGCTGCCACCGCTCCGGTGCGGTCGGTCACGTCGAGCTTTCGGTAGATCGCCCGCAGGTGGCTCTTGACCGTCTCGTCGCCCACCACCAGGCGGGTGGCCACTCCACGGTTGGACAGGCCGGCCACGATCAGCGCGAGGACCTCGCTCTCCCGGTGGGTCAGGCCGTGCCGGGCGCCTGGCCAGTACTCGTCGCTCTGCAGGCGAGCGGCGGTGTCCACGGCCCGCCCGGCCAGGGCGGTGTCGATCACGGTGACGCCCGTGCGGGCCAACTCCAGCTGCCGGACCAACTCGCCGCTGGAAATCTTCTTCAGCAGGTACCCGCAGGCGCCCGCCCGTAGGGCCTGGAAAAGGTACTGCTCGTCGTCGTACACGGACAGCAGCACGACCTTGCAGTCCGGGTGTCGTTCGCGGATCGCTCCGCACACGTCCAGACCGCTCGCCCCCTGCATCCGCACGTCGCACAGCACGATGTCCGGGCGCAACCCCGCGACCACGCGCAGCGCCTCGACGGCGCCGATCGCCTCGCCGACGACACGGACCCGGCCACGGAACGGGCCGAGCATCGCCTTGAGCCCGGCGACCACCATCTCGTGGTCGTCGACCAGTACGACGCGGACGGGACCGCCCGCCGCCGACTCGGCGGCCGGTGAGATCCGGGAACTCTCAACGGAAATGCTCATCGGATACCCGCATTCGTTTCGGCCCGTTGGGCGGGCGCGACTTCGACGCCCGCCCAACGAGGTCCACCGTGGAATCAGGTCGTGGGGAATCAGGTCGTGGGGGATCAGGTCGTGGGGGATCAGGTCTTGGTGCTGTACGAGTGGGCACCGACACCGGCGAGCCGGCCGCCATCGACGATCAGGTACTCCGGCCGGATCGGGGTGCCGGCGAAGTAGGACTCCAGGATCTCCCGGGTGCCTGCGGCGTAGCGGGCCTGGGCGGACAGGCTCGAGCCCGACATGTGCGGCGTCATGCCCTGGTGCGGCATGGTCCGCCAAGGGTGGTCGGCAGGCGCGGGTTGCGGGAACCACACGTCGCCGGCGTAGCCGGCCAGCTGCCCGCTCTCCAGCGCCCGGACGATGGCATCCCGATCCGTGATCAGGGCGCGCGCCGTGTCGATCAGGTAGGTGCCCCGACGCATCGTCGCGATCAGCTCGTCGTTGAACAGTCCTTCCGTTTCCGGGTGCAGCGGCGCGTTGATCGTGACGACGTCACAGTGCGGCACCATGTCCTGGGTGGTGGGGTGGTAGGTGAGATCGAGTTCGCGCTCGACGTCCTCCGGCAGCCGGTAGCGGTCGGTGTAATGCAGGTGCACGCCGAAGGGTGCGAGCCGGCGCAGCACCGCCAGCCCGATCCGGCCGGCGGCGACCGTGCCGACGTGCATGCCCTCCAGGTCATAGGACCGCTGCACGCAGTCCGCGATGTTCCATCCGCCCTCCAGCACCCACTGGTGGGCGGGAAGGTAGTTGCGAACCTGCGAGAGGATCATCATCACCACGTGCTCGGCGACGCTGATGCTGTTGCAGTAGGTCACCTCGGCGACGGTGATGCCATTCGCGATCGCCGCGTCCAGATCGACGTGGTCCGAGCCGATCCCGGCGGTGACCGCCAGCTTGAGCTTCGGCGCCTTGGCAATCCGCTCGGGCGTCAGGTACGCGGGCCAGAACGGCTGGGAGATCACGATTTCCGCGTCGGGTAGGTGCCTTTCGAATTCGGAATCGGGACCGTCCTTGTCCGAGGTGACCACGAGCTCATGGCCCGCCTCCTCCAGATACCTGCGCAGGCCGAGCTCACCGGACACGCTGCCCAGCAGCTCGCCCGGCGTGAAGTCGATCGCCGACGGGCTGGGCAGTGTCTGCCCGTCTGCATAGCCGTCGAGCTTGGGTAGATCGTCCCGTGCGTACGACTTGGGATAGCCGTCCACCGGATCGTCGTAGAGCACGCACAGCACCTTCGCCATCGCCGCCTCCTCGCGGATCGTGTGATCTGGGTTACACACGAGGGGCATCGTGCTGGGTGCGCGACCGCAGCGACAAGATCATCAGCCGGCCACATCTTCGATGAAGAGTTCGATGCGATCGATCAATCGAGGTCATGCCGCATTCGGCTGGCCGGGTCTATGGTTTCGATCGTGGCCGGCGAGGTGCTCTTGCGGCAGTTGGAGTACCTGGCTGCGCTGGATCGTGAACGTCACTTCGCCAGGGCGGCGCAGGCGTGCCATGTCTCCCAATCGGCGTTCTCCACCGCGATCCGCAAGCTGGAGGTTCAGCTCGGTGTCACGATCGTCTCCCGGGGACGCAGGTTCGAGGGGTTCACCGCGGAGGGCGAGCGGGTGGTGGGGTGGGCCCACCGGATCCTGGGCGAACGTGATGCGTTGCACGACGACCTGGACCGCATGCGCGGCGGCCTCGGGGCCACCCTGAGGGTCGGCGCCATCCCGACCTCGATCCCGGCGTCGGCGATCCTGATCGATCGGTACTGCCGGCGACATCCGACGGCCCGGGTCCGGGTCGACGTGACGTCCTCGCGGGAGATCCGTCAGCGGTTGGCGGAGTTCGATCTCGACGTGGGCCTGACCTATCTCGAACTGGACACCCCCTCGGTGGCGCTGCGCACCCGGGAGCTCTACCGGGAGCGCTACCTGTTCCTGACCCCGCTGGACGGACCGTTCGCCGACCGCGACGCCGTCGGTTGGTTCGAGGCCGCCGAGGTCCCACAGTGCGCGCTCAACCGGCAGATGCAAAACCGAAGGATCCTGGACAGTTTCATGGCCGCGGCGGGGACCGAACTGCGCCCGACCATCGAAACGGACACCGTGGCAGCGCTTTACACCTACGCGGCCACCCGCCGATGGAGCTGCATCATCGCCCGCTCCTGGACCCAGGTGTTCGGGGTTCCCGAAGGTACCCGCGCGATCCCGCTCATGCCGCAACCGCACCGTCCCGCCGTCGGGCTCATCTGGCCAGACCGCAGTCCCGAGTCGCTGGTCACCGCCGCCCTGCTCGCTGCCATCGTCGACGTCGTGTTCCCGTCCTGACCCGGTCGGCCCATGGGTCCGGTCGGTCCGCTCGTGGCTGCCGGTCGGTTCCGTACCCCGGCGATCCCCCCGGGACGGGGACGAGGATCGATCTGCTCCTGCCTAGCGTGGACCGAACGCAAGGGAGGTGGCTGATGGTGGAGAAGGTTTCGCCGTTGTTGGTCGCGTCGGTGCTGCCCGCGGACTTCGCCGAACTCGGTCGGCAGGTCCAGGAGATCGAGAAGGCCGGCGTCGACCGGATCCAGTGGGATGTGATGGACGGCAGGTTCGTACCGAACATCACCATCGGCCCGGACGTGATCGCGTCCTGCCGGGGGCGGGTGGACATGGGCTTCGAGGCTCACCTGATGGTCGAGGATCCCGACCCGATGCTGGCCCGCTGGGTGGAGGCCGGCTGCGAGATCGTCATCGTGCACGCGGAGGCGACCGGCCATCTGCACCGAACGTTGGGCCGGATCCGTGAACTCGGTGCCCGGGCCGGGGTCGCGCTCAACCCCGCCACGCCGCTGGCCGCCGTCGAGAATGTGCTCGACCTGGTGGAGCTGCTGCTGGTGATGACCGTCAACCCGGGATTCGGCGGCCAGGCGTACCTGGCCGGCATGGAGCCGAAGATCGCCGCGGCGCGGGCCGAGATCGACCGGCGTGGGCTGGACATCGAGTTGGAGGTCGACGGCGGCATCGGGCCGGCCACCATCGGGGCCGCTGCCGGCGCCGGCGCCCGAGTGTTCTGCGCCGGGTCGGCCCTGTTCGCCGGGCCCGGCACGATGACCGACCGGACACTGGCGATGCGCGCCGCGGCGAGCGAGGCGATCGCATGAGGACCCGCCTCGATCCGTTGGTCGACGGCGGCTCGGCGACGGCTCCCGCCGGCGACCCGGACGACCTGGCCGTGAGCACGCTGCGTTTCCTGGCCGCCGACGCCGTTCAGGCCGCCAACAGCGGGCATCCCGGGCTACCGCTCGGGGCGGCGCCCGCCGCGTGGGTGCTCTGGTCGCGGCATCTGCGGCACGATCCCGCCGACCCGGACTGGCCGGATCGGGACCGGTTCGTCCTGTCCGCCGGCCACGGTTCGGCGCTGCTGTATGCGCTGCTGCACGTGACCGGCTATGACCTGCCCGTCGAGGAACTGGAGAGGTTCCGCCGGTTGGGCTCGCGCACGCCCGGGCATCCCGAGTACGGGCTGACCCGCGGGGTCGAGACGACGACCGGACCGTTGGGCCAGGGACTGGCCAACGCGGTGGGGATGGCCCTGGCCGAACGCATGCTCGCCGCCCGCTGCAACGTCGGCGGCCATCGGGTCGTGAACCACCGCACCTGGGCACTCGTCGGTGACGGGTGCCTGATGGAAGGGATCAGCCACGAGGGGGCGTCGCTGGCCGGCCGGCTGGGCCTGGGCAGGCTGACGGTCGTCTTCGACGACAACGACGTCACGATCGACGGCCCGGCCGGCCGCAGCTGCGCCGACGATGTCGAGGCCCGGTTCCGGGCGTACGGGTGGCGCACGCTGCGAGTGGAGGACGGCACCGATCTGGAGGCCATCGACCGTGCCTACACCGAGGCGGGCCAAGACGACGGGCGGCCCACGTTCATCGCCATCCGCACCACGATCGGGTACGGCGCGCCCGAGGTGGCCGGGACGTCAAAGGCGCACGGCGCCCCCCTTGGCGAGGCCGCGATCACGGCGATGCGGCACCGGTTCGGCTGGCCCGCCACACCGTTCCACGTACCCACCGCGGTGCGGCTGGCCGTCACCGAACGCCGGCAGGCCTGGGCTTCCGACCGGGCACGGTGGACGCACGAGCATGCCCGCTGGCGCAACGACCACCCGGATCTGGCCGCGAATTTCCCGCTGGACCGGGTGCCCGCGCCGCCGGATCCGGCCGTGCTCACCGCGCTCGCCGAGCGGTTCGAGGCCGGCGGAAAGATGGCCACCCGCAAGGCGTCCGGGGCCGCGCTCACCACACTCGCCGACGACTATCCGGCGTTGGTCGGCGGGTCAGCCGACCTGGCCTCGTCGACCAACACCGCGATCCCGGGCGGCGACGTGGCACCGGGGGAGTACGGCGGACGCACCATTCACTTCGGCATCCGCGAGCACGGGATGGCCGCGGCGCTCAACGGCATCGCCCTGCACGGCGGCCTGCGCCCCTTCGGCAGCACCTTCCTGGTGTTCTCCGACTATCTGCGCCCGGCGCTGCGGCTGTCCGCCCTGATGCGCCTTCCGGTGGTCCACGTGTTCACCCACGACTCGGTGCATGTCGGCGAGGACGGCCCCACACATCAGCCCGTCGAGCACGTCGAGTCGCTGCGGCTGATCCCGGGGCTGACCGTACTGCGCCCTGCCGATGCCGGGGAGACCGCGCTGGCCTGGGAGATCGCGGCGGCCGACCTCGAGGGCCCGACGGCCTTGGTTCTCAGCCGGCAGGATCTGCCCGTATTGGGCCCGGCAGGCCTCGACGACGTCCGCCGGTACGGCGCCCGCACCGTCGCCGACACGCCGGGTGCGCCGGACGTCGTCCTGGCCGCCAGCGGATCCGAGGTGGCGCTTGCCCTGACCGCCGCCGCGCTGCTGGATCGGCATGGCGTCGGCGCCCGGGTGATGTCGGTGATGTGCCGCGAGACGTTCGAGAGGGCCTTGCACGAAGGAGATCTCCGCCTGCCCGCAGCACCCGTGCTGTGGATTGAGGCCGGCGTGCGCACCGGATGGCAGGCGATCGCCGGGCCGACCGACGGTGTCGTCGGCATCGACCGATTCGGGGAGAGCGGGCCGGGGCGCGAGGTTGCCGAGCACCTCGGACTGTCCGCCGAAGCCGTGGCCCGGGACGCGCTGCGGCTGCTCGACCGCGAGCCGGTCGACGTCGGGACGTAGTCGCGACCGACGGCGGCCCGCCCGCCAACGGCACGCTGCGCGTCACGGATCCGTGGGTTCGCCGGGCTCCGGGCTCGCCGACATCGATGCGCGATACTGCGTGGTGAGCGGGGAAGCTCCCCGACGAGGAGGTCGGCGTGATCCACCACGTGTCCATACCGGTGACGCGAACCCGGGAGGTCATCGAGATCCTGCAGGAGTTGCTCGGCGGGGTCATCACCGAGTTCGGTCCCTACCGCGATTCCTGGATCCTGTGGGTGGGCGACGAGCATGGCACCGCGATCGAGGTGTACCCCGTCGGAACCGAGATGTATCCGCCGGACGGACCCGGCCAGGCGCTGTTCCGGGAGACCGAGCACCCCTCGCCCTACGTCGCCACGCACGCCACGGTGTCGTTGGACCGGACGGTCGAGGAGATCCAGGCTCTCGCCGCGAAACACGGCTGGCGTGCGGAACTGCTGTCCCGTGGGCCTTTCGACGTCGTGGAGTTCTGGATCGAGAACCACGTCATGCTCGAACTCATGACACCCGTCATGGAAGCGGCCTACCGGTCGGCGGTGCCCGGCCCTGGTGCCCGGTCCAGGTAGGGCTCGCGGAGCCGTCGACGGGAGTTGTCCAGGTGTGTGTGCAACTCGGCCAGAGCTGCTGCGGCGTCGTTCCGGTCGATGAGCTCGAACAGCAACTGGTGCGCCTGAAGCGGGATCTGCAGGTCCCGGTGCTGCTCGTTCGCGGAGCGCAGCAGAACCTCGATGGTGGGTTGGTACTGGGACCACACGTCGGCTAGGCGGCGGTGGTTCGCGTGCCGGTAGAAGACCCCGTGGAACTCGACATCGGCGACGGTGAATGCATCGGGGTCCTGTCGATCCACCGCGTCGCGCATCAGGTCGAGGGCGCGTTTCAGCCCGGCGACCAGGCGCTCGGGATCGGCGGTCAGCGCGCTCTCCAATGCGAGGTGCTCCAGGGCCTCCCGGAGGGTGAACAGCTCGTCGACGTCGTCCGCGGTCAGGCCGAGCACCTCGGCGCTGCGTCCGGAGGTGGACACCAGTCCCTCGCTGCTCAGGGTCTTCACCGCGTCCCGGATGGGTCCTCTGCTGACCTGGAACTCGTCGGCCAGTTTGCCCTCGACCAGCAGGGTCCCTGGGGGTAGTTCGCCGGTGATGATCCGGCGTCGCAACGCGTTCGCGACCTGGTCGCCCAGGGCCGCCTGGCGTTGCACGTCGATGGATGTCACGGTGCTCCTCACCCGGCCGACGGTTATCCGTTGACGGTTTTCCCATGGAAGGGTATCGGCCGATGTGATCGTCTGGTCGGGGCCGGACCGTGCCGGGAGGGCGGCGAGCGATCGAACACCCGTTGACGGTTAACCGTTTACCGTATACCGTGTAATTCAGTGATCGGCGGGTCGTTCCTTCGGCCGCCGCCCGGCCCAACCCAAGGAGACAGCGTCCGTGCCATTGTTCGACTCGCCCCAGCTCATCACCGCGATACCGACGCCCTTCCATGACGACGGATCGCTGAACCTGGAAGCCACCAAGGCCATGATCCAGAGGGTGCGGGACGCCGGCGTGGACTCGATCTTCGCGGCCGGCACCACCGGCGAGTTCGCCGCGATGTCCGACGAGGAGCGGCTGCGGGTCCTGGACGTCAGCCTGGAGATCTTCCCGCCGGACGCCGTCTACTTCCATGTCGGGGCCGCAAGTCCTTATCAGGCAGTGCATCTCACGCGTGAAGCGGTCCGTCGCGGCGCGACCAGGCTGGCCGCCGTCACCCCCTACTTCCAGCCCGCGCCCGAGGCCGGCGTGGTGGACTACTTCCGGCAGATCGTGGAATCGGCCGGAGACGCCAAGGTGTGGGCCTACCTGTTCCAGGCACGGACGACCACCGTCAGCCGCCCCGAGCTGCTACCCCAGCTGGCCGCCGTCGGAGTGGCTGGGGTCAAGCTCAGCGGCGAGTCCGATGCCCGGGTCGAGGCCTTCCTGGCCGCCGCCCCGGAGGATTTCGTGGTGTTCTCCGGCAACGACGTCACCTTCGGGTGGCTGATCCGGCACGGTGGACACGGCATCGTGTCCGGCGTTTCGTCGGTCTACCCGGAGCCGTTCGTGGCCCTGCGCGAGGCGTTCGTCGCCGGCGACGAGGCCGCCGCGGCCGATGCCGAGGCGCAGATCGGAGAGGTGGTCGCCGCGGTCAAGGCGGGAAGCCTGACCCACCTCAAGGCCGGCCTGATCGCCCGAGGGATCGCCGCCGGTCCGGTGCGCTCGGTTGTCGAACCCGCGTCCGCGGCCGATGTCGCCCACATCGCCGATCTCGCCGCCCGTTACACCAGCTGAGGACACGCCATGCGAAAGATCATCAACGATCCCGACGACTTCGTCGACGAGGTGATGGCCGGCATCTTCGCCGCCTACCCCGATCAGGTCCGCCCGGCCACCCCGGACAACCGCACCCTTGTCCGCTCCGACGCCCCGGTCGCCGGACACGTCGGCATCGTCACCGGCGGGGGCTCCGGTCACCTGCCGTTCTTCCTCGGCTACGTGGGCCAGGGGCTGGCGTCCGGGGTCGCCATCGGCAACGTGTTCTCCTCGCCGTCCGCAGAGCAGGTCTACGCCGCGTCCAGGGCGGTCGACGGCGGCGCCGGAATCCTGTACCTGTACGGCAACTACGGCGGCGACATCTACAACTTCGACCTCGCCGCCGACCTGTGTGCGGCCGACGGGATCAGCACCCGAACCGTGCTGGGCACCGACGACATCGCCTCCGCACCGGCCGAGAAGGCCTCCACGCGCAGGGGTGTCGCCGGGCTCATCTTCGCCTACAAGGCTGCCGGCGCCGCCGCGGAGAAGGGCATGGATCTCGACGAGGTCACCAGGATCGCGCAGCTGGCTGTCGATCGGACCAGGACCATGGGGGTGGGTCTGTCCCCGACGATCCTGCCCGCCGCCGGCGAACCGACCTTCACCCTGGACGAGGGGCAGATGGAGATCGGGATCGGAATCCACGGCGAGACCGGCACCCACCGTGGCCCGCTGGAGACCGCGGACGCCATCACCGACCGGTTCCTCACCGCGATCAACGGCGAGCTCGACCTCACGTCCGGTGCGAGGGTCGCCGTGCTGGTCAACGGCCTCGGTGCGACACCGCTGGAGGAGCTCTTCGTCATCTACCGCCGGGTCGATCAGGTGCTGCGTGAGCAGGGGGTGCAGATCCGCCAACGGTTCGTCGGCGAGTACGCCACCAGCCTGGAGATGGCCGGTGCGTCCCTTTCGATCTGCCTGCTCGACGACGAACTCGACGAGCTGCTCGCCGCTCCCGCCGGGTCGCCCTTCTTCCAGCACGCGGCCGCGGGCCTGCGGACCACCACACCGCACCGGCCGGCGGTCACGGCCGGGCAGGACACGCCGGCCGGCGCCGCGGAGGTCCGCCGCACCGGCCGGCTCAGCACGCTGCGCGCCACCCTGCTGCAGGTGCTGCCGACGATGGCCGGATACGCCGACGAACTACGCGCTCTCGACGCCGTTCTCGGCGACGGCGATCTCGGGATCACGGTCGGGACCGGCTCCGCCGCGGTCGTCACCCGACTGGGCGAGCTGCCCGATGACGTCCACGCCGAGACGCTGCTGCGCGCCGCCGGGCTGACCTTCGCCAGCACCAACCCCTCCACCTTCGCGGCCTTGATCGGCAGCGGACTGCTGGCGGCGGCCACGGCCATGCAGGACGTGCCCGACGTCGATCGGGACGCCGCCGTGCGGATCGGTGAGGTGGTCTTCGCCGCGATCCAGGCTCGTGGCGGCGCCCAGCTCGGGGACAAGACGCTGCTCGACGCGCTGTACCCAGCGCTGGACGCGGCCCGCGCGGCCGACCCCGAGCAGGCGGCGGTGGCCGCGGCCGCGGCGGCGGTCGCCGCTGTGGACAACACCGCGCAGTGGCAGTCGGCCCGCGGACGGGCCGCCTGGGTCGGCGACCGCAGCACCGGACACCGCGACCCCGGGTCGGTGGCGGTTGCGCGGTTCCTGCAAGAACTGGCCGCGGGCGCCGCCGGATCCGACGGCTGACGGAAACGCACCGGAATCAGGTTCGGGTGTCCGGACGGACCACGACGACCGGAGCCGGGCTGTGGATGATGAGCGACTGGCCGGTCGAGCCGAGCAGCATCCCGGTGAAACCGCCTCGACCGTGGCTGCCCACGACGACCAGCTGGGCCTGCTCGGCATACCCCAGCAGGGTAGGTACCGCGCGCCCCTCGGCGAGGACCTGGCGAACCGGCACATCCGGGTACTTGGCGGCCCACCCGGCGGTCCGTTCGGCCAGCAGCGCCCGCTCTTCTTGCTCGATCCGGGCCGGATCCAGCAGGAAGTTCTGCATCCGATGGGATCCGGCCACGACGATGTCGTGCCAGGCGTGGACGGCCAGCAACTCCGCGCCGCGGGTCGACGCGGAGTGGAACGCGAAGTCGAGTGCCGCGTCGCTGGTGCCGGTTCCATCGATTCCGACCACCACCGGACCGCTCGTTCGCTGTGAGTGGCCGCGATGGATCACGGCCACCGGTGCGGGGTTGGTCGAGGCGACGGCCAGCGCGACGGAACCGAGCAGCACGCCGTAGAGCCGACTTTCGTTCCCCGAACCGACGACGGTGAGCAGGGCATCGGCGGATTCCGTGCGCAGGGCGATCGACGGCCGGTCGTAGACCACCTTGGTCGAGACGGTCAGTTCCGGGTGCCGTTGGTGCAGATGGGCCGCGATTCGTCGAAGCATCCGCTCGTACTCGTCCCGCAGCGTCTGCATGAGCTCATCGGCGGACGAGGAGGGTTCCGAGTAGCCGGCGACGGCCGGAAGGACGAACGCGTGGACGAGCCGCAGTTCGCAGTGCCGGCGGGCCGCCTCCTGCGCGGCCCATCGAGCCGCTTCCTCCGCGACATCGGATCCGTCCACACCGACCACAATGACGTCGTTGACGATGGACATCGTTGAACTCCTTCCGTTCTCGTCGCCGTCGAGTGTCGACACCCCGAGCGTGTTCCGGCCGACCTCCCGGCCATAGGGGCCAAGGTCCCGACCGGGCGGCGGCCACCCCGGGTGCGGTCGTCCGGGCCGGGACCATCGCCTCTACATGGCGGAACCCGGTTCGGCGTAACCTGTTCCGGTGGCCGATTCGATGATCGGGGAGCGTGACATCAGGCGACTTGATGCGGCGCTGGCCCGGTTGGAGGCGGCCGGTCGGCTGACGGCCGCCCAGGTGGCGGAGGTCCGCCGCGAGTTCGCGGAGTCGCCGGACGAGCCGACCCCGGGTGCGGGTGCAGCATCGGCGCCGGAACACGGGACCGGTTCCGGCCGACCCCCGGTCCCAGGGCCGGAGCCGTGGCGGGCCATGCTGCCGGAGATCGGTGGCTACATCGGGGGCGTGTTCGTGATCGCGGCGACGGCCGTGCTGGTGGGCCCGTATTGGGAGACCATCCCCCGGCTGCTGCAGGTCCTGTTGTTCGCGGTCCCCGCCGCCCTGCTGTTCGCCGCAGCGGTTCTCATCGCATTGGCCGCGCCTGGGGGATGGAACCCCCGTGCCGGCCGGGTGCCGACCGCCCGTCGACGCGTGGTGGCGGTCCTGCTGATCGCCGGAGCCGTTCTCGGCGGGGGCGCAGCGGCCGTGCTCGCCGACACCGGCGCGGCCGATCGGGTCGCGTTCGCCGGCGCGTCCGTGCTCCTGCTCGCTGCCTACGCGTTCTGCCGGACGGCGCTGATCCAATTGGCTGCGCTGCTTTCATGCGTGTTCGCGGTCGAGTCGTGGACGGCGTGGGCGGCGCACCAGCTGACCGGCACCTTGAATCCGTCCGTCCCGATCGGTGCCGCCCTCTGCGGATTGGCGGTGGTCTGGTACGCGGCGTCGGTCGTCGGACTGATCGAGGAACGTCGACTGGCATTGGTGGCAGCCTGTGCGGTGGTCTTCGCGGCGGCGGAGATCCTTGCGATCGGTGGGGAATCGCCCGGTGCGGTCGCCGCCGGGTACCTGCTGCTTGCGCTGCTGGCCGCCGGAGGACTTGTCGGATACCTGCGAACCGGGCTGACCGGATTGCTCGTCGTGGGCGTGGTTGCGCTGGCGACCGTTGTGCCGCAGGCGATTCTCGAGTACACCAACGGCGCGCTCGGTGCGGGGGGAGCGTTGCTGGTCGTGGGATTGTCGATCATCGGGGCGAGTGTCCTCGGCTTTCGGCTGCGACGGGGCGAACCGTCACACGATCGGTGAGCCCAACTCGGCGGCAGGTTCGCACAACACGCGGACCGGGGGTGTAAGCGATGTGCAGATCATGGTCCCCGTGCTCAGGCTGAGTAGGCCCGAATCCTGTCCGCCTCGGTCGAGACGGTGCCGGTGTCGACGAGACCGGAGGCGGTGGCCACCTGCGTCCAGCGGTCCAGGCTCGCGGTCAACGCACCGGAGTCGATCAGCGAGGTCTGCAGGTCCGTGAGGGCCTGCTCCTTGAGGGCCGCCCACTCCGCGTTCGCCAGGAAAGCCTCGACGAGCGGGTTGCTGCGGTTCATCGGCCCGCCGTTGCCGCCGAACTGCCCGGCACCGCCGTCCGGCATCGCGCCGCCTGGGACCGGCATGGCTCCCGCGTCGCCGCCGCCCGGCATTCCGCCGCCGGGCCCCTGGCCGAACGCCAGGTTGTGATCCCACGCGACGACGGTGAACTTCCCCGTCGCCGAATCCCAGAACAGGTAGGAGTTGTTGCCGGGGCCGTCGATGTCGTCGAAGTTGTCGATCAGTTCCTGATACGCGAGATAGGTGGCGAACGAATCGATGTCGACCAGTTGGGGCAGTCGCTCGGCGATCTGTTCGGAGGTTCCGTTGTTCACCAGGTCGAGCAGTTCGATCAAGGGGGCGTAGTTGTCGGCTCCCGCCTCGATCTCGAAGGCGGCCGAGTAGTCCGCGTCCTCGCCCTGGAAGGACCAGTTGCCGTCGGACTCCGCCTTGTACAGCACCGAGTCGCTGCCGGCGTCGGGGAAGTTCGCCTCGACCCAGTCGTCGTTCAGGTTCTGCACGGTCAGCCGCAGCTGGGTCTGGCTACCGTTCACCGAGAAGCTCGTCTCGACGGCCTGTTCGCTGGCCAGCCCGGCGTCGCGGAGCAGGTCGAGCGCCACCGCCTCGTTGATCGATGTCTCGGTCGAGTTCGAGCGCACGGTGACGTCGGTGTAGCCGTCCAGGTTCTGGCCGTCGACGTACTTGTCCAGCCGGATCCGCCAGGGCAGGTCCTCGGCGGCCGAGTCGACCGTGACCCCCATCAGCGAGGAGTTGCCCTTGAGCTTGATGCCGACGTTCTGGAAGGTCTGCCCGTCGATCGTGACCGTAGCCGAGATCCAGTCCTTCGCACCGGTGTCGACGTACGTCTGCAGCATCTCGGTGAGCGCCGCCTGATCGATCTCCAGTGAGATGTTGTGCACCGCAGTGGCATCGAACAGCGAGCCCGCCGCCACCTGGGCAACGGTGGCCGTCTCGCTCGCGGTCGTGGTCGCGGATGTGGTCGTGGTCGTGGTCGAGCCATCGCCGGATGCCGTCTCGCCGCCACCACAGGCTCCGAGGACGAGCGCGGCGGCCAGGGCACCCGCGGCGAGGGTCGTTGTCGATCTGCGCTTCATCGGTCCGACGATGCCGGTCGACGCTGGCGGCCGGCAGTGACCCGGCTGTGCGCCGGCTGTAGGTCGGGAGCTCCGTCCGGGTCGGATCGCGCGACCCGGCAACGGCGAAGCCGCCCTGACCGAGTGGCGTGTCTAACGTTGTCGCGGCGGAGGCGAGTGCCGGAGCCAGCCGTTACTGCGTGTTTACATCTCGACAATTTCCGGCCGGATGTCGAGAGATAGCGTCACGGCGGAGGCCGACGACGACAGGAGTACTCCGATGGCCGATGTGAGCGTGACTCTGGGGGAGAACAAGTACGGGAAAGCGGAAAACCGGGTCGTGCGTATTGTCCGGGACACCGCACGGCACGAGATCGTCGATCTCAACGTCACGTCCCAATTGCGTGGGGCAGCGTTGCTCGACTCGTATCTGGTCGGCGACAACAGTCTCGTCGTCGCCACCGACACCCAGAAGAACACGGTGTTCGCCTTCGCGAAGGAATACGGAATCGCGTCACCCGAAGAATTCCTGCTCGCTTTGGGCAACCATTTCACCGGCGCATTCGACTGGATCGAGGGCGGCCTGTGGCAGGCGGAGCAGTACGAATGGGAGCGCATCCTGGTCGACGGTCTCGAGCACGACCACTCGTTCGTCCGAACCGGCCGGGCCGTCCGTCTGGCAACCGTGCAGATCATCGGCGGTGCTACCCATGTGACCGGCGGGGTCAAGGATCTCGTGGTGCTCAAGTCCACCGGCAGCGAGTTCGCCGGATTCCCCCGCGACCGGTACACGACGCTGGTCGAGACCGACGATCGGATCATGGCGACGTCGGTGACCGCTCGCTGGCGGTATCTCCCCGACGCGGCCGAGGACGGCATCGACTTCAACGCCCTCTACACCGAGGTGTGCACGGTGCTGCTGGCCGCGTTCGCGTCGGTGCACTCGCTGGCCCTGCAACAGACGCTGTTCGAGATGGGTAAGGCGGCGATCGCCGCCCGGCCGGAGATCGCCGAGGTGCGGTTCGCCATGCCCAACAAGCACCATTTCGTCTATGACCTTTCGCCATTCGGGCTGGACAACCCGAATGAGGTGTTCTACGCGGCGGATCGACCGTATGGCCTGATCGAAGGCACCGTCACGCGCGATGGCGTCGACCCCGCGCCACTGGCTTGGACCGACGTGCCCACCTTCGTCTGAACCGGCCGCGGTCACCTGTTCGTGAGCCCGCTCATCCAGCAGCACCCGACAGGAGGACGGATGTCCCAGATCACCACCCCCGTCGAGGAGGCATCGGCCTCTCGCCCCGAGGACGAACGGCTCGGCCCGGGTCGCACATTCGGATACGGAATACAGCACATCCTCGCGATGTTCGGAGGCGTCATCGCGGTTCCCCTGATCATTGGCGGGGCGGCCGGACTCGACAACTCGCAGAAGGCTCTCCTGGTGGCATGCGGGCTGTTCGTGAGCGGTCTGGCGACCATGCTGCAGACCCTGGGTGTGCCATTCTTCGGCTCGCAGCTGCCGCTGGTCCAGGGCACCTCGTTTGCCGCCGTGTCCACGCTGCTCACCATCATCGGTGGCGGCGGGGAGAAGGGCTTGCAGACGGCGTTCGGCGCCGTCCTGGTGGCCGCGGCGATCGGACTGGCAATCAGCCCGTTCTTCGCCAGGGTCGTCCGGTTCTTTCCCGCGGTCGTCACGGGTTCGATCATCACGGTGATCGGCCTGTCGCTGATGCCTGTCGCCGCGGGCTGGATCACGGGTGCCGCCACGATCGTGGTCGACGGTCAGCCGACGGCGAACCCGAACTTCGCGTCCGTGGCCAACATCGCGTTGGCAATGTTCACCTTCGCCGTGGTGATCGTGCTCAGCAAGATCAAGGCGCTTTCCCGGCTCGCCGTGCTGCTGGGCCTGGTCATCGGCACGGTCGCCGCCGCCGCATTGGGCAAGGTGGACGCCTCCGCGGTGACCTCCGCGAGGCCGATCGCGTTGCCGCAACCGTTCGCCTTCGGAATGCCGATGTTCGAGGTCGGAGCGATCGTCTCGATGGTCATCGTGATCCTGGTGATCATGGTCGAGACCACCGCCGATGTGCTCGCGGTCGGCGAGGTCGTCGGCACCAAGGTGGATGCACGCAGGGTGGGCGACGGCCTGCGTGCCGACATGGCCTCCTCGGTCGTCGCGCCGGTCTTCAACTCCTTTCCGGCCACCGCATTCGCTCAGAACGTCGGTTTGGTGGCCCTCACCGGGATCAAGAGCCGCTTCGCCGTCGCGGCCGGCGGAGTCATCCTTGTCGTCCTCGGTCTCTCGCCGGTCGCGGCCGCGGTGTTCAGCCTGATCCCCGGGCCGGTGCTCGGCGGAGCCGGGATTGTGCTGTTCGGCACCGTCGCCGCCAGCGGCGTGCGAACGCTGTCCAAGGTGTCCTACGCCGGGAACAACAACCTGATCATCGTCGCCGCGGCGCTGGCGTTCGGGCTCATCCCGGTGGTCTCACCCGACTTCTGGCACTCGTTCCCGGCCTGGTTCGTCACCATCTTCCACTCCGGGATCAGCGCCGCCGCGATCGTCGCCGTACTGTTGAACCTTTTCTTCAACGTGCTTCTCCCGGGCAGGCCCGATGAACCGAGCAACCTGGCCGCGGCCCCGGCGCTCCGGGTCCAGGAATCAGAGATCGACACTCTGGAGCAGGGCGCGGCTCTCGGACCGGATTCCTATGAACCGGACAACCGGACCGACGGCACCAGGGCCATGCCGCCGAGCGGTGCGCGTGTGCGGTCTGAGGGGACAACGAACACTGACCCATGACTCCCGCTGTAGTCTGCCGCGCTGATGGACATGACGAGCGTGGACGAGGTCGTGATGACCGCTGACCCGGATCAGTGGCGGCCGGGCGACAGTTGGCTGGCCGGCGGCACCGTGCTGCTGTCCTACGGAACGGACATCATCCGGGGCAGGCCGCGGCGACTGCTCGACATCACCGAGGCCGGCTGGGCGCCGATCGCCTGGCGACGCGCGGCCGACGGGTCGCCCACCGACCTGGAGATCGCGTCGACCTGCCGCGTTGCGCTGATCCACGGCCTGCCCGGTCGGGTTGATCTTCCCGCGCCGCGGGCGAGCATGCCTGGCCTTGGCCTGTTCCGGCCGTGCTGCGACAGCTTCGTCGCGTCCTGGAAGATCTGGAACGCCTCCACCGTCGGCGGGAACGTGGCGACCGGGCTGCCGGCGGGGCCGATGACGTCGTTGCTGGCCGGCTTGGATGCCACCGCGCTGCTGCTCGGCCCCGGCGGCGACCGGCGGGTGCTGCCGGTGACGGACCTCGTCATCGGCGAGGCGCTGACCCGTCTGGGCGACGGCGAGCTGATCCGCAGCTTCCGGATCCCGGTGTCGGTGCTGAGTCAAACCTCCGCGTTCCGCCGAATCTCGCTGCGCGAATACGGCCGCTCCGCCGCTCTGCTCATCGGGCGGCGCACCGGACCGGGCCGGGTGCGGATCGTGGTCACCGCATCCACCCGACGACCTCATGTGATCGATCTCGGCGACGAGGTCGACGGCGACGTCCCGGCCACCGGCCCGGCCTGGCGTGCGGCCGTCGATGCCGCGGTGGCCGACGAGGGCTGGCACGACGATATGCACGGCGCCCCCGCCTGGCGCCGGGCGATGACCCACCGGCTGGGCGAGGAAATCCTCGCCGAGCTGCTGCCCGACCGGGACACCGACACCGGACGGGCGGCCGGCCGCACCACCGGAGACATCCACCTCGACCGGAGCGCACAATGACCACCAGCCCGGGCGTCCGACCCGACCACACCTCCGAGCAACCAACCGGCCCGGGGACCGCGGACGTCGACGGCCGCACCGTCCCCGTCGACCCGGACCCAGGTCAATGCCTGCGGACCTGGCTGCGGGAGCAGGGCGCCATGGGTGTGAAGAAGGGCTGCGACGCCGGCGACTGCGGTGCCTGCACCGTGCTGATCGACGGCGCCCCCCTGCACAGCTGCATCTACCCGGCCCACCGAGCGCGTGGCAAACGGATCACTACCGTCCAAGGCCTGGGCACCGTGGACGACATGCACCCGCTGCAGCGAGATTTCTTGCAGGCCGGCGGATTTCAATGCGGATTCTGCACGGCCGGGATGATCTGCACGGTCGCGTCGATGACCGAGTCCGACAAGCAGGACCTGCCGCGCAGCCTGAAGGGTAACATCTGTCGCTGCACGGGATATCGCAGCATCGACGACGCCATCGCGCACCGGGTGAATGTCGAGGACGGGTACCGGGGTGTCGGGCACAGCACCGGAGCCCTTGCCGGGCCGGGCGTTGTCACCGGCACCGTCCGCTACACGATGGACATCGACCCGGCCGAGTTGCCCGCCCCGCTGCTGCATGCTGCGCTCGTCCGCTCGCCGCACCCGCACGCCCGGATCCTGGACATCGATATCGCGCGGGCGATGGATGCGCCCGGGGTGGTCCGGGTGTTCACCCACCACGACGCGCCGGCCGTTCGCTTCTCCTCCGCCCAGCACGAGCTGGCGACCGACGACCCGAGCGACACCCGGGTGCTGGATGACGTCGTGCGGTTCATCGGCCAGCGGGTCGCGCTGGTGGTGGCCACGTCCCAGCGAGCCGCGGAACGTGCGGCGGGCCTGGTCGACGTCCGGTACGAGCCGTTGCCTGCCGTTTTCGACGCGGAACTGGCCGACGCCGCGGATGCCCCGGTGATCCACCCCGACACCGGCCCGGATTGCGGGATCGCCCGACCAGACGCGAACGTCGTGGTCGAGATGCACAGCGAGATCGGCGATCTCGAGGCCGGCCTGGCCGCCGCCGCGGTGATCGAGGACCGCACCTACCACACCCACCGGGTTTCCCATGCGGCCCTGGAAACCCATGGGTGCATCGCCTGGCGAGAGGCCGATGGCCGGTACGTGGTGCGCAGCAGTACCCAGGTGCCGTTCCTGGTGCGCCGCACGCTGTGTCGGGTTTTCGGTCTGGACCCCGACCAGGTGCGGGTCTACTGCGAGCGGGTCGGCGGCGGCTTCGGCGGCAAGCAGGAGGTTCTCACCGAGGACCTGGCGCTACTGGCGTGCATCGCCACCGGGCAACCGGTCAAGCTTGAACTGTCCCGCAAGGAGATCTTCACCGGAACCACAACCCGCCATCCGTTCCGGATCCGGGTCCGTGCCGGCGCCGACTCGGACGGCCGACTCACCGCTCTCGGGGTCGAGGTCCGCTCCAACACCGGCGCGTACGGCAACCACGGGCCCGGAGTGATGTTCCACGGCGTCGGCGAGTCGGTTGCCGTCTACAAGGCAGCCAACAAGAGGATCGATGCAGACTGCGTCTACACCAACACCGTGCCGGCGGGCGCGTTCCGCGGGTACGGCCTGTCACAGATGATCTTCGCGGTCGAGTCCACCATCAACGAACTGGCCCGCCGGCTCGGCATCGACCCGCTGGAGATGCGGCGGCGCAACATCGTTCGCCCCGGCGACCCGATGTTGCACGCGCACGACGAGCCCGAAGACGACCTCGTCATCGGCAGCTACGGGCTGGACCAGTGCATCGAGCTGGTTCACTCCGCGATGGATCGTGGCCGGCGACGATGGGCCGACGCGATCGCGGCCGGACAGCAGGCTGACCTCGGCGACGGCTGGCGAACCGGCGAGGGGTACGCGGTTGCGATGATCGCCACCGTGCCGCCCCGCGGCCACCACGCCCATGCCCGGATCGAACTGCTCGAGAACGGTGTCTACCAGCTGTCGGTCGGTACCGCGGAATTCGGCAACGGCACATCCACGGTGCACGCCCAGCTGGCCGCGACCGCACTGGGCACCACCACCGACCGGATCCTGCTCCGCCAGTCCGACTCCGACTTGGTCGAACACGACACCGGCGCGTTCGGCTCCACCGGCACCGTCGTCGCCGGCCGGGCCAGCAGCGCCGCGGCCCAACAGCTCGCCCGAGAGCTGCGCGAGTTGGCCGCGCGACGGCTCGGGGTCACCTCCGCCGAGTGCCGGCCCGAGGGGTCGGCCGTGGTCAGTGCCTGCGGCCGGGTCACCTTGGACGAATTGCGCCACGACCACCTGGCCCGCACCGGCCGGCCGCCCGCCGGGAGCGGTTACTGGGGCGGCACTCCCCGGTCGGTCGCGTTCAACGTGCAGGGCTTCCGAGTCGCGGTGAATCTCCAGACCGGTGAACTGCAGATCCTGCACTCGGTGCACGCGGCCGACGCCGGCGTGGTGATGAATCCGAATCAGTGTCGGGGGCAGATCGAAGGAGGCATCGCCCAGGCCATCGGGGCCACCCTGTACGAGGAGGTCGTCGTCGACGACCACGGCAAGGTCACCACCGACATCCTGCGCCAGTACTACCTGCCCACCTACGCCGACATCCCCCGCAGCGAGATCTACTTCGCCGATACCACCGACATCCTCGGTCCCCAGGGCGCCAAGTCGATGAGCGAGTCCCCGTTCAACCCCGTCGCTCCCGCGCTGGCCGACGCCATCCGAGACGCCACCGGCATCCGATTCACCGACACACCGATCGGCCGCGACCGCATCCACGCCATGCTCAATCTACCGTGACGCCGTGACGGACAAAGACTCTCGGCATCACTTGTTCTCCTACGGAACCCTGCAACAACCGCAGGTGCAGCGGGCGGTCTTCGGCCGCCTGCTCGACGGGGTGCCGGACGCGATCATCGGTTACCGCTCGGCCGAGGTCACCATCACCGACCCGGAGGTGGTGGCGACCAGCGGGTCGGCGGTGCACCGCATCCTTGTGGCCGACCCGGCCGCCGACGACATCGCCGGCAGCCGGTTCACCGTCGACGACCGGCAACTCGCCGCCGCCGACGACTACGAGGTCGACGACTACACCCGTATCTCGGTCACCCTGCGCTCCGGCCTGACCGCCTGGGTGTATGTGAGTCGTGGATCGGATTGATGGCCCGTCGCCGTCGCGTCCGGCGGCGCCTGACGGGCCGGCGTGATGTTGGGCTTCAGCTCTCTCGTCTGGCGCCCTGTGCAGGGTGCACGGTTCGCAGGACGGGGGCGGTGTACCCGTGGTCGGCGAACGCGACGGTGATCGCGTCGCCGATGGTGCCGACGAGTTCGGTCGGGGACAGTGCGATGATCGATCCGCCGAATCCGCCGCCGGTCATCCGTGCGCCGAGGGCGCCGGCGGCCAGGGCGGCATGGACGGCCAGATCGAGTTCCGGGCAGGACACGTCGTAGTCGTCGCGCAACGACGTGTGGGAGGCCGTGAGCAGGTCGCCGATGCCGGCGAGGCGACTGGCTCGCAGGAGTTCCACAGTGTTGGCCACCCGGTCGTTCTCGGTGACCACGTGCCGGACGCGGCGGCGCACGTCGTCGTCGGGTAGTCGGTCGAGCGCGGCACTCAGGTCCCCGATCGGGATGTCCCGCAGTTGCGGCACGCCCAGAAGCTTCGCGGCTCGTTCGCACGACGCACGCCGTTTGCCGTATTCGCTGTCGGCGAGGGAGTGCGCGACCCGGGTGTCCACCACCAGCACGGCCAGGTCGTGCGCGGCGGGGTCGAACGAGATGTTCTCGGCGGTGCCGGACCGGGTGTCGAACAGCAGCACGGTGTCCTGGTGGCAGGCGGCAGAGGCGGTCTGGTCCATCGGACCGCACGGCACCCCGACGAAGTCGTTCTCGGCGCGCTGGGCGATGCGGGCGATCGCCAGGGGGTTGAGCGGATACCCCGAGAGTGTCGAGACGGCCAGCACCGTCACGCATTCGACGGCGGCGGAGGAGGAAAGGCCGGCTCCTGCGGGCACCTGGGAGTCCAGGACCAGGTCGACCGGTTCGATCGGGCGGCCCGTCTTGCGCAGGGACCAGATAGCACCGAGCAGGTAGCCGGGCCAGCCGGCGGTCGCCGGCGTGCCTGGCTCGATGTCGTCGAGGTGAACGGCGGTGATCGCTCCCGGCCGCTGCGCGGACACGACACGGACCGTCGAAGAATCGGCACGACCGGCCGCGAGGAAGGCGCGGACATCGATGGCGAACGGCAGCACCAGGCCGCCGTTGTAGTCGGTGTGCTCGCCGATCAGGTTGACCCGGCCGGGTGCGGAGAATACGGCGTCGGGGTACCGGCCATAGGTGTCGCGGAACAGGTCGGACGCGGTGGCCCTACTCATCGCCCGGGCTCACATCGCGTAGCCGTTGGGCGGCGACTTCGGGGGTGATGTCGTTGACGAACGCCCCCATGGCCGATTCCGAACCGGCCAGGTATTTGATCTTGCCCTCGGCGCGGCGGATGGTCAGCACTTCCAGGTGCAGCCAGTAGTCCTGGGCGTCGGCGTGCACCGGTGCCTGATGGACCCCGGTGATCGCCGGCAGCGAGTCTTCGAACAGCCCCTCCATGCGACCGATGACGTCCAGGTACAGCGCGGCGAGCGCGTCGCGTTCGGCGTGGCCGAGTTGGGTGAGGTCACGGACCTGAGTCCGCGGGTACAAATGCACCTCGACGGGCCACCGGGCCGCAAAGGGAACGAAGGCAACCCAATGCACGTTCTGTGCGACGATCCTTGAGCCGCACGCGATCTCACCGGCAACGAGGTCTCCGAACAGGTTGCCGCCGGTCCGGGCCCGGTACTGCTGGGCGGAGCGGATCATGGTTGCGGTCTTCGGGGTGGCGAACGGGTAGCCGTAGATCTGCCCGTGCGGGTGGGCCAGTGTCACTCCGATCTCGGCGCCCCGGTTCTCGAAGCAGAAGACCTGCTCAACGCCCTCCTGCGCGGACAGCGCCGCGGTGCGGTCGGCCCAGGCCTCGATCACGGTCCGCAGGCGGCGCGGTGGCATGGCGGATAGGAGCGTGTGGTGGTCGGAGGTGAAGCACACGATTTCGCATCGTCCGGTGCCCGGGCGGCTCTGGAACAGCCCATCTGCCGGATCGGTGACGGTTGCGAGGTCGCCGGTGCCGGCGAACGACGGGAATCGGTTCTCGAAGACGACCACATCGTAAGAGGGGGAGGGTATCTCGCTCTGGTTCGTGGCGGAGGAGGGGCACAGCGGGCAGGCGTTGGTCGGCGGCTGGTAGGTGCGGGTCTGCCGATGCCCGGCGATACCGACCCATTCCCCCAGCAGCACGTCGTAGCGGACCTGGGAGCCAGGGCTGACTGCCGGCAGATCCCGGGGATCAGCCAGGACCCGATCCTCGTGAGGGGCTTCGTCAAAGTAGATCAGCTCACGGCCATCGGCCATGCGAGCCACGGATTTGGTCACCGCAGCGGCGCCAGGGGTGAAGGTCACGGCTCCATTGTCCTCGAGAACTCACCAGAAGACACATATGTCAACGTCAAGTGGTAGTAGCGATGTCCAGTTATGTTCGAACCTTCCGGAGGTGGCTGGTCGCGTCGCTGCGCAGGAACCGCCGTGCTCATAGCAGGGTGACCGGTCGAGTCAGCTGCCGGCCCGGTTCGCCGACAGGAGTTCGGCGACCTTCTTCGCCGTTTCCTTGGCGGATCCCGGATTCTGTCCGGTTACGAGGTTTCCGTCCACGACGGTGTAGGAGACGAACGGCAGCCGGGCCTTTTCGTAGTGCGCGCCGCGCCTTCTTATCTCTTCCTCGGCGTTGTAGGGCACGAGCTTGTCGACGCGGGCGAGCACCTCCTCCTGCCAGGCGAATCCGGTCAGCTTGCGGCCGGCGACCAGGTAGGAGCCGTCGGTCAGTTTGGTGTTGAGCAGGCCGCAGTAGCCGTGACAGACCGAGGCGACGATGTCGCCTCGTTCGAAGATCTCGCGGGTGATGCGTTGCAGTCCTTCGCTGTCGGGGAAGTCGTACATCACTGCGTGGCCGCCGGTGAAGTAGATGACGTCATAGTCGGCCGAGTCGATCTCCTCGGGGCTCGCGGTGTTCTCCAGCAGGGCCATCCGGGCCGGGTCGGCGTGCCACGCCTTGGCGGTCTTGTCGTAGTTCGGGAACTTCAGCGCCCGAGGCTCCAGCGGCACGGCGCCACCCTTGGGGCTGACGATGGTCTGCTCGAAGCCGTGTCCGTCGAAAACGTGCCAGGCGTGGGTGAGTTCGGACAGCCACAGCCCGGTGGGATGGGTGCGGTCGTCGTAGTGGCTGACGTTGGTGACGACGTTCAGGATGCGTGTGGTCATGCTTGAGCCTCCTTCGGGTGCGGATGTTGCATCGGGGGATTCCTAGCTCGGGCTCGGCATCGAGATCGGGACCGGCATGTGCAGTGCCAGCTGGCCTTCGTTAGCCACGTCGAGTTGGATGTTCTTGATCGGCTTGAGCGAGCCCACGTCGTCAGCCGGCCGGTGCCCAGGGTCAGGTCCACGCCGCGCGGGAGGCGAGTGGTCCCCCGGCGAGCACGTTGGTCTGGCTGAAGGTGGATTGCCATGCGACGTTGATCGTCGTGTACGAGGTCAGTGCGGAGACTGCCTCGCCGCTGCGGTGAGAGGTCTGCGCCTGATCGCTCCGTCCCGAGCCATTCGCCCAGGTCGACCTCGACCGTCCGCGTCGGTGTTGTGGTCATCCGCACTCCGCGTCGATGTATGCGCTGCTAACATCGACGCTAGGTCAGAATGTGAGCAGTGTCAACACTCAAGCAGGTCGATCCGGAGGAGCGCCGGAAGGTGGTCTGTCCGGTGTGGTTCGTGCGGACAGGATGGCGAGCAGGGAGGTCCGTACGCGATCGGCGACCTCGTCGTCCGACGCCGCCGCGAGCTTGCCGTCCATGTGCAGGTAAGCCATGCCGTGCGCGAACGCCCAGCCGGCCGAGGCCAGTGCCGCGGCGTCGCCCTTCGGAAAGACCTGGATCATGGCCCGTCCGAGCAGCTCATGGATCTGCGCCGCCGCCTCGACCCGCTCCGCGTTCCCCTCGTCGCAGGAGTTGCCGAACATCAGCCGGAACAATGCCGGGCGGCGCAGCGCGAACCCGACATAGGCCACCGCCAGCTCGGCCAGATCTTGCACGGACGTCGGGAGGGAGCCTTCGTCGGTCAGATCCGCCTTCAGATCGCGTAGCCCCTGAGCGGCCAGCGCCGACTCAAGGGCGTCGCGGTCGGTGAAGTGGCGGTAGGGCGCGGTCGGTGACACGCCCGCTTCGCGCGCCACTCCGCGCAGCGAGAACGGCTCGCCCGCTTCGAGCATGCGCATGGCCGTGGCCAGCAGGGTCGCCCGAAGATCGCCGTGGTGATAGCTACTCTTCGTCGAAGTTGACATCGAAGTTGGCATCGAAGTTGACATCGCCTACGAACCTCTCCACGTGATGTGAGCAACGTAAACATACCTCGTCGGGGAGCAGCGATGTCCCGCGCAGATGCCAATCACCAAGGTCCGGCTCGTCCCTGCCCGCCGACACGGCCTCATCTCCTGAAACCCCGGCCAGACGGAAGTCGTGACGTTGCCCCGAGTCCGGGATCTCGTCTCAGGCCGGCCGACTCCGGCCCGCGGCCGCGAGCAGATCGGCGACCGCTTCCGCAGCGTGCGGAACCGTTGCGGTGGGCACTGCACCGAAGCCGAGCAGCAGGCCGCCGACCGGATCGCTGGAGTGGTAATTGAGTCGAAGGGACCCGAAGTCGATGCCCCGCGCGTTTGCGGTCGCAATCAGGTCCGGGTCGCCCGGAGCATCCGGATTCACCACGGCCACGTGCAGCCCGGCCTGCGAGGGGAGCCGCCGGTAGCCCGCCGGCAGGGTCGCGCCGAGGGCGGCCCACCATCGCCGGTATCGCTCGCCGTACACCGCGCGGGAGCGGCGGAGGAGGCGGTCCAGGTGACCGTCGGTGATCATCGCGGCGAGTGCGGTCTGGGTCGGCCCTGGCGGCGACCAATCGCAGACCTGGCGGTTGGCCGCGATGGCCGGCACCAGGGAGGGTGGGGCGACCAGGAAGCCCAGCCGGAGCGCGGGTGAAAGGATCTTGCTGAACGTGCCGGTGTAGATCACCCGACCGTCGCGGTCGAGGCGTTGCAGGGGCTCCAGCGGCCTGGACGTGTACCGAAGCTCGCTGTCGTAGTCGTCCTCGATGATCGCCGCGTCGTTGCGGGTGGCCCAGCGCAGCAACTCCAGTCGGCGGGCGCGGGACATCACCGCGCCCAACGGGTACTGATGGGACGGGGTGACGTACACCAGCCGTGCCCGCCGCGGAATGGCATCCACCACGATGCCGTTGCCGTCCACCGGCACACCGGCCACCTGCAGCGCGTGGCTGCGCAGCAGTTCGACAACGGGCGGGTAGCCCGGCTCCTCGACCGCGACGACCGCTCCCGGGTCGACCAGCACCCGGGCGACCAGGTCGACACCGTGGCCCGTTCCGGAGGTGACCACCACCTCGTCGCCGGTGGCGGTCACGCCCCGCGAACGGTTCACCCAGCTCGCCAGGACCGAACGCAGCTCGGGTGCGCCGAGCGGATCCCCGTACTGGCCGGGCGGCCGGTCCAATGCCCGGACCAGGCACCGACGCCATGCGGTGGTCGGGAACAACGACGGATCGACGCTCCCGGGCCGCAGGTCGTGTATCGACGGGCCGCCCGTCGGCTGCCCGAAGGACCGGATACCGGCCGCCCGGGCGGTGGGGCGCAGCGCCGTGCCCTTGCGGGGTCGCCGGATCGCCGGTGGCGGCATCCGGCTGACCACCGTGCCGCCGCCCGCGTGCCCCTCGACGTAGCCCTCCGCGACCAGCCGCCGGTACGCCTCGCTGACCGTCGAACGGGACACGCCGAGATCGGCGGCGGCGATTCGGGTGGGCGTCAGCCGATCGCCCGCGGCCAGCCGGTCCTCGACGATCGCCGCCCTGATCTGCTCGTACAGCTGGAGGCTGCGAGCACGCTTGTCCGTCGGGTCGATGAACAGCTCCACGAAACAACCGTAGCCAATCTTGGACTGGTCGAATCGGCCCGGTTTGGATCTGAACGACATACCGTCTGCGATCTAGCGTCGAGGGTGTCGAGCATCCCGTGCCGCACGAGGAGGTCAGGACGAGCAGGGTGGACAGTGCGAGATACCGGGATGCCAAACCGATATCGAGCGACGACCGCAGACGACGAGCAGAGGAGCGAGTATCACCATGACGAAAGTGGTCTTCGACATCAGCATGTCGATGGACGGGTTCATCACCGCATCCGGCATCACCGCGCAGGAGCCGCTGGGTGCCGATGGGGAGCGGTTGCACGACTGGGCCTTCGGTGGTGATCCGATCAATGCCGCGTACCTGGAGCGCGCGGTCGAGGGCAACGGTGCCGTGATCACCGGCCGGGTGAACTACGACGCTTCGATCCCGTGGTGGGGGGCCGACGGCCCGACCGGCCCGATCCGCCGGCCGGTGTTCGTGGTGACCCACACCGAACCTGCCGACAGCCCGGACGGCGGCGTCTACACATTCGTCACGGACGGCATGGAGGCGGCCCTGGACAAGGCTCGGGCGGCGGCCGGCGATCTCGACGTGACGATCATGGGTGGCGCGAGATTGGGCTGTAGCTACCTGCGGGCCGGGCTGGTGGACGAGATCTCGTTGCACCTGGTGCCGGTCCTGTTCGGCGGTGGCACCCGGATGTTCGAGCGGTTGGCCGACCAGCACATCGATCTGGAGATCCAGGACGTGCTGTCCACGCCGACCGCGATCCACACCCGCTTCGCGGTCAAGCGGGCCGACGCGGCGGTCTAGGGAAGTCGGCCGTCCGCTCGTGGGTTGTCGGGCACCCGCCGACCGCCGAGTTCGCATCGATTGGCCGCAGCTGGTTTTCGCACGACGTGAGCAAAGGAGATTTCATGCACACCATCCATGATCAGGCCCTGGCGAATCCGACCGGGCCGAACGCGGCGGCCCCGCCGCGTGTCGCCGACCATGACCTCACTCCGATCTCGCCCCTACCGCTGATGCAACTGTCCATCGGCTTCTGGTCCTTCAAGACACTCGCGGCGGCAGACGAGCTGGGCCTTTTCGCGTGTTTGTCCGGCACCGACGGCCGCACCGTCGACGAGCTTGCCGAGTTACTGAGTATTGGCCAGCGGCCCGCTGAGTTGCTGGTGACCGCGTGCGCGTCCATCGGGCTGCTCGAGCGCCGGGACGGGCGGTTCGTCAACAGCGCGCTGGCAGACGAGTTCCTGGTGCCCGGCAAGCCTTATCACTTCGGTGGCTGGGTGCGGATGCTCGACCGCAGGCTCTATCCGGCTTGGGGCAGGCTGACCGAGGCGGTGCGCAGCAATCGACCGACGAGCTGGAACCCCGACGAGCAGGCCCACATCTTCGACAGCGAAGACCCCGAGCTGCTGGCCCTGTTCTGGGAGGCGATGCACTCGCTGTCGACGATCACCGCACGGGAACTCGGCGCACACGTCGACCTGTCCGCGTCCGCCGCTCTGCTGGACGTCGGCGGTGGCTCGGGGGCCTACGACATCGAGCTGTCCCGGCGTTACCCCAACCTGCGGGCGACGGTGTTCGATCTGCCACCGGTCTGCGAGATCGCCTCGAAGAAGATCGCGGCAGCAGGCTACGAAGACCGCGTCGCGGTCGCCCCAGGTGACTTCCTCACCGATCTTGAGCTCCCCGGAGGCCATGACGTCGTGCTGCTGTCCATGATCATGCACGACTGGACACCGGAACAAGACCTGATGATCTTGCGAAAGTGCTTTGCGGCCTTGCCTCCCGGCGGTCGGATCGTGATCAGCGAGTTGCTGGTCAACGACGAGAAGACCGGGCCCCCGGCCGCCGCCTTGATGAGCCTGAACATGTTGGTGGAAACGGTTGGACGCAACTACACCGCGCGGGAGTACGGGCAGTGGTTGCACGCCGCCGGGTTCGTGGATGTCCAGACCGTGACCTTCGAGGCTCCTGGCGCGAACGGCGCGGTGCTTGCCCGCAGGCCGTGACGGCATCGGCCGGACACCCGACCCCCTTCATAGCTCGACTCTTTCGGTGCCCGGGCGGGCAGCTGCACGCGCCGCTCGGCGGTGCGCGGTCAGTTCAGGATGAATCTCGTCGGCGTGGGCCACGAGGGAACCTCGGTTTCACCGAGCGACTGCAGGATGTTGATCTCAATCACGGTAGCAATGGCGTCGAGGGGCAAGGCGTGGGGTGAGTGGGAGAACGGCTTGCTCATCTCTTCGCCGATGGCGTCAAGCCCGAAGAACGAATACGAGATGATTGCGGTGAGCGGTATTGCCCAGTATCCGGTGGTTTCCACGAGTCCCAGCGGGAGCAGGAAGCAGAAGATGTAGCAGACCCGGTGGATGCCCAGCGAATAGATGAACGGAATGGGTGTCGTCTTCGTACGTTCGGCGCTGGCGGATCCGACGGACAGGCTGGCCACCCGTTCCTCGAAGGCCAGCGCCAGCTCAGGGCTGAGTCGACCCGTGGCGATGGCCTGTGCGATGTCCCGGCTGAAGAAGTCCAGCAGGCGGTTGGGAGCATTGCGACTGGCCTGGAGTGCTTGACGCTCGTCATCCTGCAGGTATTTCGCGGTCTCCTGACGGATCGGCAGACCCCGCAAAAAGTCTGCCAGGACCTGACCGAAAGCGATGCAGCGCAGCGCCATGCGACGTTGCATCCCGTCGTCTGACCCCACCAGGTAGTTGCTGGACAGCCTCGCCAGGCCACGCGTGTCGATCACCACCAGGCCGAGCAGCTTGCGAGCCTCCCACCACCGGTCGTAGGCGGCCGAGTTGCGGAACCCGGTGGCGATCGCCAGGATCGCACCGAGCAACGTCAATGCCAGCGGATTGATGCTGAGAAAGGCCGTCCAACCGAACTGCTGCAGGACCACGACAAGGGTGGCCCACAAGGACATGAAAGCCACTTTGGGCGCTATTTGAGGCAGCACCGAACCCGTGAGTGTGGTCAGAATCGTCCAGACCGACATACTGTCTCGAACGATCACGTCGTCACGGCCTGGTCATCGGTTCGGCCGCAGCGTCCAGCGGATGGTCATCTCGCCGGTGACAGTGCCGTCCTCGGTGCGCAGGATGACGATCACCGAGAATTCCGGCCGTTGACCGGCGTCGAGTTCGGCGATGACGTCGGCCGCCTGTCGGCTCAGCTCCGCCTCGGCCGTCACCGGCCCCATGGCCACCTTGCGGTAGTCGATCTCGGCGCGGACGGCCAGCGGGGTGGCCCGGTGGAGTTCGCCGCCGAAGGCGCCCATCACGATCGCCCCGCTGGCTGATTCGGCCAGGGTGAACATCGCGCCCGCGTGCGGTCCGCCGATGTGGTTGTGGAACTCGGACTGATCGGGCAGGCGCAGCACCGCGCGCTGCGGATTGGTTTCCAGGAACTCCAGGTGCAGGCTCCGGATCATCGGGACGGACGCGGCCAGGTTCTGCGCGATGGCGGAAATATGGGTGGTCAAGAGCTACCTTTCCTGAAAGAGAGTCCGGGCGCCTATTCCTGACGCGGCAACGTGTCGCGGACGGCGCCGGTGGCCTCGTCGGCCGACTCGTAGATGTGCGGGGCGACGCCTCTGGATTCGAGGGCCTTGCCCAGTTTGGACCGCATGAAGGCGCTGGTGGTGAAGCGGGTGACGCCGTGGAAGTAGCGGTCGTTCATGTCCTGGACGGCGTCGAGGTAGGCGTCCTCGAGGTCGCGGTCGACCTGGAAGCCGTCGTAGTTGACGACGGCATAGACCTTGTGGCCCAAGGGTTCGCAGATCTGCCGGATCCGACCCGTGGTGCCCGTGATCGTCTCGGTGGACTTGATCTCGAAGTCCTCGAAGTTCAGGTAAAGGATGTTGCGGTCGGAGTTGTAGTCGAAGCGGGCGTCGAACGGCAGCCGGAGCATGTACTCGCGAAGCCCCATGGGCCCGGCTCGGAAGATGCGCCGGTCCATCTCCCTGGGTTCCCGGATGACGGGCGCGAAGTCCATCTTGGCCAGGATGTCGCGGTCGACGTCGACGCCCGGGGCGACCTCGGTCAGCTCCAGGCCCTCTCGGGTGAGCCGGAACACGCACCGTTCGGTGATATAGAGGACCTCCTTGCCCTGCTCGGCGGCGTAGGGGCCGGAAAAGGTGCGATGTTCGACCTCGTCGACGAACTTGGTGTGCTGTCCGTCGCGTTCGATGAGCAGCTTGCCGTCGACGACGGCGACGTCCAGGTCCCCGGCGGTGAACGAGCCGAGGAATACGACCTTCTTGGCGTTCTGGCTGATGTTGATGAAGCCGCCGGCGCCGGCCAGCCGAGGGCCGAACCGGGACACGTTCAGGTTGCCCTGCTTGTCGGCCTGGGCCAGGCCGAGGAAGGCGGCGTCCAGGCCGCCTCCGTCGTACAGATCGAACTGGTAGGGCATGTCGAGCAGCACCTGCGGGTTGGACCCCGCGCCGAAGTCGTGCGCGCCGGCGGGCACGCCGCCGATGATGCCGGGTTCGGTGGTCATGGTCATCAGGTCGGTGGCGTTCTCCTCGGCGGCGACCGAGGCGACCCCTTCGGGCATGCCGACGCCGAGGTTGACCAGGCTGTTGGGACGCAGTTCCAGCGCGGCCCGCCGGGCGATGATCTTCCGGGCGCTCATCGTCATCGGCTTGATCGAGGTCAGCGGGATCCGCACCTCGGAGGCGTAGGCGGGGCTGTAGGCGGTGGCCAGGGTCTGCCGGTGGTACTCGGGGGAGGTGGCGACGACGACACAGTCGACGATGGCGCCGGGCACCTTCACCTGACGCGGGTGCAATGTTCCGACGTCCGCGATCCGTTCGACCTGGGCAATGACCAGGCCCCCGGAGTTGTGTGCGGCCATGGCCAATGACAGCGTGTCGCAGGTCAGGGCCTCACGTTCCATCGTGATGTTGCCGTCCTGGTCGGCGGTGGTTCCCCGGATGATCGCGACATTGATCGGGAACGCCTTGTAGAACAAGTACTCCCGCCCGCCGATGGTCACCACTTCGACCAGGTCTTCGGTGGTCATCGAGTTGAGTTTGCCGCCGCCGAACCGAGGGTCGACGAACGTGCCCAGGCCCACCCGGGACAGATGGCCGGGCTTGCCCGCGGCGATATCCCGGTACAGGTGCGACATCGGGCCGAGCGGCAGGTTGTAGCCCTCGATCTGGTTGCCGGTGACCAGCGAGGTGAGCGCGGGGACGCCGGTCCAGTGCCCGCCGATGGCCCGTTTGACCAGACCGGGCCGGGCGAGACGATTGGCGCCGTCGCCCTTGGTGTCGCCGGGGCTGACGCAGAACACCAGCGTGAGGTCCCGGGGCTTGCGGAACGCGACGGGTCCGTCGTCGGCGGACTCGTACACCTCGGCGATCTCGTGCACGACCTCCACCGCGAGGCCGGCGTAGAAGAACCCGCCGATGGCCACCGTGTCGCCGGGCCGGATCAACCGGGCGGCCTCCCGGGCGGTGACGATCTTGCCGCTGGTGCGGGTTCGGCTGGTGGGGACAAAGGCGGTGGCGGTCATCGCACAACTCCTCCGTTGGCCGTCGTGTCGGTGTGCGTGGTGGTGTCGGGCACGCTGGCGACACCCGCGGGGAGAAAGCGTTGTCCGGTCACCCGTTCCGAGATGCCGGTGCGGTCCAGATAGGGGGTGATACCGCCGAGGTAGGTCGGCCAGCCGGCCCCGGTGATCATGCACAGGTCGATGTCCTGCGGGCCGGCGACCACCGCCTCGTCGAGCATGAGCCGTGCCTCCTGCGCCAGTCCGGCGAGGACCCGTTCGCGGACCTCGTCGCCGGTCGCCGGACGGTCGCCGACGAAGAGCAGGTCGGCGACCTCCGGGTCGATCTCGGCGTGGCCGTCGACGGTGACGAGGTAGCCAGGCTTGCCGGCGGCGACGATCCGGTGCAGGTTCTCGGAAAGCGGGAAGCGGTCGGGGAAGGCGGCGTGCAGTGTCTCCATCACGTGATGGGCGATTGCGGGGCCGACCAGGCTCAGGAGCGCCAGGGGGGACATCGGCAGGCCGACCGGATCGAGCGCGGTATCGGCCACGGTCAGCGGGGTGCCGTCGTCGATGGCGCTGATGACCTCGCTGAGCAACCGGATCAGGAGGCGGTTGACGACGAACGCCGGTGCGTCCGAGACCAGGACCGCACTCTTGTTCAGCCGGCCGGCGACGTCGACGGCGGTGGCCAGGGTGGCGTCGTCGGTGGCGCGCCCGCGAACGACCTCCAACAACGGCAGGACGGCGACCGGGTTGAAGAAGTGGAACCCGACGACCCGCTCCGGGTGGGACAGACCCGAGGCCATGTCGCTGACCGACAGCGACGAGGTGTTCGTGGCCAGGATGCAGTCGCCATTGACAGCCGCCTCGACCTCGGCGAAGACCTTTTGCTTGACGGTCATCTCTTCGAAGACCGCCTCGATCACGAAACCGGCGTCGGCGAAGGCGTCCTTGGTCGGCGATCCGGTCACCAGGGCCTTGAGCTGGTCGGCCTGATCGGCCGGCAGCCGCCGCTTGGCGACGAGCTTGTCGATCTCCCGATGGACATGTCCGACGCCTCGATCCAGCCGCGCCTGGTCGATGTCGGTCATCACCACCGGCACCCGGAGTTGGCGGGCGAACAGCAGGGCGAGCTGACCGGCCATCAGGCCCGCACCCACGACGCCGACCTTGGGCACCGGACGGGCCGGGATATGCCGAAGGCCACCGCTCGGCCGCTTGGCCCGCTGAACGAGGTCGAACGAGTACAGCGCCGCGCGCGTCTCGTCAGCCATGGTCAGGTCGGCCAGGGCTGCGTCCTCGGCGGCGAATCCTTCGTCGCGGGAAGCGATGCGGGCAGTGTCGATCAGCTCCAGGGCCCGGTACGGTGCCGGTGCGACTCCGTGCACCTTGGTGTCCGCGAGCGCCCGCCCGCGGGCCACCGCGGCCGCCCAGGTCGCTGGGCTGCGGTCGACCTCCCGGCGTGGCACGGTGGTGTGGCCGTTGATGACGCCGGCAGCCCAGGCCAGAGATCGGTTCAGGAAGTCGTCGGCGTCCAGCACTACATCGACGATGCCCAGGTCCGTCAGCTGGGCCGGGCTCAGCAGCCGATTCCCCGAGATCGGGTTCTCCACGATGACCGTCACCGCGGCATCCACCCCGATCAGGTTGGGCAGCAGTTGGGTGCCGCCCCAGCCGGGCACCAGACCCAGGGAGCACTCGGGCAGCCCGTAGCGGCCGCCGGCCGCGCTCACCGTGCGGTAGGTGCAGTGCAGGGCGAGTTCCAGGCCCCCGCCGAGCGCGGATCCGTTGAGGAAGGCGAAGGTCGGAACTTGGAGCTTCCCGAACCGGCGGAAGGCGTGGTGGCCGGCGGCGCCGAAGTCCAATCCCTGGTCGCGGGTTCCGATCGCCGCGACCCCGCGTAGGTCGGCGCCCGCGGCGAACCCGCGTGACTGGCCGATGATCCCGACGCCGACCACCGTTTGCCCGGCGATCTCGTCGAGCGCCGCTTCGAGCGCCGCCAACCCGCCGCGGCCGAACGTGTTCGGCTTGCCGGCGCCGTTGTCCAGAGTGATCACCGCGAATCGGCCGGCAGCCGGCGGCAGGTCGTGATAGTCGACCTGCGCGCGGGTGACGAGTTCGGTCGGCAAGGGGGTCTCGGTCTGCGCAGCCATGATGAGTTCCTCGGTTTCGGTGGACAGCGGGGCACGGGCGCAAGACTTCAGTCCGGTGACGTGTTCCGGTATGGCCGGTCGCGGGCCACGTCTCAGTCGTCGCGCAGGAAATCGGTGACCAGATCGGCGATCTCGGCGGGTCGTTCGAGGATGAACAGGTGGCCGCCGCCTTTGACGATGTGCAGGGTGGCGTCCGGGAGGTGTTTGGTCAGTTTGCGGCCGTTGGCGGCGGGGACGATGGGGTCGTCGTCGCCGTGCAGCACAAGCGTGGATTGGGACAGGTTGCGCAGCCAGGGCACCGCCGTCCAGAAGCTCAGCGCGTAGAGCTGGCCGAGGTAGCCGACCAGGCCGGGTGGCTTGGTGAACCGGGCGAGGGTGCCGTGCAGCAGGGCGTCGGGGTCCTGGCGGGCGGTGCCACCGTAGATCATTCCGGCGACGGAGCGGTAGTGGTCGGGAGATCGGTAGCGGCGAGGTGTGATCATTTCCAGCATCGCCCTGGGGGAGCCGGGGATGCCCCCGAGGCCGACCACGCCCGGACCGGTTGCGCACAGGATGAGTCGACGGACCCGGTCGGGGGCCTGGTGCGCAAGCTGTTGGGCGATGACCCCGCCGAGCGAGACGCCCAGGACGTCGACCCGCGGCCGGCCGAGGGCGTCGAGCAGGTGTTCGATGGTGCGGGCGATGCCGGGCATGCGGCGGGGGCAGCGGTAGCCGGTGGATTGGCCCACTCCCGGTGAGTCGTAGCTGATGACCTGGAAACCACGTGCCACCATTTCGGTTTCGAATGGTATGGCCAGGTCGAGGCTGGCCCCGACGCCGGTGATCAGCAATAGTGGGTCGCCGGTGCCGCGCACCCGCACCCGGAGCCGGACGCCGTCGACCTCGACGAAGCTTTCCCCGGCCGCGGGTCCCGCATCGGCAGGTCGTACGGCTCGTGTGGGCGGGTCCGACGAGGGCTCAGACGAACGCGCTGACACCGGTGATGTCCCGTCCGACGATGAGAGTCTGGATGGTCTCCGTGCCCTCGTAGGTGTGGATCGCCTCGATGTCGGCCATGTGCCGGATCACGTGGTAGTCGAGCAGGATGCCATTGCCGCCCAGCAGGTCCCGGGCCTCCGCGATCACCTCGCGGGCCCGGCTGGTGTTGTTCATCTTGGCGATCGCGGCGATCGTGTCGGTCAGCGCACCCTCGTTCTGCAACCGGCCCAGCTGCCGGCAGATCAACTGCATCGAGCAGACCTCGGCCAGCATCTTGACCAATCGGTTCTGCACGATCTGGAAGTTGACCAGGCTCTTGCCGAACTGCTCGCGCTGCTGGCAGTAGGCCAGCGCAATCTCGTAGGCGGCCACGGCGTGCCCCAAAGCGCCCCAGGCGACGGCGTTGCGGGTGCCAGCCAGCACCCGGGCGGTGTCCTTGAAGCTGTTCGCGCCGGGCAGCCGGTTCGACTCGTCGACCCGCACATCGGTCAGGGTGAGGTGGCCCTGCCACACCGATCGCAGCGAGACCTTCCCGTCGATCCGATCGGCGTGGTAGCCGGGGGCGCCCTTCTCCACGAGGAAGCCCTTGACCTTCCCGTCGGCGGTGTCCCGCGCCCACACCACGATCACGTCGCCGACGGTGCCGTTGCCGATCCACTTCTTCTCGCCGTTGATCACCCAGGTGTCGCCGTCGCGGGTGGCGGTGGTCTCCAGCGCGACCGAGTCCGACCCGTGCTGGGGTTCGGTGAGCGCGAATGCACCCAGCTTGACGACCTTGGCCATGTCTGGCAGCCAGCGTTGCTTCTGCTCCTGCGAGCCGAGCATGGCGATCGACTGCATGGCCAGGCCGGCCTGCACGCCGACGAAGGTGCCGATGCTGCCGTCGCCGCGGTTGAGTTCCATGTGCACCAGGCCGGCCGCGACCGGGCTCATCGGCGGGCAGCCGTAGCCGTCGATGCCGTCGCCGACCAGGCCCAGTTCGCCGAGCCGGTGCAGCAGCGGCCAGGGCAGTTCGGCCATCTCCCAGTAGCCGCCGATCACCGGAAGCACCTCGTCGTCGACGAAATCCCTGACCCGCCGCCAGATCTCCAATTCATCCTCGGTGAGCTGGTCGGCGATGCGGAAATAGTCGGTGTTCAGCGAGCGGCCGATGTTCTGGTATTGCAGCGGCTTCTGATTCTGCGCGGATGCGGTCATGGTGGGCTTCCTCACTTCTCGAAGACGTAGGTGCCGGGTGCGGGCGCGAGCGGTTCGCCGATCGGGTCCGGGACGGGGGCGGTGGGGCCGCAGCGGTCGGCCAGCCAGGCGTCGTAGTCGGGCCACCAACTGCCCTTGTGGCTCTGCGCGGCCGCCTGCCACTGCTGCGGGTCGGCGGGGTTCTCCTCGCCCGCCTGGAAACCGGCCTTGGGGTTGGTGGGCGGGTTGACCAGCGCGGCGATGTGCCCGCTGGTGGACAGCACGAACCGGGTGTGGCCGCCGAGCAGTCCGGTGCTGCGGTAGCAGTTCTGCCACGGGGTGATGTGGTCCGCGGACCCCGCGACCACGTACGCGTCGACCTTCAACTGGGACAGGTCGACCGGAGAGCCCAGCACGGTCATCGCACCGGGTCGGGTGATCTTGTTCTGCAGGCCGAAATCGACGAAGTCGGCGTGCAGTTTCGCGGGCATGCGGGTGGTATCGGCGTTCCAGAACAGGATGTCGAACGCCGGTGGTTTCTGGCCGAGCAGATAGTTGTTCACCCAGTAGTTCCAGATCAGGTCGCCCGGGCGGAGCCAGGCGAACACCTCGGCCAGCGCGCGTCCGTCCAGGTAGCCCCGTCGGGCGGACGCAGCCTTCGCGGCGGCGGCGAGGTTCTCGTCGATCAGTGCGGAGGTGGTGCCGGATTGGCGGCTGTCCAGCACGGTGACCAGCGCAGTGAAGGCGGCCAGCCGGTCCTGCCGGCCGGTGGCGGTCAGCCGGGCCGCGGCCAGGCTGGCGATGATGCCGCCTGAGCACACCCCGGTCAGCGCGGCCCGTTCCGTTCCGCTGACCCGCTGCACGACGTCGAGAGTGTCGATGACGGCCTGCACGTAGGTGTCCAGGCCCCAGTCGGCGTGCCCGGCGTCCGGGTTGCGCCAGGAGATGACGAACACCTGCTGTCCCTGCCGGACCAGGTACTCGATCAGGCTGCGGTCGGGGGCCAGGTCCAGGGCGTAGTACTTGTTGATGGTCGGCGGCACGATCAGCAGCGGAATCTGCCGGACCTGCTCGGTCTGCGGCCGGTACCGGATCAGCTCGACGATCTCGGTGCGGTGCACCACATCGCCCGGGGTGGCGGCGATGTTCTCCCCGAGCCGGAACCCGGAGCCGTCCACCATGTCGGGAATCCTTGGTGCGCTGGCCATGTCGCGCAGGAAGGCCTCTCCGCCGCGGACCAGGCTCATCCCTGCGGTGTCGATGGCCGTCTTGGCCGACGACGGGTTGATCAGCGGGATGTTGGACGGCGCCAGGGCCTGCACCACATTCTCCACGAGGAAGCCGACCCGCTCGGCATCCCGCCAGCCCAGAGCAGAATCCGCAACCAGCGACTCCGCAGTCTTACCGGCGGCCAGATAGCCCTGGACCAGACGGCGCAGCAACGGGTTCGCCGTCCATGCAGGGTCCGTGAATCGGCGGTCCCGGCGGGACGGGGCGATGCTCGACGTGCCGACGCCGATCCGACCCAGCTCCCGGGCCAGGTCGGCCACCCGGGAGCCGGTACGACGAGGGTGACGCAGTAGGTGGCCGGCGAACCTTGCGGTGGAGGTGTCGGGGACGAACCGGCGGTACGGGCCGTGCGCTGCCTGCACCAGCAGCGAGTCCAGCGGTGCGGCGACATCCGCCGCGGGCGTGGGTACGGGTGTTGCGGTGGTCATGACCGGCCCGCCTCGGTCGGCACGACGATCTGCCGCTTCTGGATCTTGCCGGTGGGCCCCTTGGGCAAGGCGTCGACGATGTGCACGGTGCGCGGGTACTTGTAGGCGGCGACCTGCTCCTTGACGAAATCCCTGATGTCCTCGGCCGTGTCGGTGGCACCGGGCCTGAGCGCGACCACCGCGGTGATCTCCTCACCCAGGCTGGCGTGGGGGATGCCGACGACGGCGGCCTCCACGACGGCGGGGTGCTCGTAGAGCACCTCCTCGATCTCCCGTGGGTAGACGTTGAAGCCGCCGCGGATGATCAGGTCCTTCTTCCGGTCGACGATGTAGTAGTAGCCGTCGGTGTCGACCCGGCCCATGTCGCCGGTGCGGAACCAGCCGTCCACGATCGCGGCGGCGGTGGCGTCCGGCTGCCGCCAGTACCCCTTCATGATGTTGTGCCCGGCGATCGCGATCTCACCGACCTGACC
>CAYZBB010000019.1:0-59399 GCA_964476495.1 uncultured Actinomycetes bacterium | reverse complement strand
CGGAACTCGAACTTGTTGCCGGTGAAGGCGAACGGCGAGGTGCGGTTGCGGTCGCCGGCGTCACGCGGCAGCTTCGGCAGCACCGACACGCCGATGTCGAGCACGCCGCCGTGCTTGCTGCTCTTGGCGCCACCCTTCTCGACCTGCTCGAGTACGTCGGTCAGCATGTCGCCGAGGAAGATCGAGAGAATCGCCGGCGGCGCCTCGTTGGCGCCGAGCCGGTGGTCGTTACGGGCCGAGGCCACCACCGCCCGGAGCAGGCCGCCGAACCTGTGTACACCCCGGATCACGGCCGCACAGAACACCAGGAACTGGGCGTTCTCGTGCGGTGTGTCGCCCGGGTTGAGCAGGTTGCCCTGGTTGTTGTTGCCGACGGAGAAGTTGACGTGCTTACCGGAGCCGTTGACGCCGGCGAACGGCTTCTCGTGCAGCAGGCATTCCATGCCGTAGCGCTGCGCGACCCGTTGCAGGGTGGTCATCATCAGCTGCTGGTGGTCGTGTGCCAGGTTGGCCCGCTCGAACAGCGGCGCGATCTCGAACTGGCCGGGAGCGACCTCGTTGTGCCGGGTCTTGGCCAGGATGCCCTGTTTGAACAGCTCCCTGTCCACCTCGATCATGAACGCCAGCACCCGTTCAGGGATCGCGCCGAAGTAGTGATCGTCGAACTGCTGGCCCTTCGACGGCTTGGCCCCGAACAGGGTGCGGCCGCTGGCCATGATGTCCGGGCGGGAGAAGTAGAAGTGCCGGTCGATCAGGAAGTACTCCTGCTCGGCCCCCGCGTAGGAAACGACGGTGTCGATGTCGGTGTGTCCGAACAGCTTCAGGACACGGGCGGCCTGCTTGCTCATCGCCTGCTGCGAGCGCAGCAGCGGGGTCTTCTTGTCCAGCGCCTCACCGGTCCAGGAGATGAAGACGGTGGGGATGCACAGGGTGTTCCCGTTCGGGTTCTCCAGGATGTAGGCGGGGCTGGTGACGTCCCAGCCGGTGTACCCGCGGGCCTCGAAGGTGTTCCGGATACCGCCGTTGGGAAAGCTGGAGGCGTCGGGCTCGCCCTGGATGAGGGTCTTGCCGGCGAACTCGGCCAGCGAGGCGCCGCTGTCCTCCGGGGCCAGGAAGGAGTCGTGCTTCTCCGCGGTCAGCCCGGTCAGCGGGTAGAACACGTGCGCGTAGTGCGACGCGCCGTTCTCCACCGCCCAGTCCTTCATCGCCGAGGCCACGACGTCCGCCATCGCGGGATCGAGCGGGGTGCCCTTTTCGATGGTCGACATCACCGACCTGTAGACCGACTTCGGCAGCCGCGCCTTCATCACTGCCGGTCCGAAGGTGTTGCGTCCGAACAGTTCTCCGAGCGGCTCGGTGAAGTCCTTGGCCGGCACCCGGTAGCCGGTCACCGCGTTGATCGCCTGACGACGTGACTGACTACCGCTCATGCTCTGTCTCCCGAAGGTCGGAACGACCCACCGTGCGCAGGTCGCTGGGCACGCCGACCAGGGCCCGGCACGCCCAACCGACGCTCCCAACCGGGCGTCACGCGCATGTTTCGGCGCGCTTATCGCGGGGAAAACCTTCGGACGTTCAGCCGGCCGGGCAGGCGCGGTTCACCTTTCGGGCAGCGGGCGGGGACGGAGGCGGACTGCCGGCATCTCGGGGGCCGGCAACGGCTTGCCGGGGTACCCGGCGACCCGACCGAACCTGGTCGTCGGGGGGCGACCGTCGGCGAAGGCGTTGACCTCGTCCTGCCACTGCTGCCGGAAGGCGAGGACCTCTTCGTGGGTGCGTCCGATGAAGTTCCACCACATGATCAGCTGCTCGTCGAGCGGCTCGCCGCCGAGCAGCACGAGGCGCGCCGGCGTTGCACCGGCCGTCAACGACAGGGTGCGGGTGCCCGGCGGCAGATAGGCCATGGCGGCCCGGGCCACGGCCGCGCCGTTGACGGTCACGTCACCGCTGTCGACCAGCACGCCGTGCTCGAACTCAGCCTCCAGGGGCAGCCGTGCCGAGGCGCCGGGTTCGAGGGTCAGTTCCGCGCCCAGCAACGGCGAATGGATCGTTGCGGGCGATGTCAGACCCAGCCAGGAGCCGATGAAGACCCGACAGCGGACGTCGCCGTCCCGGGCCTCGTCGGGCACGACGTGTTCGAACGTCGGCCGGACCGTACGCACCGATTCCGGCAGGGCGACCCACAGCTGGACGCCGTGCAGGACGTCCGTGCCGGGCGTGGACACCTCGGAATGCGAGATGCCCCGGCCGGCGGTCATCAGGTTCAGCTCACCGGGCCGGACCATGGCATGGGACCCGACCGAGTCCCGGTGCTCGATCTCGCCCTCGAACAGCCAGCTCACCGTCTGCAGCCCGGTGTGCGGATGCGGGGCGACGTCCATGCCACCGGTCGCAGCGACCCGGTCCGGGCCGTAGTGGTCGGCGAAGCACCAAGCGCCGACCAGGGACCGCTGCTTGAGCGGCAGGGTGCGCCGGACGTTCATCGCCCGGATGCCGCCGAGGGGAACGTCCCGGGGCTCGAGAATCTCGACCGCGCCGGTGCGCGGCCTTGCATCGCTCTCGTTCCGGCAGACCAGTTCGGCGGGGTCGACCTCGACGTTCGTCATCCCGGCCAGCGTAGTCCGATCGACCGGCCCAGCGTTGATGTTCGACGCGCGGGCTCAGGACATCACCACCCCGCAGTCCAGCAGGGTGATCCGCAGCAGTAGCGCCGCCTCGGCTCCGACCACGCCGTCCACCAGGGTGAGCAACCGGTCGACGAACGGCCCACCGTGCGCCGGCTCGGCGCCGTCGGCGAGGTGATGCGCCAGTTCGTGCAGGACCACCAGCTCCCTCAGGGCCCAAGCCGACCCCGACCCGTGGCCCGGAACGGCCATCACCGCGCCGTCCCGCTCGTAGTGGGCCTGGGTCGAGCCGGCGCGCTCCCGGACCCGGACGGGTACCGCGGCCCGCGGCCACGCGGACCGTACCCAGGTCAGCGCCAGCACCTTGTCGACGTATCCCTGCACGGCGTCGATGGACCCGAACCGCCGTTCCGGGGGAAGCGTCAGGTGAGACCCGACAACCTGCACGATCGGGTACTCCGCCGAGCGGTCGAAGATGCGATGCACCAGGTGTTCGGCCGCGTAGACCTTGCTGCGCTGAGCGTCCCGGGGCCGGGTGTCAGCGATCGAGCGCGCCACGCTGTCCTCCGATCATCCTTTCCGCCGCCAGCCGCGCCCGTCGCCCGGCCCGGTCCCCCGCCTGCCGGGAACGTTCCGAGAACCCGGCCACCGCACGGGTTCCCGACCAGGTGCCGCGCGCGGTCGAGGTGGCACGGTAGTGGTCGGCCAGTTCCACCTCCCTGTTGCGAAGCACCAGGGACATGGTCCGACCCTCGGCGGCGGGCCGCTCGGCGATCAGGCTCTCCTCGGTCTGCTTCCGCGCCTCGGCAAGCCTGGCACCGATCCGGTGGGCGAACGCCTGTTGGAAGTTGATCCGCGCGGTGGTGGCGTGCACAGGCTTCTCCACGTATCTGTACTCCTGCCGCCATCCGCCCGACCGGGCGGCGGTGGCCACGGCCACCCGCTTGATCACCTTCTCCAGCGCGTAGTCACCCGACTTGATGTAGGAGTCCGACGCCCGCACCATCTGGACAACCAGCGAGGCGTAAAGCGTCTCGGCGATGTCGATATCGGTGTCGAACCCGAATGCGTGCACTCTCGTCGAATCGCGCGCGATGTCGCAGGTGAGATTGTTCGCGCGCCCGATGGCCAGGAACAGCTCCACGTACGTGCGCAGGCCCCGTTTGCCGGACTCTCCGATCACGATCGCCCGTTGGGTGGGCACCGGTCGTCGCTCACGCCGCTCCGTGTGCGCCCGGGCGACCGCCAGGTCGACCGACGCCAGGGTGGCCAAGCGCTGCGCGGCCTGCAGATAGGCGTCCGCCTCATGCTCGTTGTCGGTGCCCTCGGCCTTTCGCAGCAGTGCCGCGATCCTGGTCAGGTCCTTATCACTCATCGCACCCTCCTTCCTCCGATTCCAACGGAGCGATGCGGCACCCATGACTCGCTCGCAAGCTCACTCATCCCCGTCGTCCCATCCCCGATCGTTCTCGACTGCCCGGGCACAGGATGCCAGGACACACCGACAGTTGGTCCGATCAGGCGTTCGAGGCGGGTCGAGCGTCGGGGCCACCGATCAGGGCTGGGCGCCGGTGCGGCTCGCGCACTCGTGCCAGAGCCGGGCCCGGATCGCCGGATCGTCCCGCTGCCACGGCAGGTAGTGGGTCGGACGGACGCGCCGGTCGTGCCAGAAGCGCCCGGAGCAACGGGCCGGGTCGGCGGCGGCCACCAACCAGACCATGGTGTCGGCGCCCTGCCGGGGCGTCCTCAGGATCGGTCGCGCGATCGTGTCGAAGCCGGGCAGGGAATCGGACACACCGGGGGTCGCAGCCCAGCCTGGATGCATGCTGTGCACCACCGGGTCGTCCGGGCGGTCGAAGGTCACGGCCAGCTGCTCGGCCAGCGTCACCTGCATGCGCTTGGTCCGGGCGTAGGCTCGAATCCCCTTGTATCCACCGTGTTCCGAATCGAAGTCGGCGGAAAGCGCCGCGCTGTACATGCCCCCCGACGACACGAGCACCACCCGCCCATCTCCGTCGGCGTCCAGCAACGGCCGCAGCAGTGCGGTGAGCAGGAACGGGCCGAGGACGTGGGTGGCGAACGCCAACTCGTTGCCCTCGCCGGTGAGCGTCCGTTCGGGCGGCAGCACGCCCGCGCAGTGCACGAGGCCATGCAGGCCGCCCAGGTCCGACCGCAGGGCGCCGGCCAGGTGGCGCACGGCGACCAGGTCGCTGATGTCGGCCTCGCGCACGACCAGTTCGGCCTCCGGAACAGTCTGGCGGATCCGCTGCACCGCCGCATCGAGCCGGTCGGCGCTTCGCCCGACCAGGTGAACTCGCGCACCGAGCGACGCCAGGTCCGTGGCCGCGGCCGCACCAAGGCCCGAGGCGCCACCGGTGACCACGACATCGACCGCACGCTCGAACGGCCCGGCGTCGGCCGGCCACCAGTGGCGGCGCGCGGCCACCCCGATCCTGCTGTAGCCGGGCACGACCAGGACGTCCAACACCCGGTCGGCGGCGTCGCTGAGCACCTTGGCAATCCGTGTCGACATCCCCGGTCCTTTCCCCGGAACCGCTCACCCCACACGGCCGCCGATCCGGGCCGGCCTGCGCTGCCGGTCAGCCGGCGCTGCGCCGCATCGACCGGATGCCGACGGTTAGCCCGACGGCCACCGTGACCAGGGCGGCCACCCAGCCCCAGGCCGCTGCGGACGAGCCGATGTCGCCGGCGAACAGCGCACGCTCGGCGTCCACCAGGTACGTCAGCGGGTTGAACTTCGATGCCACCTGCATCCATCCGGGGCCGGTCTCCAACGGCAGCAGCATTCCGGAAAGGATCATCAGCGGAAAGATCACGGTCTGCTGTACGGCCCAGAACATCCATTCCTGCTTGCGCACGGCGATGGCCAGCGCGTAGCTCAGCGAGCCGATGCCGACCCCGAAAACGGCCAGCAGCAGCAGCCCCACCAGCGCACCGACCGGGTACAGGTCGAACCCGAACGGGATCATCACCAGAACGATGATGACGGCCTGCGCGGCCAGCGGTGCCATCTCCTTCAGCGCCCGGCCGATCAGCAGCGCCGGCCGGGACAGCGGCGTGACCAGCATCCGCTCGTGCGCGCCCGTCTGGAACTCGAAGAGCAGGTTCGCGCCGACCGTGGTGGTCCCGAACAGTGCCGTCATCACCAGAATCGACGGCACGAACCACTGCCAGACGCTGTCCCCGACCGTGCTCTGCGCCTGCCCGCCGAGCGAGCCGACCAGCAGCGGACCGAACAGGCCCAGGAAGACCAGCGGCTGGATCATGCCGAAGATCACGGAGAACGGGTCACGCAGCACGGGCCGCAGTTCGCGCGTCATCACCAGGTGGGTGTCGCGAACCAGCTTGCGTACGCCGCCGGGCGGCTGTGTTGCCCGCAAGGTCCGACTCATCGCCTCCGTGCTCATGCCGCATCACTCCTCGAATCGTCGGCGCCCCCCGCGTTCTCGGCCTCGCGCAGACTGCGGCCGGTCAGCGACAGGAAGACGTCGTCCAGCGTCGGCCGGTGCACCTGGGCGCCGGTTACCCTCAACCCGGCCCGGTCGGCTGCCCGCAGCAGGTCGGGCAGCGCGCGTGGCCCGTCGGCGACCCGGCCGGTCACCGTCTCCCCGTCGACGGCGACGTCCCGCCCGCCGGGCATCCGGTCGATGAGTCCGGCCAACTCGCCGGTCCGGTCAGCGCTCGCCAGAACGATCTCGACGCGGTCTCCTGCCAGGTCGGCCTTGAGCGCCTCTGCCGTGTCGTCGGCGATCACCTCGCCGTGGTCGACCACGACCACCCGTCCCGCCATCGAGTCGGCCTCGTCCAGATAGTGGGTGGTCAGCATGATCGTCATCGGTACCACGGCATCCCGCCGCATCTGCTGGATGTGGTCCCACAGATTCGCCCTGTTGTGAGGGTCCAGGCCGGTCGACGGTTCGTCCAGGAACAGCAGCGACGGGTGGTGCACCAGACCCATGGCCACATCCAGCCGGCGACGCTGGCCACCGGACAGGCTCGACACCTTGCGCGCCGCCAGCGCGGTCAGGTCGAGAGCCTCCATCAGCTCGATGGCCCGTCGCTTCGCGGCCTGCCGGTCGAGTCCGTAGATCAGGCCCTGGCTGAACAGTTCGTCGCCGGCCCGCTGCATGTGCCCGGCGCCGTTGCCCTGTCCGACGTAGCCGATCAACGACCGAACGACGGCCGCCTCACGCACCACGTCGTGCCCGGCAACGGTGGCCGAGCCGGAGGTCGGCTCGATCAGCGTGGTCAACATGCGCATGGTCGTCGTCTTGCCGGCGCCGTTCGGGCCGAGCACGGCGATCAGCTCGCCCGCCTCGACGTCCAGGCTGATGCCACGGACCGCGTGTACGGTCCTGCTCCGGTTGACGACGAAGTCCTTGGTCAGATCCCGTGTCCGGATCACCATTCGCTCCCTGTGCGTCGTGGGCGCCGACGGGCGATGCCGCCGGCCGGACAGACACCAGGCTGCACGATGTAGCGGTCAGGCCCTGACCGCTACCCGGCTGCATTCTTGACCACATGAGTGACGCATCGGGCACCAGCGGTCGACTCCTCCGCCTCCTGTCCTTGCTGCAGGCCCGCCGGGACTGGCCCGGCGAAGTGCTCGCCGAACGACTCGAAGTGAGCCCGCGGACCGTCCGCCGCGACGTCGACCGACTTCGCGAGCTCGGCTATCCGGTCCGGGCCATCAAAGGCCCTGACGGTGGGTACCGCCTGGACGCCGGCTCCGAGCTGCCACCGCTGCTGTTCGACGACGAGCAGGCCGTCGCCGTCGCCGTCGCCCTGCAGACCGCGTCCGCAAGCGTGTCCGGGATCGAGGAAGGCGCGCTGCGCGCGCTGGCGACGGTGCGCCAGGTGATGCCGGCCCGGCTGCGCGGACGCGTGGATGCGCTGCGGGTGACCGCCGTACCGGCCGATCGTGAGCAGCCGAGGGTCGATTCCGACGTGCTCATCGCGGTCGGTAGCGCGGTACGCGCGCGTGAGGTGCTCCGGTTCGAATACGAGCGGCCGAACTGGACCGGTGAGGAGCGACCCTGGGAACCGCCGCGCAAGGTCGAGCCACACCATCTTGCGACCTGGAGCGGGCGCTGGTATCTGGTCGGGTGGGACCTGGACCGCAACGACTGGCGTACCTTTCGTGTCGATCGAATGACACCGAAAACACCTACCGGTCCGCGGTTCTCACCACGCGAACTGCCGGGCGGAAACGTCGCCGGCTATCTGCAGAATTCGTTCAAGGGCACCGAATGGCCGTGCCGGGGCGAGTTCGTGATTCATGCGCCGGCCACCGAGGTGCAGCCGTGGGCCGGACGGCAATCGGTGGTCGAGGCGCTCGCCCCGGACAGGACGCGGGTCGTCACCGGGTCCTGGTCGTGGGACCGGCTGGCCGCCTGGGTTTCATGGTGGGAGGTTCCGGTGCAGATCGTCGGCCCGGACGACCTGCGGGACGCGGCGACCCGGTTGGGTCAACGATTCCTGGCCGCGGCGCGGGTACACCATGACGGTGATCGCCCCGTGCTTTCCTCGGCCCCGTGAGGCGTCGCCACGGACGCGATGGCCGGCCGCGCCGGCCGACGCCATCGAGCTGAGTGGGCAAGGGGGGAGTTGAACCCCCACGTCCTTTCGGACACACGGACCTGAACCGTGCGCGTCTGCCATTTCGCCACTTGCCCCAGCGATGCCGAACAGGCTAGCACGGTCGGACCGGTGCCATTCGTACGCCTACGCGGGGATGGGGACCGGTAGCGATCCGGATGCCGACCCCCCGGGTCGTGTTCTTCCGGCCTACCGTGATGGCATGCGGACCGTCCGCCGCGCCGGCACCCACGAGCTGACGATCCAACGATCCCGGTTCATCTGTTCGCTGGCGCCGGCCGGCACGAGCGAGCACGCGTCGGCGTTCATCGAGACCGTGCGGAAGCAGCACTGGTCGGCCAGCCACAACTGCACCGCCTACCGGATCGGCACGTCCGGTGGGCAGCAGCGCTCCAACGACGACGGCGAGCCGGCCGGCACCGCGGGGGTGCCGATGCTGCAGGTTCTGCTCTCGCGGGAGGTCACCGACTCGGTCGTCGTCGTCTCCCGCTACTTCGGCGGGGTCAAGCTGGGCGCGGGCGGCCTGGTCCGGGCGTACGGCCGCTGCGTCGGCGAAGCGCTCGACACGGTCGGCACCCTCGACCTGGTCCGGCACACCACGGTGACGGTCACGGTGGACCACGGCGATGCCGGGCGGATCGAGCACGACCTGCGCGTCGGCGGGCTTCGGATCGACGCCGTCGACTACGCCGCACGCGTGACCTTCCACCTGTTGGCGCCGACCGCCGACGTCGACGGACTGCGTCCGTGGCTGGCCCGGCTGACCTCGGGTAGCGCCGAGATCGGGACCGGCGCGACGTCGCTGCTGGCGCTGCCGGACGGCGGGTGATCTCCATCGACACCGGTGACCAGGAGCAACCCCGACCATCGACGTGCGTCCCCACTACGATCAAGGTGGGCCTGTGATCTGCCGTTCGCATGCCCGCATTCGGAGCATACGAACGCGACGGGGCACGCGACCTCAGCCGGGAGGTGACGATGGGCGTCATCCAGACGTTCGAGCGCAAGCTCCAGGGCGCCGTCGGCAACACCTTCGCCAGGCTGTTCGGCGGCAAGGTGCAGCCCGCCGAGGTGGCGGACGCGCTCCAGCGCGAGGCCGCCGACCACGTCGAACGCCAGGGTTCGATCGCCATCGCACCGAACCACTACCGGGTGGCACTGGGACCGACCGATCAGCAGGACATGAGTTCGCCCGACGAGAGTGTCGCCACGGCGCTGACTGACATGATCCGGGAGTATCTGACCCAGCAGGGATGGCAGACGTTCGGCGACGTCGCGGTGACGCTCGAACAGTCCGACGCCCTGCACACCGGGCAGTTCCGCATCAGCTCGTTCGTCGATCCTGATGTCGGTCGACGCACTTCGCAGGCAAGGGCAGGAGTGGGACGCATGAGTCAGCAGCCAGGCGAGTTCGGGCGCGATCCGCAGCAGGCCCGTGGCCAGGACCAGCAGGACCGCCCGGACCAGGGCGGCCAGCAGTATCCCGGCTACCCCAATCAGTACGGCCCCCCCGATCAGTACGGCCCACCCGATCAGTACGGCCCCCCCGATCAGGGCAACTCCGGCCAGCAGCCCAATCCCGGATACCCGCCGCAACCCTATGACGCCCCCGGATATGGGCAGCGTGGCTGGGATCAACAGAACCAGCAGTGGGAGCAGCAGTACGGCCAGCAGTCGCCGCCCGGCTATCCCCCGCAGAACCAGCCGCCGAATCAGCCGCAGGGACCGGGCGGCTGGGATCAGGGCGGCTACCAGCAACCCGGGTACCCGCCCGGGTACCCGCCGCCGCCGGAGTACCGGCAGGGCTTCCAGCAGCCCGGCTACCCGAACTACCCTGCGCAGGGCGGCCAGTACCCCCCGAACTGGGGTCAGAACTACGGCGCCCCCGCGGCCGGTCCGCAGGAGATCGTGGCCACGCTGTCCGTGGACGACGGCTCGGGCCGCAGCTATCAGCTACAGCGCGGATCGAACGTGATCGGTCGCGGCCAGGACGCCTCGTTCCGGCTCGCCGACACCTCGGTGTCCCGCCGGCACGTCGACATCTACTTCGACGGGCAGTCCGCGGTGCTGCACGATCTCGGGTCGACCAACGGCACCACGGTCAACGGATCCTCGGTGCAGACCTGGCAGCTCGCCGACGGCGACGTCATCCACATCGGCCACTCCACGGTCGTCTTCTCGAGCCGGTACTGACGGTCCGGACTCCGGGAGAGCGAACCAGGAACCCACTGTGCCCGCACTCATCCTCCAACTGACCAGGATCGGCTTCCTGGTCCTGCTCTGCCTGTTCGTGCTGGCCGCGATCCGGGTGATCAGGGCGGATCTGCGGTATGCCGGCGAACCACGGGCGGGCAGCGGGCGGCGCGGTGAGGGCGTCGGCTCGGCGGCATCACCCCCATCCGACCGGCTGTATCCTTCCGCCCTTGTGGTCACGGCAGGTTCGTTGGCGGGCACCCGGCTCCGGCTCGGACCGGGTCCGATCCTGATCGGGCGGGCGGAGGATTCCACCCTCGTCCTCGACGACGACTATGCCTCGTCCCGGCATGCCAGGCTGACCCAGCAGGGGCAGCAGTATTTCCTGGAGGACCTGGGCTCCACCAACGGGACCTATCTGGACCGGGCCCGGGTGACCACGCCCACCCCGGTGCCGATCGGTGTGCCGATCCGGATCGGCCGCACGGTGATCGAGCTGCGCCCATGAGCGATCCCAGGCGAGCACATCAGCGGGCTGCACCGCGCCGGCGGGCGCGAGTCGACTCGGCCCGTTCGCCCGGCGGCGGGGAGCCGGCGTGACCCATCAACTGGTCTACGCGGCGCGCACGGATCGCGGCCTCATCCGCTCGACGAACCAGGACGCCGTCTACGCGGGCAACACGCTGCTGGTTGTCGCCGACGGGATGGGCGGCCACGCGGCCGGCGACATGGCCTCCCGGCTCGTGGTGAACGCCTTTGTTCCCTTGGACCGCCGGGACCCGGGCGGCGATCTGTTGCGCGCGCTGGCCAAGGCCACCCGCGAGGGCAACCGTTCCATCTCCGAGGTCGTGCACGAGAACCCCGAACTCGACGGCATGGGCACCACGGTGACGGCGCTGCTGTTCGACGGCGGACGGCTTGGCATGGCCCACGTGGGTGACTCACGCGCCTACCTGTACCGCGGCGGTGTGCTCCATCAGCTGACGCACGACGACACCTTCGTCCAGTCCCTCATCGACGACGGGCGCATCACGCAGGAGGAGGCCAGTCACCATCCTCAGCGCTCGCTGCTGCTGCGCGCCCTGAACGGTACCGAGGTCGACCCTGCCCTCACCATTCGTGAGGTCAACGTCGGTGACCGGTACCTGATCTGCTCCGACGGGTTGGCCGGGGTGGTGTCGGCCGAGGCCATCGCCGAGGCGCTGGCCAACCCCGATCCCGGGGCAAGCGCCGACACCCTGATCCAGCTGGCCCTGGCCGGGGGTGGTCCGGACAACGTGACCGTGATCGTCGCCGACGTCGTGGATACCGGGTTGGGCGAGGGACCCACGGCCGTCGACGGCGGACACCACGACCCGGACGCGACCGGACCGATCGGACAGCTCTCCTCGATCCGGATGACCGCCGAGATGCCCAGGATCGCCCTGCCCGGGATCCCCGAGGACGCGCCGGCACCGGCCCAGTACATGCCGCGCGACGAGGACATCACTACACCCATCCCCACCGCCCGCGTCGAGCTGGACAGCGCGCCGGCCCGACGACGCCGCCGGCGCGGCGCCATCATCCTGGTGTCGGTGGTGGTCGTGCTCGGTGTCGCCGGTCTGATCGGGTCGTTCCTGTGGGTGCGCAGCCAGTACTTCGTCGGCGAGGACGGCGGACAGGTCGTGGTGTATCGAGGGGTCGACGGATCCGTCCTCGGACTGCGGCTGTCCAGCGTGCAGGAGGGCTCCTGCCAGCCCGGTCTCAACGAATGCTCGCCGCTGCTGGTGGAGGATCTGGTACCGGCGGCCCGCGATCAGGTGATCGCCGGAATCCAGGCCGGCAGCCTCGAGGACGCCCGGGCGGTGATCGCCCGGCTGACCGGCCAGATGCTGCCGCCCTGCCCGACCACCTCGCCCGCGCCGACGACGACCACGCCATCGCCTGCCACCGCCGTGTCACCGACCTCAGAAGTGAGAGTCAGTGGCGTTCCGGGCCCGGACAGCAGCCTGACCGGTGCCGCGCCCGGATCGCCGGGCACGGCCTCCGGATCACCGACCCCGGACACCGGTTCCCCGCAGACGGTGACCACCTCGTCCACCACGACCGGAACGCCGCTGCCCATCCGCACCCTCGAACCCGGTGTCACCTGCCGAGCCGTCAAGTGAGCCGACCGCAGCAGGATCCACCGACCGCCACGCGGATCACCCGAACGGGACGCATGGCGGAGTTCTGGATGCTCGTATTCGCGGCGATCGTGGTCACCTCGGCCCTGGTCATCGTCGAGCTGAACCAGAGCCGCACGCTCAGCTGGGAACTCGCCTACTACGGCGGCGGTTACCTGCTCGCCCTGGCGATCGCCCACCTGCTGGTCCGCCGCTACGCGCCGTACGCGGATCCGTTACTGCTGCCGATCGTCGCGCTGCTCAACGGCATCGGCCTGGTGATGATCTACCGCCTCGATCTGGCCCGGGAGATCAGCGCGATCAACCGGGGCGAGGCGGTGCCGACCCCGCAGGCATCCCTGCAACTGGTGTGGACCGGCGTCGCCCTGGTCTTCTTCCTGGTCGTCCTGCTCGTCGTGCGCGATCACACCGTGCTGCAGTCCTACGCCTACACGCTGGCCCTGATCGGCGTGGTCTTTCTGGCCATCCCGGCGGTCCTCCCGTCGAGCCTGTCCGAGGTCAACGGCGCCCAGATCTGGATCCGGGTGCCGGGGCTGTTCTCGATCCAGCCGGCGGAGTTCGCCAAGATCGCGCTGATCATCTTCGCCGCGGCCTTTCTGGTCTCCAAGCGCACCGTGCTGTCCACCGCGGGAAAGAAGATCTTCGGCCTGGTGCTGCCTCGCGCCCGCGACCTCGGGCCGCTGATCGTCGCGCTGGTCCTGGCGCTGCTCGTGCTGGTCCGGGGCAAGGACCTGGGCACCGCACTGCTGCTCTTCGGCACGCTGCTGGCGATGATCTACGTAGCCACCGGCCGGGTGTCCTGGCTCATCATCGGCATCCTCGGCTTCGCCGGCGGCGCTTACGTCGCATACCGCCTGTTCAGCCATGTCCGGGTACGGGTGGACATCTGGTTGGACCCGTTCGGCGACCCTCTGGGCAACGGGTACCAACTTGTCCAATCGCTGTTCGGCCTTGGCACCGGGGGGATCTTCGGGACCGGCCTGGGTGCGGGCCGGCCCGACATCGTGCCGTTCGCGTCCACCGATTTCATCATGGCCGCACTGGGCGAGGAACTCGGCCTGGTCGGGGTGACCGCGATCCTGCTGTGCTACCTGATCTTTACGACCCGGGGGATCCGCACCGGCCTTGCCGCCAGGGACGGATTCGGCACGCTCCTCGCGGGTGGTCTGGCGTTCTCCCTTGCCCTGCAGACGTTCATCGTGGTCGGCGGGGTGACCCGGCTCATTCCGCTCACCGGCCTGACCACGCCGTTCCTGTCCTACGGCGGGTCGTCCCTGCTGTCCAACTACGTCATCCTCGCGCTGCTGATGCGCATCTCGGACTCTTCCCGGCGGCCGCCGGAGCCACAGCACCCGCACCCCGCGCCCCCGGTTCCACTGGACGAGGTGCACACGCAGATGGTCCCCGTGGTGCCATCGGCGCGTTCGACGGGCGGCCGTTCGTGAAGCGGCCCATGCGCCGGCTGGGCACGGCGATCATCGTGATGGTGGTGCTGCTGCTGGGCAATATCGCCTACACCCAGGTCATCAAGGCCGACGACTACCGCGCGGATCCGAACAACAAGCGGACACTGGTCGCCGAATACAGCCGACAGCGTGGTCAGGTCACGGCGACCGGTGGTGTCGTGCTCGCCCGCTCGGACCCCGTCGACGACCAGTACCAGTACCAGCGCGTCTACCCGGAGGGTGCGGCTTACGCCCATCCGGTCGGCTACTACTCGATGCGGTACGGCCCGACCGGCATCGAACGAAACCAGAACGAGATCCTGTCCGGCGAGGCCCCCGAATTGATCGCCGGCCAGTTGTCGGACCTGATCACCGGCCGCGATCCGCGCGGCGGCAATGTGGAGCTCACGCTGGTGCCCGCGGTGCAGCAGGCGGCCTACAAGGCGATGACCGACAAGAGCTATGTCGGCGGTGTCGTGGCGATCGAGCCGTCGACCGGCCGGATCCTGGCTCTGGTCTCGACCCCGTCTTACGACCCGAACCCGCTGGCCAGCCATTCGGACGCCGAGCAGCGAACCGCCTACAACGACCTGGTGAACGCCGACCCGAGCCCGCTGCTGAACCGGGCCATCTCAGCCGTCTACCCGCCCGGATCCACCTTCAAGCTGATCATTGCGGCCGCCGCGCTGCAGAACGGCTACACCCCGGATACTCCGGTCACCGGCGAGGCCACCATCACCTTGCCCGACACCGCGGGCGCGACGCTGTCCAACTTCGCCGGCGAGACGTGCGCGAACGGCGGAGGCGGTGATGTGACCATGACCCAGGCGTTGGCCTTCTCCTGCAACACCGCGTTCGCGGAGGTGGCCATGAGCCTGGGTGTGCCGGTCGTGCGCAAGCAGGCCGAGGCGCTGGGCGTCACCGGCCAGGGCGTGGACATCGGCCTGGACGTGGTCGGATCCAGGCTCGGTGACATCCCGGACACGGCCGCGCTCGCGCAGACCGGCATCGGCCAGCGCGACGTCGCCGTCACCCCCTTCCAGATGGCCTGGATCACGGCGACCATCGCGAACCGCGGGGACAAGATGGCACCGCACCTGATCTCCAAGACGACCAAGCCGGACCTGACCGTCATCTCCGAGACCGCGCCCCAGTCGCTTGGCCAGGCCATCCCGATCCCGGTCGCCGACCAACTCCGCGACATGATGGTCGAGTCGGAGCGGGAGACGCCCGGCTCGGGCAGCATCGCGGACCTGGTGATCGCCTCCAAGACCGGCACCGCCGAGCACGGCGCCGACCCCAAGAACACGCCGCCCCACGCCTGGTACGTGGCGTTCGCCCCCGCCGACAACCCCAAGGTCGCGGTCGCCGTCATGGTCGAGAACGGCGGGGATCTCGGCCTTGACGCCACCGGTGCCAAGGTGGCCGGACCGATCGGACGATCGGTCATCGCCGCCGCGCTCGCCGGAGGCCCGTGATGACCGCTCCGGGTGTGCTGCTCTCGCATCGGTACCGGCTGACCCGGCGGATCGCGGTGGGCGGAATGGGCGAGGTGTGGGCGGCCGACGACATCCGGCTGGCCCGCGTGGTCGCCTGCAAGATCCTGCGTCCCGAGCTGACGGGCGACCCGGAGTTCCTCGGCCGGTTCCGCACCGAGGCCAGGATCACCGCATCACTGAACCACCCGGGCATCTGTGCGGTCTACGACTACGGCGAGGTCTCGGGGGCCAACCACTACCTGACCGGGACCGCCTACCTGGTGATGGAGTTGATCGTCGGCGAATCGCTGTCGAGCGTGTTGAACCGGCTCGGCCGGCTGTCCGTCGGGCGAACCCTGGAGGTGCTCGAACAGACCGGCCGGGCCTTGCAGCAGGCGCACGCGCGGGCACTGGTGCATCGCGACATCAAGCCCGGGAACCTGCTGATCACGCCGGGTGGACAGGTCAAGATCACCGACTTCGGGATCGCGAAGGTGGCCCACGAGGCTCCGGTGACCCGGTCCGGAATGGTGATGGGGACCGCCCAGTACATTTCGCCGGAACAGGCCGCCGGCAAGGACGCGACACCCGCGTCCGACATCTACTCGCTCGGCGTCGTCGCCTACGAATGCCTGGCCGGACGGCTGCCCTTTTACAGCGAGAACACCGTCGCGATCGCCCTGGCCCACGTGCGAGACGCACCCCCGGCACTACCGCAGGATGTGCCCGCGCCGGTGGCGGGATTGGTCATGACCATGTTGGCCAAGGACCCGATGGCCCGCTTCCCCGGCGGGGAGGCTCTCGCCGACGCGGTCACCCAGTTGCGCGCGGGTGGAGCCGCACCCGCCCCCCGGATGCGGCAAGCGCCACGCCCGACCGTTGTCGCGCCCCGGGTCGAGGCCTTGCCGCCGCCGTCCGCACGGCAACCCGGGACCGGCGCGATCCCGGCCCGGGCGACCCGTGCGGGTATCCCGGTCGCCCCCCCTCCGGCGCCGGTGCGGCGGGGCTACGCACCGCCGCAGCGCTCCTACCCGCCGGCGCGGGCCTCCTCCGGCCGCCGGACAGGGCTGTCGGTGCTGCTGGCCGTTCTCGTCCTGGTCCTTGCCGGGCTTGTCCTGATCGTCCTGAACGTCGTCATCGGCGGGATGACGGTGTGACGAGAAAGACGGGTACCGAAGGCAGTTCGACGGTCAACGCACACAACCCGGGACGGCCCGAATGCATCCACGCCAGGGCACTGCTGCCGATGACGCGAGAGACATGCAACAGCCAGATGCACAACAAGGAACATCGATGACGGGATACCTCTTCGGAGATCGCTACCAGGTCGGGGACACCCTCGGCTTCGGTGGCATGTCCGAGGTGCACCGTGGGCGCGACCTGCGCCTCGGCCGGGACGTTGCGATCAAGGTGCTCCGTGCGGATCTGGCGCGCGATCCGTCCTTCCAGACCCGGTTCAGCCGGGAGGCGCAGAACGCCGCCTCGCTGAACCACCCGGCGATCGTCGCGGTGTACGACACCGGCGAAACCAGGACCGAGGCCGGCACCATCCCCTACATCGTCATGGAGTTCGTCGACGGCGACACCCTGCGCGACGTCCTGAAGAAGGATGGGCCGCTGGCCCCCCGCCGGGCGATGGAGATCGTCGCCGACGTGTGCGCCGCGCTGGACTTCTCCCACCGGCACGGCATCGTGCACCGGGACATCAAGCCGGCCAACATCATGCTCAATCGTGCCGGAGCGGTGAAGGTGATGGACTTCGGCATCGCCCGCGCCGTCTCCGACGGGCAGGCGACGATGACCGCAACCGCCGCCGTCATCGGCACCGCCCAGTACCTGTCCCCCGAACAGGCCAGGGGTGAGGCCGTCGATGCCCGCTCCGACGTCTACGCCACCGGATGCGTCCTCTACGAACTGCTCACCGGCGAGCCACCGTTCACCGGCGACTCCCCGGTCGCCATCGCCTACCAGCACGTCCGGGAGGCACCCAAGGCGCCGAGCGACGTCCGGCCAGACCTGCCCAAGGAACTGGACGCGGTCGTTCTCAAGGCGCTGAACAAGAATCCGCTGAATCGCTATCAGACGGCCGCCGACATGCGCTCGGACCTGGTCCGTGCACTGTCCGGGCAGGCCGTGCAGGCCACACCGCTGATGAGCGACGACGAACGGACCGAGCTGATGCGGGCCACCCCCGCCCGGGTCGGCGAAGGCTCGCCGCCGTTGCTCGCGCCACCGACCCGATCCGTTCCCGACGACGATTGGGAGCCGGAGGAGGCCGATCGGTCCAAGCGGGTGTGGGGTTTCATCGGCATCGCGGTGCTGTGCGCCGCCCTCATCGCGGGCGCCGTCTGGCTCACGCTTCGGGTGATCAGCGCACCGCCGCCCGCCGCGCTGGTGGCCGTGCCCGATCTGTCCGGCATGACACTGGAGGAGGCCACCGCCAAGCTCAGGGACAGCCGGCTCACCCTCGGGACGGTGACGCCCACCGAGTCGAGCGACGCGGACAAGGACAAGGTTGTCAACCAACGGCCCTCCAGCCAGACCCAGGTCGCCCAGGACTCGGCCGTCAACGTGGAGATCGGCAAGGGCGTCAGTCTGATCAGCGTGCCGAACGTCGTCTCCTACACCCCCGAGGAAGCGAAGAAGGCCCTGAACGAGGCCAACCTTCAGTACGAGGAGGTACCGCAGTCCTCCTCCGATGCCGACAAGGGAAAGGCGCTCGCCCAGGACCCGGCGGCCCAGGCCCAGGTCCCACCCGGGACCGTCGTGAAGGTGACGGTGGGGACCGGCCTGCAGGTCGTCCAGGTCCCGGACAATCTCGTCGGACTGTCCCTGGACGAGGCCACCCAGGTGCTCACCGACGCCAAGCTGCAGGTCGTCTCGCAGGTCGCCGATTCCGCCGAGCCCGAGAACGAGGTGACCGCCGCCGATCCCGGCAGCGGCACCAGGGTGCAGGAGGGCACTCCGATCACGCTGACCGTGTCGAACGGCAGTCTGTTCGTCATGCCGAACCTGGTCAACAGCACGCCGGCGGAGGCGGTCAGCATTCTGGTCAATCGCGGCTGGCAGGGCGAGAGCCTGCGCCAGTCGACCCAGCCGGTGTCGAACCCCGGACTCGTCGGGGCGATCATCAGCCAGACGCCGAGCGCCGGATCGGTGGTACCGAAGGTCGGCACGGCGGTACGGGTGGTGGTCGGGGTGCCCGAACCGACCCCCACGCCCACGACGCCTTCCTCGGAACCGAGCACATCGCCGCCGACGTCACCCAGCCAGCCACCACCTGCGACCGAGCCGGAGGCGTCCCCGGCGCCACCCGCCGGCGGTTGATCCAACGCTGCGAGACAGGGGCTCATCGCGCTCATGATCGATTCACAGCCGCATGGCAACGACTCACCGATCGGACCGGTCGGGTGCTCAAGAATTCCACAATCTGTTCCGGCACTGTGTGACGCATGAGTCAGGACATGCCCCCGCGCGCCTCCGATCAGCCCGGCCCTTCGGGTCAACCCGGCCGGCCCAACCGCACCGAGGCGAACCCCGAGCAGTGGTGGCAACCGCGGCCGAGCGGCGCCTGGTCGTCACAGACCTGGAACCACCCGACGGCGACGCCGACGGACCCCGCAGCGGGGGCCGGTCGATACCCCACCCAGACCCTTCCACGGTCCGCCCAGGACACCGTCTACCCGTCCTACCCCCCGGGGTCGTACGGTCCCGCGACCACCGCCCCGGGCCGCCCCGCCGTCACCGGGAAGCCACCGGCCCGCAAGACCACGTTGATCGTCGCCACCACCACCGCGCTGGCCCTGCTCGCCGGGTTCGGTGGCGGATACCTGGGCGCCGAACTGCAGGCCGGCAGCTCCAGCGCGTCCGACAGCTCCCTCAGCCGGTTGAGCACCAGTGCTGCCGTCTCCGGGAACCGGACCGCGCCCGCCGGCTCGGTGCAGGAGGTCGCGACCAAGGTCCTGCCGTCCGTGGTCTCGGTGCTCGCCAGCAGCAGCCAGGGCGGTGGTGAAGGGTCCGGTGTCATCCTGACCGCCGACGGACTCATCCTGACCAACAATCACGTCGTCCAGGGCGCGACCGACCTGGTGGTCCGGTTCAACGACGGCACCACAGCACCCGCCACCGTGGTGGGTTCGACGGCCACCGACGACCTCGCGGTGATCAAGGCGGAGGGGGTTTCCGGGCTGACCCCGGCGACGCTCGGGTCGTCGTCCGACCTACAGGTCGGCCAGGAGGTCGTCGCGATCGGCTCGCCGCTCGGCCTCTCGGCCACCGTGACGTCGGGCATCGTTTCGGCGCTCAACCGCCCGGTCCGCACGGCCTCGGCGGAACAGCAGTCGCCGCGCGGCCAGTCCCAGGACACCGTGATCAACGCGGTGCAGACCGACGCGGCGATCAACCCGGGCAACTCGGGCGGCGCGCTCGTCGACATGAACGGCGCCGTCATCGGCATCAACTCGGCGATCGCCTCCCTGTCCGACTCATCCCAGCAGTCCGGCTCCATCGGCGTTGGCTTCGCCATTCCGATCGACCAGGCCAAGCGGATCGCCCAGGAGATCATCGACACCGGCAAGGCGACGCACGCGGTACTCGGCGCCTCCGTCGGTAATGCCACCGACGGATCGGGCCAGATCCCGAACGGCGCGAAGATCGCGACCGTCACCGCGGGCAGCGGGGCCGAGGCCGCCGGCCTCGAAGACGGCGACGTGATCACCGCCATCGGCGACGTGAAGGTGGAGAGCGCCGACGCGCTGATCGCCGCGGTTCGTGCGAGCGCACCCGACAGCACCACCACGGTCACGTTCGTCCGCAGCGGCAACACACAGACGGTCGACGTCACGCTCGGCTCCGCCGCCGCCAACTGAACGTTCCGGCCGGGCCCGGTCCCTGAACGAATGGGGGCCGGGCCGAGTTCACACGGCGCTGAGCCGAAGCCGTTCCACGTCCTGCTCGAGCGGGGCAACGAGCTCGCCGGCCCGCACGTCACCGCACACCGCCAGCCAGTTCGCCAGCATCCGATGCCCGCCCTGGGTCAGCACGGACTCGGGGTGGAACTGCACGCCCTCGATCGCGTGATCGCGATGCCGCAGGCCCATGATCACACCGCCGCCGGTGCGCGCGGTGACCTCCAGCACGTCCGGGACCGTCCCGTCGACCACCGCAAGCGAGTGATAGCGGGTCGCGGTGAAGGGGCTCGGCAGGCCGGCCAGAACGCCCTGTCCGGCGTGCTCGACCAGCGACGTCCGACCATGCAGGAGCTCCTCGGCCCGGTCGACCGTCGCGCCGTACACCTCGGCGATCGCCTGATGACCCAGACAGACGCCGAACACCGGCAACCGACCGGCCGCCCAGCGCACCATGTCCTCGGTGACGCCGGCCTCCGCCGGGGTGCCCGGACCTGGCGACAGCAGAATGCCGGCCACCTCCAGCGCCGGTACCTCCGCCGCGTCCACCGCATCGTTGCGACGGACGACGCACTCGGCGCCGAGCTGCTCGAGGTACTGAACCAGGTTGAACACGAACGAGTCGTAGTTGTCCACAACGAGAATCCGGGTCACGCCGACCAGCGTCGCACAACCCTCAGGAGGTGGTGACCCGGTCGAAGGGCAGGTACGGCTCGAGCAACGGGAAGACGACGAAGAACAGCAGCGCCGCGACGGCCAGGAACAGCGCAAGACTCAACCCGACCCGGACGGGGACGGGCCCGGGCAGATGTCGCCAGATCCATGCGTACATGCCGAATCCCGTCAGTTCTCGGTCATTTCGGGCGGAAGGAAACCCGGAGCCTTGGCGTAGCTGCCCACCAGCACACCATGGATGATCATCCGCTCCGCGTCCGAGAACTGCGGATGGCAGGTGGTCAGGGTGATCAGTCGCTGGGCGTCGGGTGGCACCGTCGTCGACATCACGGTGGGGATGGGCAGCACCTGGGCGTAGTCGGTGGGCAGCGTGATCTCCCGGCCGTGGACGCCCGCATACTGCCCGGTCTGAACGGGCACGCCGGCGCAGTTCGCCCGCGGCGTATCCGCCCAGGTGGCCTCCTCGCCGGCCATCGGCAGTACCCGGTAGGTGAACCAGTCGTCCTGGGTCTCCACGACGATCGCGTCGCACGACGACAACAGACCCAGGTCGTTGAACGGTGATCCCTTGGACACCCGGTGTCCGGCCACCGCGAAGTTACCGCGCTCGCCGGGCAGCTGGGTCTCAGGGTAGTGGCCCGGGCCGATGTACAGGTCGTCCGGATCCGTGCCCTCGACCACGGTGAATACGTAGTCCGGCCCCAGCGCAGGGATCCGCAGCTTGGCGAATCCTTCTCCGGGGGTGGTGTCGTAACGGGGTGTGCGCCGTCCGGGGTCGGTCAGCATCTGTTCGGACGCCGTGGCGACGACCGTCGTCGTCGCTTCCGCCTGCGCCCAGACGCGGTCGACCGCCGTGGTGGCCGCGGCCTGTTTGCGTTCGCCGAACAGGTCGGTGATGTAGACCTCGTAGACGACGAACAGCAACACCAGCACACCGAGCGTGATCAGGGCCTCGCCGATACCTCGCACCACTGTCCGCCCCGGATGGGACGTCCGAGCGGGCGGGCCGCCCGGGGATGCGTCGGTGGGTGCCCTCATCGGCCCGCCTCGACGGCCGACTTCATGCTGATCCGGCCGTCGTAGGCCGGAATGCGGACCTCGTCGAGCGGGGTCACCTGGTAGCCGAGCCGATACTTGTCCACGTACTTGAGCAGCAGGCGGACCCCTGGTTCGACGTCCAGTGCCGCGGACATCGCCGACGCATTCCCGATCGCCGTCACCACGAAGGGGGGCGAGTACGTGCGGCCCTGCAGCAGCAGCGTGTTGCCGATGCACCGTACGGCGGAGGTGGTCAGCACCCGCTGATCCATGATCATCATTGCCTCCGCGCCCCCGGCCCACAGGGCGTTGACCACCGCCTGCACATCCTGCTGATGAACGACCAGGTCGTCCGGATCAACTCCGGCCGGGTAGTTGCCGTCCGAATCGCGCGGGGCGTCGGACATCGAGACCTGGATCCCCGGACCGACCACCGGGACCAGGCCGGCGGCCGGCTCCAGCTCGGCCACCCGGTTGCGGACGGATTCCACCTGGGGGGACACGTCCGCGTTCGCGGCGCCGTCGATCTGTGCCTGCAGCTGGGCGGCCCGTGCGTCGGCGGCCAGAACCCGCTCCTGGGCGTCGCGGACCACCGCGGACAGATCGACCGACCTGCTGCCGATGTCCTGACCGTCGGAGTACGAGTGGGCCACCCCGATCAGCAGGCCGGCGACCAGGCACGTGGCGATCGCGCAGATCCGCCACCGCAGGGGTCGTCTGCTCACGCTTGCTCCGGGTCTGCCGTACTGACGGGGCCGAGGCGACCACGCCCTGGATGCCGGCCGCGATCGACCGGGCGGCGTCGCGCCCCGCACACCGTAGGCTAGGGGCGGTGGCATACAGCCTCGGTGATGTCTGCCCGTACAGACAGCCGCGGTGACGGACGCAGGAGGATCAGGTGCCCAAGTCGAAGGTTCGCAAGAAGGTTGCGACCACCACGGCCAGCGAGTCGACCCACGCCAACGAGGCGGCCGCGGCCGCCGCCCGTGCCCACGTCGCCGCACCCTCGTCACCGCTGTACATCGGCATCATGCTGGGACTGATGGTGCTCGGGTTGGTGTGGCTGGTCGTCTACTACCTGTGGGGCTCGAGCATTCCCTTCATAGCCGACCTGGGGAACTGGAACTTCGCCATCGGGTTCGCCCTCATGATTGCCGGGCTCCTGATGACGATGCGGTGGCGCTGACCCCGGCCCAGGTCGGGTGGTGCAACAAACCACATCGTTGTGATTCATCCCCATTGTGGACAACACCTGTGGACAACTCGAACCCGGCGCGTTGAACGGCGGGACGGACTTTCCCGGCCAGGGCGCACAAACCTGGCGGCCCGCGAGGTGGCTGATCGTCGGTCTGTTCGTGCTGGCCGGCGCCGCGTCCGCCGCGGCGCTGGTGCTGCAGCGCGATCCGCTCGATCGGGTGATCACCGGCCTGGTCGGCGGAGTACTGCTGGTGCTCGCCCTGCTCGGACACCGGCGCAGGGTGATCGGCGGGCCGCGGGGACTGCTCATCGCGGGGCCGACCGGATCGCGGATGGTCCCCTGGTCGACGGTTCGCGCCGTCGGCTGCGGCCGGACCAGGCGGATGGGCTCAGCCACCCTGGAGATCGATCTCGTCGACGACGAGCTGCTCATCTTCGGCCGGTTCGAACTGGGATCGGACCCGGCCGACGTCGTCGCCGTGCTCGCGCAGTGGTTCCACGCGCGGCCGTCCCACCCGGCCGACGACTGACGTCGCCGGTCAGTGCGCGGGCACGCAGCCGATCTGGCCCCCAACCTGGTAGATGCAGTACCAGGGCCCGATCTGTCCGACTGCGATGAAGGTCAGAACCAGGAGCACCACGGCCAGACCGACGCCCACGCCCCACTGCCAGGCGACCCGCGATGTGCGTGGCGGAAAGACCATCGCGGCACCGAGGACCGCCCCGGCCACGAACCCGCCGAGGTGTCCCTGCCAGGACAGACCCGGGTAGGTGAAGGTGATGAACACATTGAGTGCCACGACAACGATCAGCGGCCGCGGGTCGAGCTTCAACCTGCGGATGGTCATCAGGAGCGCGCCCATCAGTCCGTACACCGCACCCGACGCGCCGATGGTCATGCTCACCGGCGCACTGAACAGCAACACGCTCACCGACGAACCGAGCAGGCTGAGCACGTAGATGGAAAGCATCCGCCATCTACCCAGGATTCGCTCCAGCGGAATGCCCAACCAGTACAGCGAGAGCATGTTCGTGGCCAGGTGGACCAGGTTCCCGTGCAGGAACCCCGCGCTGAGTAGTCGCCAGTACTCACCCGAGGCGACCTCGGCCGGGATCAGGCCGCCCCGCAGGTACAGCTCGGACGTCGACAGGTCCATTGCCGAGCCCGACTGAACCGCAGTGACCAGGAAGAACGCAACGTTGACAACGATCAGCGAGATCGTGACCAGCGGTCGCTGACCGGTCCCCGCCCCGGCCACGGTCCGCGGCTGGCGGGTGGCCGCGCGGCCCGCAGCGACGCATTCGCGGCAGTGGAAGCCGACCGAGGCAGGGGTCAGACATTCCGGACAGGCCGCCCGACCGCACCGCGAGCAGGACAGGGGTGTGGCCCGGTCCGGGTGCCAGGTGCAGGGCGCAACGGGCGGCCCGGCTCCCGGGGGCGGGGCGGGTGCCGGTGGCGGAACGCTCACCGTCGGATTCGGCCTGTCGAACTTACGATCAGCCGGCCGTGCCCCCCGGCTCCTGGGCGTCCTCGACCGTGATCGAGTTGATCACCACGTCGTCGGCGGGTCGGTCGAACCGGTCGGTGCCGGTGTTGGCGATGGCGTCCACGACGTCACGGGACGCCTGATCGGCGACCTCACCGAAGATGGTGTGCCGACGGTTCAGATGTGGCTGCGGGCCGACGGTGATGAAGAACTGGGAACCGTTGGTGCCGGGCCCGGCGTTGGCCATGGCCAGCAGGTACGGCTTGCCGAACGTCAGCTCGGGGTGGAACTCGTCGGCGAACTGGTAGCCGGGCCCGCCGGATCCGGTGCCGGTCGGGTCGCCACCCTGGATCATGAACCCGGCGATCACCCTGTGGAAGATCGCACCGTCGTAGAACGGTCCTTCGGTCCCCCCGGAGGCGTTCTTGGTCGTGTATTTCGCGGTGCCCCTGGCCAGCTTGACGAAGTTGCTGACGGTCTTGGGTGCCTGGAAGCGGAACAGCTCGATCCGGATGTCGCCACGGTTGGTGTGCAGGGTCGCGTAGAGATCGCTCACGGTGATCATCCTGCCACGGGCGGCTGCGCCGAGCGTCGCGCCGTCACAACCCCAGGTTGGTGATCACGGCGACCGCCAGCTGTCGGCCCTTGATCGAAAGCGGCTGATTTGCCTCGGCGATGACCGCAACCGTGCCCTTGGCCACCGCATAGGTCGACCGGTCGCCGGAGGTCAGCGAGCCTCCGGTCCAGCCGGCCGGGTCATCCGCCGGGTCTGAGCCGTCGACCGGGACGTGCTGATCGACGGCGGCGACCGCCCCCGATGGCGAGTCCGCCTGCACGACCCGAACGGTGGCCAACCAGCCCCCGTCGCTGCGGGCAAAGGTGCAGATCGGATATGGCGCGACGTCGATCACCGTGGTCACCCCCGTCCGTTGGCCGTTGATGTCGGCCACCTGGTCATCCGCCAGGTACGGGCAATCGGCAACCACCGGCTCCGGCTCGGGTGTGGCCGGAGGCGGCTGTGCGACGGCGGTCGACGTGACCGTGGTGATCATGGACCGGGTGGCCGTTCTGGTGCCCTCGGTGATGGTGATCGTCGACCCCACCGACGAAGAGGCCGTCGGTGGGGGGTTGCCGCCGACGCAGCCGGTCAACAACAACCCGGCCAACGCACCGAACAACACCCCGCGCGCCGGCCGGCACCGCGCCCCGGTTCGAACCATGCGACGCACCTTTCCATCTGCCGTGACACGGCCCGGCCGCTCCGGCCCGTCCGAGTACATTCGACCTGCAGGGAATCACCCCGGCCCGGCAACCGGCCGGGCCGCCCGACCGATCACCGCGAGGAGGTGGCCGTCGCCGTGGCGCAACGCCGCAACACTGCGCAACGAGCCGCGATCCTGCAGACGTTGGCGGGCAAGGAAGAGTTCCTGTCCGCCCAGGAGCTGCACAACGCGTTGCGGGCCGGCGGATCCTCGATCGGGCTGGCAACGGTGTATCGGGCGCTGCAGGACATGGCAGGCGGCGGCGACCTGGACACCGTGCGCACCCGGTCCGGTGAGGTGCTGTACCGCCAGTGCGAGCAACCCCGGCATCATCATCACCTCGTGTGCCGGTTGTGTGGCCGCACCCAAGAGGTGGAGGCACCCAGCGTGGAGCGGTGGGCGCGCACCGTGGCCGCCGAACACGGGTACACCGACATCAACCACGAGGTCGAGCTCTTCGGAGTGTGTCCCAGCTGTTCGGACGCCATGTCGCGGCAGGCCACCGGAACCTGACCGGGAGCCGTCACAACTCGGGCTCGTCCGGCGCCGACAGGCTCAGCGTGCAGTCGACGACCGCGGGCGACCGTCGGATCCTGGCCTCCAGCGCGCGCAGCCGCAGTGCCAGTTGCGGTTCCCGGTCGTCGCCGGACAGGTCGACGTCCGCCACCACATAGAGCTGGCGAGGACCGACGAAGTCGACCCGCAGGGCAGTGACCCGGGATACCTCGGGCTGCTCGCGGAGCGACTGGATGATCGCCGACCGCACCTGCGGGCTCACCTGCATGCCGACCAGGAACCGCCGGTTCCTGTCGATCAGCACGATCGCGACGACCCCCAGCAGGATGCCGACCAGGATCGAGCCGACCGCGTCCGGGATGGCCGATCCGGTGACCTGGTGCAGGCCCAGCCCGAGCGCGGCGATCAACAGTCCGGTCAAGGCGGCGGCGTCCTCGGCGAACACGGCACGCAGCGTGGGATCCGAGGTTGCCAGCACGTGGTCGATGATGTCGCGGTGCACGATGGCGGCCTCCCGGCGGGCCTGTCGCACCGACTGCAGGAACGAGGTGCCCTCCAGAAGGAACGAAATGCCCAGCACCACGTATCCGACGACGAAGTCGGTGGCCGGTTCGGGATCCACGAGTTCGTGGACACCGTGGGTGATCGACACCGCGGATCCGGCGACGAACAGCCCGAGCGCGGCGAACAGCGACCAGACGTAGGCCTCGCGCCCGAAGCCCAGCGGGTGCAAGGCGTCCGGCCGGCGCCGGGCGAATCGGTTGGCGAACATCAGGAAGATCTCGTTGCCGGTATCCGCCCAGGAATGGGCGGCCTCGGCGACCATCGACGCGGACCCGGTGATGGCAGCCGCCCAGGACTTGGCCACCGCCACCAGGAGGTTCGCCGTGAATGCGATCAGCACGGTGATCGTGCTGTCGGACTTCTCACCGGTGGACGCGTCGCCGAGGTCGACAATCGCCTGCAGTCCGTCGCCGGTGTCCGACTCCGGGGTGCCGCCTGTCGGCATGCGTCACACCTTCCCGTCCGGACGCAGCGATGATGGCGTGAAACTACCCTCCGCGCCGGACGACCACCGGGCGCGGTGGACGGGACCGACGGACGGCCCGTCATGACAGGACCCGGGAGGCGACACTGATGAGGCGCAGCGCCGGCCTTCTGCTCTACCGCGTGGCGGACCGGCGGGTCGAGGTGCTCCTGGTGCACATGGGAGGGCCGTTCTGGGCGCGCAAGGACGAGCACGCATGGTCGATCCCCAAGGGGGAGTACGACCAGCCGGAGGACCCGGCGGTGGTCGCGGAGCGGGAGTTCGCCGAGGAGCTCGGGTCATCCGCACCACCGGGTCCGACCATGGACCTCGGGACGGCGCGGCAGAGCTCCAAGACGGTCACCGTGTTCGCCCGCCGAGCCGACTTCGACGCGTCGACGGCGGTGAGCAACACCTTCAGCCTGGAATGGCCACCACGTTCGGGCCGCTACCAGGACTTCCCCGAGATCGACCGGGCCGAGTGGTTCGATCTGCCCGCCGCGGCGACCAAGCTGGTCAAGGGTCAGGTCGTGTTTCTCATGCGGCTGACGAGCCGGCTCGTCGAACCCTGAGCAGGGCGGTGGTCGGCCCCGGGTGCTTCTGGGGCTTACCCCCACTGCCTCGGCGTTGTCATCCCCTTAGCGTGGGCTGTGAGCCCAACGACAACTGCCTCGAGGACCCGATGAAGCGACTTGGCCTGATTGCGCTGCTGCCCCTGACCGCCCTCGTTCTCGCCGGATGCGGCCTGACCCAGGATGCCGGACCGCAGACCACGCAGGAGCGCACGATCTCGGGTGTGCAGGCCGTCGATCTGCGGACCAGCGGCGACCTGACGATCCTTGTCGGCGACGCGGAGACGCTGACGGTCACCGCCGGCTCGAACACCCTGGAGAACCTCACGTCCGAGGTCGTCGACGGGACACTCGTCCTGGATTCGAAGCAGACGTTCTCGAACAGCGGCCCGATCGAATACGCGCTCACTGTGCGCGGGCTCGACCGCATCGCCCTGCAGGGGTCGGGTGACGTGACCGGGTCCAGGGCGCTGAGCGGCGACGGGACGCTGGTCGTGTCCGGTTCGGGATCGGCCACCCTGACCGATCTGGACCTGACCAGCCTGACCGTCGACCTTTCCGGGTCCGGCGGCATACGCGTCAGCGGCACCAGTGCCGATTCGGCGGTCGACGTGAGCGGATCGGGCGACTACGACGGTTCGGAGTTGACGACCACGACGGCCAGGGTTGAGGCCAGCGGCTCGGGGCAGGCCCGGGTCAACGTCACCGGCCAACTGGTCGTCTCCGTCAGCGGGAGCGGTGACGTGCTCTACAGCGGCAATCCGACCGACATGCAGCGGTCCTCGTCGGGCAGCGGTCAGATCGTCCCCGGTTGAGGCGAGCCCGGTGAGGCGAACCGCCGACTTGAGGCCGACTTGCGCCGACCTGGGCGGACCTGCTTAAGCAGGCCATCAGTGGTCCTTAAGGCGCCGGATCCACAGTGGACGCATTCGAGGAAGCAACCACTGGAGGACGCACGAAATGACCATCCACGACACCGCCCGGCCGATCACCGCCCACCGTTCACCGGCCCGGGAGTTGCGCGGGTTGTGCGACGGCGCCGTCCACCTGCCCGGAGATCCGGGGTTCGACGATGCCCGTCAGGCCTGGAATCTTGCGGTCGACCAACGCCCGGCCGCCGTGGCCTGCCCGGCCGACGCCCGGCAGGCGGCACAGGTCGTGCGGGTCGCTGCGGACGCCGGGCTGCGGGTCGCGCCGCAGAGCACCGGACACAACGCCGGTCCCCTCGGACAGCACCTGGACGATGTGGTCATCGTCCGGACATCGGCGATGACCTCTGTGCAGATCGACCCGGCGCGGCAGCGGGCCCGGGTGGGCGGCGGCGCGGTCTGGCTCCCGGCGGTGCAGGCGGCCGCCCGGCACGGCCTGGCCACGCTGCACGGCTCGTCGCCGGACGTGGGCATCGCCGGATACTCGCTCGGCGGTGGAATCGGCTGGTACGCGAGGTCTCTCGGACTCGCGACGAACAGCCTGACCGGTCTGGAGGTGGTGACCGCCGACGGCAGCGTGGTGTGGGCGGACGCCCACCAGAACCCGGATCTGTTCTGGGCGCTTCGGGGTGGCGGCGGGAGCTTCGGCATCGTCACGGCACTGGAGTTCCGGGTCTTCCCGTTCGCCACCGCGTTCGCCGGCATGCTCGTGTGGGACGCCGCCCTGGCCGAGCCGGTGCTGCGGCGATGGGTCGAGTGGACCGCCGACGCGCCGGACGAGGTGACCACGTCCCTGCGAGTGCTGAACATGCCGCCGTTGCCGGACATCCCCGAACCGTTCCGCGGCCGGAGCCTGGTGGTGATCGACGGCGCGGTGCTGGCTTCGGACGAACGCAGCGCCGAGATCCTGTTCCCACTGCGCGATCTGCACCCAGAGGTGGACACCTTCGCCCGGGTGCCGGTCCAGGCGCTGACCGGCCTGCACATGGACCCGGAGGGCCCGACCCCGGCCGTGTCGGACACGACGATCCTGGATGCGATGCCCGAGTCGGCCATCGACACCTTCCTGAATCTGGCCGGACCCGGATCGGGCTCGAGCCTGTTGATGCACGAGCTGCGCCAGCTCGGTGGTGCCCTCGCCCGCCCGCACGAGGGTGCCGGTGCCATGCCCGCGCTGCCAGGAGCGTTCCTCGCGTTCGGCGGCGCCGTGGCGGCGACACCGGAGATGGCCGTCGCCGGACTGCGCGACGCCCGCGCCTTCGCCTCCGCGTTGGCACCGTTCGGATCCGGCCGCAACTACCTCAACTTCCAGGAGAGCCGGGTGGATCCGGCGAGCGGCTTCGACCCGGTGACCTTCGGCCGGCTCGTGACGCTCAAGTCGGCCGTCGACCCGGACGGCGTGCTGGTCGGCAATCATCTGATCCGCCGCACCTACGAGATGGAGGACGAGTTCCTCTGATCGGGTCCGCACACCCGATCACCCCATGGCGGTACCACCCCAGTGCACTCACCGACGCGGCCAGGCCGCCAGGTGCCCACATATGCGCGACCCCCACCGGGTCTGCCGATCGTCCCGGCGCCGTCCCCCTCCGGCGTCGGGACGATGTCGTCTGCTCTGCTGCCGCTCAGACCTTCGATCGCAGGAACTCGACCTCGGGCGCGCGCTCGTCCGGGCCGCCCGGCGTCTCCAGGATCACCGGCGCACCGGCCGACCGGACGACCTGCGCAAGCAGGTCCGGCGGAATCTCACCGTCGATCACCGAGGCGTGCCGGTCCCGCGCCGAACCGGCCTCGTCGCGGGAGTTGTTGCAGTGCACCAGGTCGATCCGGCCGGTGATGGCCTTGATGTCGTCGACGACGCTGCCCAGGTCCAGGCCGGCGGCCCAGGCATGGCAGGTGTCAAGGACGAAGCCCGCGTCGAATTCCCCGACGCAATCCCATAACCGGGCGATTCCGTCCAGTGTCCGGGACATCGCCTTGTCGCCGCCCGCGGTGTTCTCGATCAGCACCGGGAGCGGGAACCCACCCTCCTGCGCCTGCCGCTCGAACACCTTGCGCCAGTTGTCGAAGCCGACCTGCGGATCGTCCTTGGCCAGCACGTGCCCGCCGTGCACGATCAACCCGCTCGCGCCCGTCTGTGCGGCGGCATTCGCGTGGGCGATCAGCAGCTTGCGGCTCGGGATACGGATCCGGTTGTTGGTGGTGGCTACGTTGACGATGTACGGCGCGTGGACGAACACCGTCAGGCCGGCCGCGCGCATCGCCTCGGCGTGCGGGTGCGGCCGCGGGGTCTTCCAGCCCTGCGGGTCGGCCAGGAAGACCTGCACCGCGTCCGCGCCCGAGGCGGCGGCCTCGGCCACCGGATCGCCGTCGTCCTCACGGGCCCCGACATGCACTCCCAGCATCACCATTCCGCGAGACTAACGCCGCCGTACGACGGCCACCGTCGGGTGCGGCGGTCAGCCGGTACCCTCCGCGATCGCGAGTTCGATGTGCTGACGGTCGATCCGATCCGCGTCCGGGTCGTCAACCGCCAAGGTGAGCGCGGCCTGCATGACCAGCAGCAGGTTGCGCCGCACATCGGACGGCCGCGCGGCGTAGTAGTCGAACAACGTCACCAGGGCGGCGTCGCCGAGCACCTCACCCAGATCGATGCCCTCCCGGCCATGCGCATCGAAGGCCAGTGCGATCCGCCGCTCCAGGATCGCCGCGACCGCCCCCTCCGAGGGGACCGCCGGAACGGCGATCGTCCGGGACAGGAACCCGCGCGCCGCCCGGTACGCCTCGTCCTCGACATACGTCGGGTGCACCGCGATGACCGCGGCCGTGTCCAACTCCTCGGCCAGCAGCCTGGGGACGGTGGTGAAGAAGGCCGACCGGATCGGCCGGTTGTCGGGCAGCCAGGGGGCGGTGAGCCAGCGGTCGGTGTCGTCGAGCACCAGCACCGGTGTCAGCCGCCGCGACCGGAAGAGTTCGAGGATCTGCCGGCCCTGCTCCATGACCTGATCACTGGTCGTGCTCGGCTCCTGGACGGCGGCGTCGAGTTCGTAGGCGAGCCGCACGGAGATGCCCACCAGGCCCGGCGCGACGCTGATCGCCTTGCCGCGCTTGAACTTCGGTCTGGTCTCCCGCTCGATGCGGCGCGCCTGGCCGGCCCCGTCCGGCACCGCCTGCGCGACGAGGCGGCTGACCACCTGGACCAGATGCCGGACGAAGGCGACCGGGTCACCCGCCACCTCGGGACGCTCGACCGCCACCGGCACGGCCAGCGGCACGAGATCCTCGACGAGCGGGTGCAGGGTCGCGGCGATGACGCTCGACTTGCCCGCACCGCTCGTGCCCACCAAGGCCACCCGCTCGCTGCGACGCAGGGCGCCGACCAGGGCCCGCTCACAGCCCGGCCGGCCGGTCATCGTGTCGAAGGGCACGTGGGTGGCGTACAGCGTCTGATGACGCGGGGACGGGTTGAAGGTGGCCGCGTCGTGCAGCAGCTCGAGGTCGGCGCGGGTCATCGGGATTCCTCCGGGAACGACGCCACGGGGTCGGGACCCGCGAACTCGCCCGGCGGAACCACGCGGAACAGCTTGCGCGGCCGACCGCGCCCGGTTCGCTCCTCCCGCACCTGCACCAGACCCCTCTCCCGCAGCTCGGCCATCACCTGGATGACCCTCGTCCTGGTCCATCCCAGCCGGTCGAGCAGCCGCGCATCCGAGGCGGCCGACCAGCCGAGAGACTCGAGCTCCTGGGCGAGCATCCGAGCCGGACGACTCAGCTGATCCAGCGCCGCCGCCCGCGCCAGGTGCTCCTGCACGACAGTGAACCCGGTGGGTCCGACACCCGCGGCGGTGACCAACTCCCGCGCCGCCTCCAACGCCCGACGCGGAGTGTCCGGCCGGGTGGCCAGCACGGCGTCGATCAGCTCCGCCGCTTCCGGGTCGCCCGGCTCCATCCGGCGCCGCAACAGATCGGCCACCTCCGCCCCGTCCAACGGACCCAGGTCGACCCGGGTCTCGAAGAAGGCATCAGCCGGTGGTCCGGCCAGCACGAGCGCTCCCGCCGGGCCGACGCTCACCAGCCACGACGCCCCCAGCTGCCACACTTCGTCCCGCAACGCGCCGAACAGCTGGGCCCCGGCATCCCCCCCGACGTCGTCGAGGACGAACACCGGCGGACCCGGTTCGTCCGGCGTGGCAAGCGCGGTGGCCAGCAGGTCCAGCAGGGCAATCGGACCGGTCGGCGCGAGCCGGTCCTCCACCGGATGGACGGCCGCCACCACCAGCGCCAGCAGCTCGGCCGCGGTTCGTGCCGCGGCGGCCCGCACGAAGTGCGCGCGCCATGGCCGCCCCGCCCGGTCGGCGCGATACAACAGCGTCCGGAGCAGCGACGTCCGGCCGCTGCCGGCGGGCCCGATCACCAGGCAGTTCAGGCCGGCCGCCACGGACCGCTCGACCCGCTCGAGTTCGGCGACCCGACCCACGAACAACCGCTGGTCGGCGTCGGTGTCCAGGAGCGGTCGGCCCGACAGGTACATGCTGCTTACTATACTTACAGTAAGCAGTGTTAGAAAGGTGCGAGTCGCCGGAAGCTGCCTCAGAACGACTTGGGATCTTCCGCCGGTAGCCGTTGGGCAAGGACGTCGAGGATCGGCCGAAGCTGCATCCACCATTGGTGCAGGGGTCGGCGGTTGTCCCAGTCGGCGAGCTCTTCGGCGTGCCGCATGGACATGACCTTGACGGTGCCCTTGGTCGTGCCGATGACGGCGCAGTCGGCGCGTCTGCGGTCGATCTCGTTGCTGATCCAGTCGATGGCGTGGGCGGCCAGTCGGGTGCCCAGGATCCGGTCGAACGGCGACGGGGTGCCGCCCTGCTGGGTCTGACCGAGCACGACGACGCGGGCGTCGAACAGGTCCTGGCTCTCCTGTTCGAACAGCCGGCACAGGAAGTCGCTGGTGTACATCGGGCTGGCCTTCTCGTTGGCCACCACCATGAACAGTCGTTGCCCGGCGCGGAAGCTCTCGACCATGCGTTCCACGTCGTGCGACAGGTCCTTGAGGGTGATGCCTTCCTCGTGCAGGTAGACCCGAACGGCGCCGCCGGACAACCCCGACAACAGGGCCAGGTACCCGCAGCTGCCGCCCATGGTCTCGACCACGAACGCCCGTCGCTGCGCCGCACCGGCCTGCCGGACACGGTCGATGGAATCCACGATCAGGTTCAGCGCGCTGTCCGCACCGATCGACAGCTCGGAGAACGGCAGGTTGTTGTCGATGCTCGCGGGCAGGCAGATCATCGGAATCTTGAAGGCCTCGTACCGGTCCCGTTCGCGCCACATGGTGTGCGCGGAGGCGAACGCGTCCCACCCGCCGATGATGACCAGCCCGTCGATCCGGTGGGTCTCCAACCCGCGACCGATCGCGTACAGGTCCTTGACCGTCGGCACCTTGCGGCTGATGCCAAGCTCGGCACCGCCCCGGCTGCTCCACCCCTCGACGTCACCCCAGGCCATCTCCCGCACGTCACCCTCGATCAGGCCGGCGAAGCTACCCTGCACGCCGAGCACGGTGTGCCCACGGTGCAACCCGAGCCGGATCGCGACCCTGGCCGCGGCGTTCATTCCGGGCGCCAGCCCGCCGACGTTGAGCACCGCGATCCGGCTGGGCTTGGCGCCCATCCGCCCGCCGGGCAGCGCGTGCGAGATCGAGTGGAACACGTGCGCCAGTTCGGTGTAGCTGTCCCCGCGCAGGGTCAACGCCGTGTCGTAGTCCTTCGCGGCGATCAGGCCGGCCAGCTCGTGGGTCTTGGCCACCGACTCCATCAGCGGAGCCTTGGCCACCCGGTTGTCCCGCATGCCGACGATCGACGGCACCGTCTGTGCTGTCGCCGACAGCACCTCCTGCACCGCCGCATAGCCCTGCTGGGAACTCATCGACCGATCGAACGCGCTGGGCGCCCCACCCCGCTGGACGTGCCCCAGGATGGTCACCCGGGTGTCCTCGCCCAGCCGGTCCTCCAGAACCTGACGGATGTAATCGCTGTCGATCGGGGTGTGCTCGCTGTCCTGCGCCCCCTCGGCGACAACCACGATGCTGTTGCGCCGTCCGGACGCACGAACGTTGCTGATCTGCTCGCACAGGTGCGCCTCCCACCCCGGCGCGGGCGGATTCTCCGGGATGAACACATAGTCCGCGCCGCCGGCGATCGCGCTCATCAGCGCCAGATACCCGCAATGCCGGCCCATCACCTCCACGATGAAGCTGCGCTGATGACTGGCCGCGGTGCTGGAGATCGAGTCGATCGCCTCCACGATCCGGTGCAGCGCGGAATCCGCCCCGATCGTCATATCGGTGCCGATCATGTCGTTGTCGATCGACCCGACCAGTCCCGCGATCATCAACGCCGGATGCCGCTCCGCGGTCTCCCGGTCGATCCTGCCGTCCTCCACGAGCTCGGCGACCAGCGACGGCCACTCCCGACGCAACAGGTCCGCCCCGCTCAGGCTGCCGTCCCCACCGATCACGATCAACCGGTCAATGCCCTTTACCAGCAGGTTGTGCACGGCCTTGAGCCGCCCCGACCGCTCCCGGAACTCCAACGACCGGGCGGTGCCGATCACCGTCCCACCCAGATTCAGGATGCCGCTCACATCGTCGAAGGTGGCTCGGCGGATCCGATCGCCGCCCTCGATCAAGCCGCGGTAACCCTCGTAGATGGCGAAGATGTCGGCGTCGTAGTGCAGTGCGGTCCGGACCACCGCGCGAACGGCCGGGTTCATGCCCTGGGCGTCGCCGCCGCTGGTCATTACGGCGAGGCGGGGCTTCGTCAGCTCCGGACGGGACGCAGTCATGCGGAACCTCGAATCTTGCACTCGTTCGATCTGCCGGTCGGTCCTCGTTGACCACGTTCAGCAGGTCGCGGGTCTCCTGCGCGTCGACGGCCGCGGATGTCGCCCATGACTGTCGACTCCTGCGTCTCGTCGGTCGGACTGACAATGGCACAGAACCAGGTTGCATGCAGGAGCACCGACACCCGAACCCCGTGGGAGACCACGGGATGCGGGGCTCGACGCGGCCCGGCCTCCCCGCACGGCCGCCCAGCCTCCCCGCACGGCCGCCGATCACCGGGCCGGCTCCTTCCAAGGCCTGTTCGCGGGGGGCGCGGACTGCTTCCATGGAGGTACGGCAGGGCCGCGGCGGACCGCGGATCGACGATGGGTGACCCTGCGCCCGGAGGCCGTGAACCGATGCGAAAGGAACGCAGCCATGGAAGGTGCTCGCCCCGTCCGCGCTCCCCGCGGGACCGTGTTGACCGCCAGGTCCTGGGCCACGGAGGCCCCGCTGCGCATGCTGATGAACAACCTGGACCCGGAGAACGCCGAGCGGCCCGACGATCTGGTCGTCTACGGCGGCACGGGCAGGGCCGCTCGCGACTGGCGGTCGTTCGACGCGATGGTCCGCACGCTCACGACGCTCGACGCGGACGAGACCATGCTCGTACAGTCCGGGCGCCCCGTCGGCGTGATGCGCACCCATGAGTGGGCTCCGCGGGTGATCCTTGCCAATTCGAACCTGGTCGGCGACTGGGCGACCTGGCCGGAGTTCCGCCGGCTGGAGAGGCTGGGCCTGATCATGTACGGGCAGATGACCGCCGGTTCCTGGATCTACATCGGCTCCCAGGGCATCGTCCAGGGAACCTACGAGACGTTCGCTGCGATCGCCGAGAAGCGGTTCAATGGAACACTTTCCGGCACGCTGACGGTCACGGGCGGGGCCGGCGGGATGGGCGGGGCACAGCCGCTTGCGGTCACCCTCAACGGTGGCGCCTGCCTGGTCGTCGACGTCGACCGGACCCGGCTGCAACGCCGGGTCGACCACCGGTACCTGGACGAGATCGCCGTGGACCTGGACGACGCGATCGCCAGGTCGCTGGCGGCCAGGGCCGAGCGCAGGGCGTGGTCGGTCGGTCTGGTCGGGAACTGCGCGCAGATGCTCCCCGAGTTGCTGCGCCGCGGCGTCGCCGTCGACGTGGTCACCGACCAGACGAGCGCCCACGACCCGCTGTCCTACCTGCCGATCGGGATCGATCTGGAGGACTGGCACGACTACGCGGAGCGCAAGCCGGATGAGTTCACCGACCGGGCACGCGAGTCGATGGCCAGGCACGTGGAGGCGATGGTCGGCTTCGAGGACGCCGGCGCGGAGGTGTTCGACTACGGCAACAGCAACCGGGACGAGGCGCGACTGGGCGGGTACGAGCTGGCGTTAGCATTCCCCGGCTTCGTGCCCGCCTACATCCGGCCGTTGTTCTGCGAGGGCAAGGGTCCTTTCCGGTGGGTCGCGCTGTCCGGTGATCCGAAGGACATCCACGCCACCGACCGGGCGGTGATGGACCTGTTCCCGGACAACGACCGGCTGCAGAAATGGATGCGGGGCGCGCGGGAGAAGATCGCGTTCCAGGGCCTGCCGGCGCGAATCTGCTGGCTCGGCTACGGCGAACGGGACAGGGCGGGCCTGCGCTTCAACGAAATGGTCGCCGCCGGTGAGCTTTCCGCGCCGATCGTGATCGGCCGCGACCACCTGGACTGCGGCTCGGTCGCCTCTCCCTACCGCGAGACCGAGGCGATGCTGGACGGCTCCGACGCGATCGCCGACTGGCCGCTGCTCAACGCGCTGATCAACACCGCGTCAGGCGCGTCCTGGGTGTCGATCCACCACGGCGGCGGCGTCGGGATCGGTCGCTCCATCCACGCCGGCCAGGTCTCGCTCGCGGACGGAACCGCGCTGGCCGGGCAGAAGCTGGCCAGGGTGCTGACCAACGACCCCGGCATGGGGGTCATCCGGCATGTCGACGCCGGCTATCCGCTCGCCGAGAAGGTCGCCACCGAACGTGGTATCCGTATCCCGATGACGGAGAGCTGAGCGGACCGCGGCCGCCGGCCGGGTCCGACGCAGGTTCGATCATGACGTTCGAGACGAACAGCTGGTTCGCCAGGCACGCGTTGTTGCCGGCCGGGCCCGCCCACGACGTGACCTTCGACGTGGTCGGAGGAAGGTTCGCCGCCATCCGGACAGGCAGCCGGCCGGCGCCCGGCACGACCGTGTTGCCGGGTGTGGTGCTGCCCGGGCTGGCCAACTGCCACAGTCACGCCTTCCACCGGGCTCTGCGCGGCCGCACGTACACCGGCGGCGGTACCTTCTGGACCTGGCGAGAGGGCATGTACGCGGTCGCGGCGGCGCTGGATCCCGGCTCGTACCTGGAGCTGGCCCGCGCCACCTACGCCGAGATGGCACTGGCCGGCATCACGTCCGTCGGTGAGTTCCACTACCTGCACCACGCGCCACGCGGGGTGCGGTACTCGGATCCGAACGCCATGGGCGCCGCGTTGATCCAGGCCGCCGCGGATGCCGGCATCCGCCTCACCCTGCTCGATACCTGTTACCTGGCAGGTGGTCTCGACCCGGACGGGCACGTCGAGCTGGGTCCGCAACAGCGACGGTTCGGCGACGGGGACACCGACGGCTGGGCGTCGCGGGTGGCGCTGCTGGCCGACACCGCCACGGTTCGGATCGGGGCGGCGGTGCATTCGGTGCGTGCGGTGCCGCGGGCAGACCTGCCCGCGATCGCGCAAGCGGCGACCGGACGGCCGTTGCACGCACACCTTTCCGAGCAGCCGGCCGAGAACGCGGCAACGCTCGCCCACTACGGCCGCACTCCCACCGAGTTGCTGGACGAAGCCGGGATTCTCCGCCCGCTGACCTCCGTGGTGCACGCCACCCACCTGACCGGCGCCGACATCGACACCCTCGGCCGGACCGGGACGGTGACCTGCCTGTGCCCCACCACCGAGCGGGACCTGGCCGACGGAATCGGTCCGGCGCGGGCACTGTCGGACGCCGGATCCGCGCTGAGCCTGGGATCCGACCAGCATGCGGTCATCGACCTGATCGAGGAGGCTCGCGCCTTGGAGATGCACGAACGGCTCACCACGCTTCGCCGGGGCAGGTTCGCCCCGGCCGAGCTGCTGGCCGCCGCAACCCGGCACGGCAGCCTCGGCTGGCCCGACGCAGGAACGCTGACCGTCGGTGGGCGGGCCGACCTGGTGGCCATTCGGCTGGACACGGCCCGCACCGCGGGCGCGGACCCCAGCCAGATCCTTTTCGCTGCGACGTCTTCCGACGTGCACACGGTGGTCGTGGACGGGCGGACCGTCGTCTCCGACGGGCAGCACCGGCTCGGGGAAGTCGGCGGACTGCTGCGCGAGGCCATCGAACCGTTGTGGGAGACACGATGAGCATCCTGGTCACCGGGATCGGCGAGCTGGTGACCAACGACCCGTCGATCGACGACGAGCTCGGCATCCGGACCGACGCCGCGGTCGTCGTCGATGACGGGGTCATCGGCTGGGTGGGCGCCGCCTCCACCGCTCCGCCATCCGACTCCGCGGTCGATGTGCGGGGACGGGCGGTCATCCCGTCCTTCGTCGATTCGCACACCCACCTGGTGTTCGCCGGTGACCGTGCGGCCGAGTTCGCCGCGCGCATGGCCGGTTCGCCGTACGACGGCGGCGGCATCGCGTCCACAGTCCGGGCGACCCGCGCCGCCTCCGACGACGAGCTGCGGGTGTTGCTCGCGACGCGGATCGCCGAGGTGCGGGCCCAGGGCACCGGCACGGTCGAGATCAAGAGCGGCTACGGCCTGACCGTCGGTGACGAGGCCCGCGCACTGCGCATTGCGGCCGAGTTCACTGCGGAGACCACCTTTCTCGGTGGCCATGTCGTCCCATCCGAGTACCGGCAGCACCGTGACGACTACGTGCGGCTGGTCGCCGGGCCGATGTTGGACGCCTGCGCGCCGCATGCGAAGTGGATCGACGTGTTCTGCGAGCCGCGCAGCCCGCACGCGTTCACCGCCGACGAGTCCCGGGCGGTGCTGACCGCCGGACGGGATGCCGGGCTCGCGCTGCGCGTGCACGGCAATCAGCTCGGCCACGGACCGGGAGTGCAGCTGGCCGTCGAGATGGCGGCGGCCAGCGTCGACCACTGCACCTTCCTGTCCGACGCCGACGTCGACGCCCTCGCCGGTTCCGGCACGGTCGCGACCCTGCTTCCCGGTGTCGAGTTCTCCACCCGCTCCCGCTATCCCGACGGGCGGCGCCTGCTGGCTGCCGGGGTTCGCATCGCACTGGCGACGGACTGCAATCCGGGGACCTGTTACTCATCGTCGATGCCGTTCGTCATCGCGTTGGCCGTCCGTGAGATGCACCTCACGCCAGCCGAGGCACTCCGAGCGGCCACCATCGGCGCGGCAGAGTCGTTACGACGCAACGATATCGGCCGAATCGTCGTCGGCTGCCGGGCCCACCTGACCGTGCTCGAGGCGCCGAGCCACCTGCATCTGACCTACCGGGCGGGCGTGCCGTTGGCCCGGGTCCTCGACGTCACGAGTCCCAGATCGGCCCGTACGCCGGGATCCCGCGTTCCTGCAGGCGGCTGACCACCCGCATGGTGGCGTTCCTGTTCGAGATACACACCACCGCTTCAGCTCCCGTCTCGCGGTAGGCGCGCTCGGCCAGTGCGGCCAGGTCCGGTTTGCCGTCGGCGTCGGTGTCCCAGATCAGCGCATCCGGCTGGGCGGACCGAATCTGGTCGAGCAGGTCACGGCCGTAGGTCCGTTCCGGGTTCCGGGTCACCCACACCAGCCGGGACGGAGTGGGATCGCCGAGCAAGTGCGGTAAGCAGGGGGCGATCCCGCTGCCGGTGGCGATCCAGACGACCTTGGTGAACATGCGTGACACCGAACCCACACCCGCGGTGGGCACCCCCTTGATCCACAGATGATCCGGGCTGTCCGCGATGAACTCCGACGTCCAGCCGCCGGCCTTCGAGACCGCCATCCGGAACTCCGTCGACCCCGGCACGGTCATGTTCGCGAAGGCGTGCCATTGACCGAGCGGCCTGCGGGCGATGCGGCTGGCCGACCCGGTCCGCACTGCCCTGCCATGGTCGACGGAGACCAGGGCGACATGGCCCGACGGCGTCACCACCCGGACCGGAACCCGGCGCAACTGCAGCCAGGGGATCGCCGCGCAGACGGCGACCAGTGCCAGGATCCAGCTGTTGGGCGACTCGAGGATCGCCACCATCGGATCGGGCGTGGTCGCCGCGACCAGGACGGAGAGCACCGCGAACAGGATCAGCGCGAGCCAGCCGCCGAACCGGTGCGTGACCTCGAAGGCGTCGTGGTACCGCTCACGCATCCGCGGCCGGGCGCAGACGCTCATCACCAGAAGAACGACCAGGATGGTGACGGCCACGTCGAACACCGGTGACCAGGCATCCACCCCGTCCGTCGTCAAGACATGCACACCGACCAGGCCGGTGAAGGCCCCGAACCAGGTGGTCGCCGAGATAGCGCACCCCACATGAACTCCGGCAAACACCTGGTATACCTGGGCGAGAGCGGCCCGCAGCCGCAGGGGCCAGCCGTGCGGCACCGATGTCACCCCTGCGAAGACCGCGTTGATGACGTCCTGCTGGCGCACGATCGCCGCCAGGCCGATGTTCACGCCGGCCGCGGTCACGGCCGTCGTCACCAGGCCGAGCCACGTCGGTCCGGACTCGACCAGCACCGCCGCGGTCACCAGGTTGATGCCGATCATCAGCAGCAGCGTGCAGGCGAACGGACGAACCGCGCGCGCGGTCTCGCCCCTCGTCCGCACCGTGCGGCTGGATGCGCCGGCAAGAGTCGCTGTTCCCATCTGACCACCCCACACAGTCGGGACCGGTTGCTCCGGTGCGGGTCCAACGATCCCGCTCGGGCGGTGGCTCACGGATCGGATGATCGGTGGGCCGCCCGGTGGATGGCCTGGTCCACCGATCGGTGGACCAGCCGCAACCCAGGTCGGCGGCGAGGCTCACCGTCGCCGGCTGACTCCCCGGACGGGGTCGATGATCGACAATGACCGCATGTCTGCGGCATACGATCTCGAGCCCTGGAGCGAGCTGATGGTGGCCGTGGTCGGCGCCATGGCCGCCCTGGCCGGCCTGTTCTTCGTCGCCCTTTCGATCAACGTGGACGAGATCATCCGCCTCAGGCGCCTGCCCGGGCGGGCCGCGGCGACGGTGGCGATGCTGATCATCCTGCTGCTGGCCGGGGTCGTGGTGCTGATCCCGGGGCAGCCCACCTGGTCGGTCGGCGCGGAGATCATGGTGCTGGGCCTGCTGGTGACCCCGTTCACCGCGGCCGCCATGAGGCCACGCGAGGACGACGACCCGAGGCTCAACTCGTTCAAGTATCGGACCCAGCCGGTGCTGGTCATGCTGGTGCCGTGCCTGACCTTGATCATCGCCGGGATCAGCCTGATCGCGGAAGCCGGCGGCGGGCTGTACTGGTTGGCCGTCACGTTCGTGACGGGCACCTTCGCCTGCATGACGAACGCCTGGGTGCTGCTGGTGGAGATCAAGCGCTGACGGCCCCGCCGACACTGGCGGGCCCGCCCCCGGGTGGAAGCGGGCCCGATCCGGCGACCCGGGTCAGTGCATGGCGACCGGTGCGCCGCCGGCGTCGACGTCCTCGGGTGCCTTGCGCGGCAGCAGGAACGCCGGGATCAGGGTGACGACCAGGATGCACAGCGCGACCCAGAAGGTGGTGCCGAACGCCTCGGCCATCTGGCTTTGCACCTGCACCTTCGCCTGGGCGAGCACGTCCGGTGGCACGTTGGCCATGGCCGACGGGTCCGCCTGAGCCGCCTGAGCCGCCTGCACGGCCGGCTTGTTCAGCAGCTGGTTGGTCAGGATCACCGACATCACCGCGGTGCCGATGGATGCCGAGGACTGCTGGACGATGTTCATCAGTGTCGATCCGCGGGCGACCTCGGCATGCCGGAGTGTGGCCAGCGCGGCGGTCATGATCGGCATCATCGTCATGCCCATGCCCAGGCCGTTCACGAACAGCGCGCCCAGCAGCAGCGGGATCGGCGTGGTCGAGGTGATCTGTGTGAACACACTCATCCCGCACAGGATCAGCAGCAGGCCGCTGATCACGAACTTGCCGGGCCCCATCTTGTCGGTCAGCCGGCCGGCGATCGGCATGGAGATCATGGCGCCGAGGCCCTGAGGAGCCAGCAGCAGGCCGGCAGTCAACGTGCTCTCCTCGCGCACCTGGATGAAGTAGGTGGGCAGCAGCAGCATCGCCCCGAAGAACGCGATCGCGAACAGCGACATGGTGATCACCGACACCGACAGCTGCCTGCGCTTGAACAGGTGCAGGTCGATCAGCGGGTGGTCCTTGCGGCGCAGCGCGTGTACCACGAACCCGGCCATCAGCAGCAGGCCGGCGATCATCGGGATCAGCACGTTGGCCGAGACGAACGTGCCCTCCCCCGGGATGGTGGACACGCCGTAGAGGAACAGCGCCAGTCCCGGGGAAAGCAGCAGCATCCCGACGAAGTCGAAGGTCTCGGACGGTGCCGGCTCATCCTTGGCGAACACCCGCCAGGCGGCGATCAGGGCCACAATGCCGATCGGCACGTTGATGAGGAAGATCCAGTGCCAGCTGGCGACCTCGATGAGCCAGCCGCCCAGGATCGGGCCGAAGATCGGGCCGAGCAGCATCGGTACGCCCAGCACGGCCATCACCCTGCCGATCCGGTGCGGGCCGGCGGCGTGCGTCATGATCGTCATGCCCAGCGGCATCAGCATCCCGCCGCCGAGGCCTTGCAGCACCCGGAACGCGATCAGCGACTCGATGCTCCAGGCCATGCTGCAGGCGATCGAGCCGAGCACGAACAGGGTCAGTGCCAGCATGTACAGCCGCTTGGTGCCGAACCGGTCGGCCGCCCAGCCGGTGAGCGGGATGACGGTGGCCAGCGCGAGGGTGTAACCGGTCATCGTCCACGCGACGGTGGCGTAGCTGGCGTTGAATTCGGTCTGGAACGTGGGCAACGCGACGCTGACGACGGTCACGTCGAGGATCGACATGATGGCGCCGAGAACGACGACGCCGGCGATCTTCCAGACCCCCGCGTCCAGCTTGTCGTCCGCGCCCGCACCCGGTGGGGGGCCGGTGGTGGGTTTCGATGTCATGAAGGGTTCTCCTGTCGGTGCCGGTGGGCTGCTCGAGAGATTTCCGAGCGGGTTCCGGTGGCGCAACCGAGTTTCGCCACGACGGGACGCAGGGCGTCGATGAGTCGCCGGACGTCGTCGTCCTCGACGGCGGACAGCAGGTCGAGGGCGAACCGCCGTTGGCCGTCCTTGAAGACCGTGAGGAGCTCGAAACCGGCCCGGCTCAACGAGATTCGTTTCACCCGCCGGTCGAGTTCGTCCTCGTCCCGGTCGACCAGTCCGGTGCGGACCAGCTGGTCGACGTTACGCCCTGCGGCCGCGACCGACAGACCCAGCCCCGCGGCGATCTCGTGGATCGGCACCGGTTCCGGACGCTGCGCGAGCGTCAGCAGCGTCCGCATCTGGGAGAATGTCAGGTCGGCTGCCATCAGGGTGGCCAGCCCTGCGCTCTGTGCGCCGCAGTGCAGGTTGTCCAGGAGAGCCTCGATGACGTCGAGCAACTCCTGGGCGGAGGTTGCGCTCACGTGCGCAAAGGTATCACGCATGCAACTATTGCTCGCCTCGCGTTGAGAGCACACGATCGACGGCAGCGGCCCCACGCCGCAGCTGGGCAGGATCGCCGAGCAGCATGAACATGTAGTTGCTGTACTCGAGGACGGCGTCGATCTCGAAAGCGAGCTGTGCCACGTCCGCGGTGCCGTCCAGCTCCCCCGTCGCCTGCGCCTGCTCGAGACACTCCACGATCATCGCCCGCCATTCGCGGAAGTCCTGTGCGACCTCCTCCTTGATGAGGCCGGGCCTGGCGTCCACGTCGGCGAGCATGCTCGCGAAGATGCAGCCCCCAGGGAACACGCCGCGTTCGACATAGGAGAAGAACGAGTCGACCAGCGTGCGCACACGGGTCAGGCCGGGCGGGACGGACATCGCGGGCTGGACCACCTCGCGCGCGATCACCTGGCGCGCCGCGATCAGAGTCTCCTGCTGCAGCCGCTGCCGGGACCGGAAGTGGGCGAACACCCCGCTGCGGCTGATTCCGAGGTCGCTGGCCAGCCGACCGATCGTCAACCCGTGGATGCCCTCGATCGATGCCAGACGCATGGCCGCATCCAGGATGGCCGCATGGGTTCGCTCGCCGTCGGATCGTCGCCGCGCGTCCTCCTGCCGCTGCACCGCCTGCTCATTCGCCACAATGATCAGTCTCCCGGACCTGGTCGATTCGGCACGACTGTACTATCTTAGATAGCACACTTGTTCCTTCTCGTCGAGGAGATGGTCATCGTGACCGAGACCGCGATGCCCGGGCCAGGCCGAGAGAGCTTCATGGTTCCGATCGAGATCGCCGAGGCCTACGAGGAGCGGTTCGTCCCGGCCCTGTTCGCCGACTGGGCGCGTCCCACCCTGGCGGCGGCCGGGGTTCAATCGGACGATCACGTGCTCGACGTCGGCTGCGGCACCGGCATCGTCGCCCGGACCGCGGCCGAGATCGTCGGGAACCGGGGGGCCGTCGTCGGCGCGGACATCAATCCGGCGATGCTCACCGTGGCGAGGCGGCTGCGACCGGGCATCCAATGGCGCGAGGCCGACGCGCAGGCACTGCCGTTCCCGGACTCGTCCTTCGATCGGGTGGTCTGCCAGATGGCCTTGATGTTCTTCGCCGACCGACTGGGTGCGGTAACGGAGATGGCTCGGGTCACCAGGCCGGGGGGCACCGTCACGGTCATGACGCCGGCGACGCTCGCGGATCAGCCCGCGTGGGGCCCGTTCGTCGATGCGGCCGTCCGACACACCGGGCCCGATGCGGTTCGGCTGCTCGGCACCTACTGGTCGGCCGGGGATCGCGACGAACTGGCGGACCTGTTCCGGGCCGCCGGGCTGGACGACGTCGACATCACGGTCAGGGTCGGCATCGCCACATTCCCGTCGCTCGACGCGATGATCACGACCGAGGTCGAGAGCACGCCACTGGCAGCGCGGCTCGACCCACCGGAGTATGACGCGCTCAGGGCGGATGCCCGCACCGCGCTTGCCGCGTTCGTCACCGCCGACGGGCGGGCCCTACTGCCGCTCTCCGGCCTGCTGGCCACCGGACGGCGCGGCGCAGCCGTCGACTCTCAGCCGGCCCGGCAGGGCGACTCGGCCATGATCACGGCAACCACACCCACCGCGCGATCGTAGGACTCCTGGTAGATGCTGCCGTCGGCGGACGGTGAGCTCTGCACCTTTTGTGCCGTCTGCCACGGCACCCCCGACCGCCAATCCCGGATCTTGAGCATCCGGTCGAAGAACAGGCCGGATGCGGACGCGGGGGCGATCAGCTTCTCCGGAGGACCCCAGCCGGTGGTCGGTCGCTGCTGGAACAGGCCGATCGAGTCCAGGTTGTTGCCGACTTCGTCGTGTGGATAGTCAAGGGACCGGCGCGCCACCTCCCGCTCGACGTCGGTGAGCGGGCGATCGATCTCCGCCGCGTACAGCTCCGAGGTGCCGTCGTTCGCGAAGTTGATCAGCCCGGTCTCGGCCATCGAGGTGGCGACCGCGATCTCGGCGGCCTCCTTGCCCAGGCCTCGATCGATCGCGACCTGTGTGATGATCCGGGCGTTGCGGGACTGGACCGGGCTCAAATCCGCCACCTGCGTCATTCGGGTGGCGCAGTCGGCGCCGGCCTGGTCGGTCGACTCACCCTGATCGTCCGTGACGCCGAGCAGGATCACCGCGCCGACCGTGATCAACAGCGCGACGGTCAGGCGCAGCGGCACGCCGCGGCTGCGACGGGCGGCCGTGCCCGCCGCCACCTGCGGTTGGGTCCGCATGCCTCGCGATCGATCCGTGCCGTCCCGATGGCCGCGCGCGGTCCGGCTTTCGGTGCCGGCCGAGGGGTAACCCATCAGGCCGACCACACCGCGGCCGGCGGCAGTTCCGGACGTCGCGACGACCGGGAATTGTCCGGTTGCGAACCCGACACCGAAATCAGCACGTACCTACCCCTTCATTGGGACCGTGGTGCACACATTGCAGCGACGGCCCCTGGGGCCGTCGCCGATGATATGCAGCGCGATAGGGCACGGTCGCTCTTACGAGCCGCCGCGTCGGGCATTTCCACCTGATCGGGTGAATCACTCCGCTGGGCGGGCACGATCTGTTGGCGTCACCAGCCATCTCCTGATCAGGAGCACTCTTTCAAGAGCCGCCATTCACCCGTTTACCGAGCCCCGATTTCGTCCGATGAATGAGAGCGCGGGGCCTGCGGGAATGCAATCACTCGTCAGTGCCCAATCGAGGACGCATTTCGGTCGATTCGACGGACCATCCGGTCCGGACGAAATACACTTACCCGCCCTGCGCGTCAGCCTGCGTCAACCGGGGCGACGTTCCAGATCCGGTCCAGGTAGTCCTGGATGGACCTGTCACTGGAGAAGAAGCCGCATCGCGCCACGTTGAGCACCGCGCTACGGTTCCAGGCCCGCCGGTCCTGGTAGGCCAGATCGACCCGGTCCTGCGCCTGGATGTAGCTCTGGTAGTCGGCCAGGGCCAGGAAACGGTCCTCGTGCAGCAGCGAGTCGACGATCGGCGCGAACGTCTCGCGGTCGCCGCCGGAGAACGCACCGGACGCGATCGCCCCGAGCGCCTTGCGCAGCGACGGGTTGTTCTGGAAGTACTCACGCGGCCGGTAGCCGGACTCGTAGATGGCGTGCACCTGCGGTTCGGTGAGCCCGAACAGGAAGAAGTTCTGCTCGCCCACGGCGTCCAGGATCTCCACATTGGCGCCGTCGAGGGTGCCGACGGTCAGCGCCCCGTTGAGGGCAAGCTTCATGTTGCCGGTGCCCGACGCCTCCTTACCCGCCAACGAGATCTGCTCGGACAGCTCGGCCGCCGGAATGAGGGTCTCGGCCAGGGTCACGTTGTAGTTCGCCGGAAAGGCGACCTTGAGCCGGCCCCCGACGATCGGGTCGTTGTCGATCACCCTGCCGACCGCGTTGATCAGCGCGATGGTCTGCTTGGCGATCCAGTAGCCGGGGGCCGCCTTGGCGCCGAAGATGAACACTCGAGGCACGATGTCCAGGTCCGGGTTCTCCTGGAGCCGCTGGTACAGCGTCACGACGTGCAGCAGCTTGAGAGTCTGCCGCTTGTACTCGTGCAGCCGCTTGACCATGACGTCGTACATGGCCTCCTGCGGCAACGCGATGCCGTCCCGCCGTTCCAGCAGGGTCGCCAGGCGCTTGCGGTTGTTGGCCTTGATCGCGGCAAAGGCGTCCAGGAATGCCGGGTCGTCGGCATAGGGCTCCAACTCCCGGAGCCGACCCAGGTCACGCAGCCAGCCGTCGCCGATCGCGTCGGTGATCAGCTCGGTCAGACCGGGATTGGCCAGGCCGATGAACCTGCGCGGGGTGATGCCGTTGGTGACGTTCGTGAACTTGTCCGGCCAGTACGCCGAGAAATCGGTCAGCACCTTGTCCCGCAGCAACTGGCTGTGCAGCTCGGCGACACCGTTGACCTTGGCGCCGACGACGGTGGCCAGGTAGGCCATCCGCACCGCCCGTTCGGGATGTTCCTGAATGATCGACATGCTGCGCACCCGTAGCTCGTCGTCCGGGTAGGCCTCCCTCAGCTCGGCCAAGAACTCCTCGTTGATCCGGAAGATGATCTCCAGATGACGCGGCAGCAGGCGGCCCAACAGATCGACCGGCCACACCTCGAGCGCCTCCGGCAGCAGCGTGTGGCAGGTGTAGGCAAAGCACCGGCGGCAGATGTCCAGCGCCTCGTCCCACCCGATGTCCTTCTCGTCGACCAGGATCCGCATCAGCTCTGGAATTGCGATCACCGGGTGGGTGTCGTTGAGCTGGAAGATGACGCGCTCGGGCAACTTGCGCGGATCGAACCCGGGCGGCATGACGTTGTCCAGGAAGTCGCGCAGGGAGCACGCGACGAAGAAGTATTGCTGTTGCAGCCGCAGCTCCTTGCCCTGCGGGGTGGAGTCCTCCGGGTAGAGCACCTTGCTGATGTTCTCGGCGAAGGCCTGAGCACGAACCGCCTGCAGGTAGTCGCCGGTGTTGAACACGTGCAGGTCGAACGCCTGGGTCGCGCGGGCGCTCCACAGCCGAAGGGTGTTGACGTTTCCGGTGCGGTACCCGGGGACCATGTAGTTGTAGGGGACCCCGACCACCTCCCAGTCGTTGTTCCACCGGGTGCGCTCGACGCCGTCCTCGCCGAGGTACTTCTCGGTGTGACCGGCGAACCGGACCTTGACCCCCATCTCCGGATGCGGGAACTCCCAGGGTGAGCCGAGGGTGAGCCAGGAGTCGGGCTGCTCGACCTGGCGTCCGTCCTCGAAGGTCTGCCGGAAGATGCCGTACTCGTAACGGATGCCGTAGCCGATGGCCGGAATCCGCAGGGTCGCGAGGGAATCGATGAAGCAGGCGGCAAGCCGCCCGAGGCCACCGTTGCCAAGGCCGGGCTCGACCTCGGTGTCCCGGATCGTCTGCATGTCCAAGCCGAGGCCGCGGATGGCCTCCTCGGCGGTGTCGGTCAGTCCCGAGGCCAGCAGTGCGTTGTCCAACTGGCGACCGAGCAGGTACTCGGCGGACAGGTACACGACGACCTTCGCCTTGGCCTGCATCTGTTTCTGCACCGTCTCCAGCCAGCGGGCCATCAGCTGCTGGCGGACGGTGCGGGCCAGCGCGTAGTAAAGGTCGTTGCGGGTGGCCCGGGGCAGCGCCACGCCCTGTCCGAACTGCAGTCGCTTGAGGAACTCCTGGGTGAAGCGCTCGACATCGTCGAGGTCGGACGGCACGATCGCGGGTCGACTCGATTTGCTCACGAGCGCGGATAGTAGCCATCGTTTGTGACGGCAGGTAACACGCAGGGCGGCGGCATCGCCCGCACGTACCGACCGGCCCGCGCGATACTGACCGGATGGCCACCGACCCGCACATGGTGTTCCTGGGCTTCGGCAAGTACGCCCGTTCCGATCGGATCTTCGCGCTCGAGCCGATCCGCGGCGAGGACCGCGGCGACGGCCGCCGTACCCATGTCTGGGTCGAGGGGATCGGCAGCCCGATCATCGCGTCCCGGACCGAGCGGACCATCCTGGGCGACATGGGTCAGGAACGCGCCGCCCAGTCATTCATCGTCGACGAGGCACTCGAGCTGGCCGAACGGCTGGCCAAGGCCGCCGAGGTCGGCCGGGTCGACTTGGGTGACCTGGGCCGTCGTGCGCGGCACCTGCTGGAGGCGGCGACCGCGATCGGCGCGGAAAGGGCCGCCGACAGGGCCGACGGTCAGCCCCAACTGCACTGACGAAATCCGAGACCCCGGGCCGACTTCGGGGTCAGCCGCCGGCCATCGCCCCGACGATCAGGAATGGCTCGTCCCCTGCGGCCACCGCGACCGGCAGCGGATCGTCCGGGTCGTCATGGGACAGGTCCTGCTCGCAGGCATAGAACCGGACGAAGCCTCGCCGCCGGTGGGTGGTGTGATCCCGCACCCGGCCGATCAGCACCGGCAACCGCGTCTCCAGCGCGTCCAGCACGCTGCGCTGCGTGACCGGACCTGCAACGGCCAGTTCCACCTCGCCGTGCACCCGGGCCAGTTCCTTCAGGTGCGCCGGCAGCACCACTCGGATCACGAGAGCGTCTGCACCTCCACCGACAGCACCGCCGGCAGGTCGCGGACGATAGGCGCCCATGAGTCGCCCGCGTCCGCCGATGCGTACACCTGGCCGCCGGTGGTGCCGAAGTAGATGCCGCACGCATCGAGGGAGTCCACGGCCATCGCATCCCGCAACACGTTCACGTAGCAGTGCTGTTGTGGCAGCCCATTGGTCAACGGCTCCCATTCGTGACCACCGGTGCGGCTCCGGTACACCCGCAGCCGGCCCTCCATCACCACGTGGTTCGAGTCGCTGGTGATCGGCAGGACATAGACGGTGTCGGGTTCGTGAGCGTGCAGGGCGATCGGGAATCCGAAGTCGGTGGGCAGGTTTCCACTGATCTCGGTCCAGTTCTCGCCGCCGTCGTCGCTGCGCATCACGTCCCAGTGCTTCTGCATGAACAGCACGTCCGGCCGGTCGGGATGCTGCGCGACGTGGTGCACGCAGTGCCCGACCTCGGCCTGCCTGTCGGGAATGCCCTCGGATTGCAGGCCGCGGTTGATCGGCCGCCAGCTCTCGCCGCCGTCGTCGCTGCGGAAGACCCCCGCCGCGGAGATCGCCGCGTAGATCCGGTCCGCCCGCTGCGGGTCGAGAATGATGGTGTGCAAGCACATCCCACCGGCGCCGGGCGCCCAGTCCGGCCCAGTGCGGTGCTGTCGCAGGGCCGGCAGCTCCTGCCAGCTGGCGCCGCCGTCGGTGGTGCGGAACAGGGCGGCGTCCTCCACACCCGCGTACACCGTGTCCGGGTCGCCGGCCGATGGCTCGAAATGCCAGACGCGGGTGAACTCCCACGGCCGCGGGGTGCCGTCGTAATACTGGTGCGGTCCGACCTCGCCCTCGTAGGTGAACGTGCCCGGTTGCGGCTCCCAGGTGCGCCCGCCGTCGTCGGATCGCTGCACGACCTGACCGAACCAACCACTGGTCTGCGACGCGTACAACCGGTCCGGGTCGGCGGGCGACCCGGCGACGTGATAGATCTCCCACCCGGCGAAATGCGGTCCGCTGACCTCCCAGTTCCGGCGAGCGCCGTCGGAGGTCAGGACAAAAGCCCCCTTGCGCGTTCCCACCAGGACTCGGACTCCGGTCACGGATCGCTCCATTCCGCTGCGGCCTGCGGCATTCCCGACCGAGCGTAGCCACGGCCGCCGGAGGGTGCCAGGGATGACGACGAACCCGTTCAGGGGGCGGTCGGCGCCGGGCCCGGCAGGGTGCGTGCGGCGACGATCAGGCCGATCACGGTCACCGCGGCGGTGACGCCGAAGCCGACCATGACACCGGCGGAGTCCCCGCCGGGTACCAGCGCGATGCAGGTGCTCATCACACCCACACCGACGACGCTGCCAAGCTGTCGTGCGGTCGAGACCAGGCCCGACGCCTGTCCCCGTTCGGAATCCGGGACGGTGCTGAGCGAGGCGTTCGTCATCGGGCTGAGCAGCAGGCCGATGCCGACGCCTGTGGGGACCAGGCCGGCGGCGACTACCCAGACCGAGTCGACGGCAACACCGGCGGCGATGACGACCAGGCCGAATGCCAGTGCCGCGGTGCCGGCCACCCCGACCCGCCGGGCGCCGACCCGCGTGTAGGCGGTCGCCACCCAGCGGGTCGCGACCAGCAGCGGGACGACCAGCGGCAGCAGGGCCAGTCCGCCGGCGGCGGGGCTCAGGTCCAGGCTCTGCTGCAGCGTGATCGCGCCGTAGATGGTGGCCACCGTCATGCCGAATCCGAGGCAGGCCAGCACGGCGGTCCCTCCGGTGAACGGTCGGCCGGCGAACATGCGCAGATTCAGCAATGGGCGGGCGATCCGCAGGCTTCGCACGACGAAGGCGACGAGGGTCCCGGCGCCGATCACCAAGCAACCCAAGGTCACCCAGGACAGCACGCCCCAGACGGGCAGCTGAATCAACGCCGTCACGATCGCTGTGGCGCCGACGACGAGCAGGCCGGCACCCACCAGGTCCCACTTGGTACCCGCCGTCCGCCGGTTGGCCGGTCGTGCGGTCACGACGAGCGCGATACCGGCCAGGCCGACCGGGATGTTGACCAGGAAACCCCACTGCCAGCCGAGGAATTCGGCACACAGCCCACCGACCGCCGGACCCACCGTTGCGAAGGACTGACCGACACCGGCATACACGGCCAGCGCCCGCGCCCGCGCGTCACCGGCGAACTCACCCAGCAGGATCGACAGCGTGGACGGCATCAGCAGCGCCGCGGCGGCGCCGGCCACCGCCCGCCACCCGATCAGCGCCAGATCGCTGCCCGAGAAAGCGATCCCGGCCGAGGCGACGGCAAACCCGGCCATTCCCACGACGAATGCCGTGACCGGGCCGACGGCATCGGTGACGCGGCCACCGATGGGCAGCAGCACCGCCAGCGCGAGCAGGTAGCTCGACACGACCCAGGCGATGTCCGACGACGAGAGCGCAAGATCGTCGCCGATGCTCGGCAGCATCACGCCGATGATGCTGGAGTCCAGCACCAGCATCACCATCGTCAACGTGCATGCGACGAGCACACGGTTCATCGCCGGCCCCGCCGATCGTCGTCGCGTCAGATACGTCGACGATCATCATCCGTGATCCCCACCGACGCCTGCCCGGGGTCACGACGGAGCCTTGCGACTCCCTCACGATTCAGCCGGGTTCCGGCTGGTTCATCGCATCGAGATGATGGGACAGCAACCGGTCGCGGATCGCCTCCCGGGCCTGCAGCGCCTGCTCGATCCGGCCCATCTGCTCCGGCGTCGCCGGCAGGTCGTAGACCGCGGAGATGAATCGGGCCAGGTCCGGACGGTAGTCGTGGGCCCAGGCCCGGTAACCCTGCATCTTTTGGGCGTTCTTCATGTCGATCAGGCTGTGCAGGAAGGAGGTGACCGGCCGCCAGCGTAGCCGTGCCGGCACCCCGCGCGGGCTGGCGCCGGGCACGATCTCGACCTTCGGTCGGGCCTCGGACAACCAGGCCGGGCGGGACGCGAGCAGATCCAGCCCGAACTTGGTGACGCCGTCGTTGTCGTGGCTGACCATCACGAACCGCACGGCCGCGCGATGGTCCGGCGCCAGGTTCTGCAGCTGGTCGAAGTCGTTGACCATGGTGACCAACTGCGGGTCCACATCCGGGCGTGGGGCGCCGGTCACCTGATGCATCCAACCGCTGCCATAGGGGGTCCCGATCCACAGCGCGCGATCGATCCCCAATGCCTGCGGTCCGAGGGTCCCCCAGTGCAGCAGTACGTCCTGGCTGGTGTGCGCGCCCAGGCTCTCGCCGAACAGCACCACCTTCGCCCGGCCGTCCCTCGGGCGGTCCCGCAGCCGCGCGCTGATCGCCAGCCAGAGCAGCCGGTTCTGCTCGCGGGCGTCCTTCACCTTGAACAGCGACAGCGGTGACGGGCGCTTCGAGTACTGCATCGTCACGATCGCCACGTCGCCCCTGGTCAGGTACGACGCCGCTGCGGTGGCGCAGTAGTTCACGTATCCCGAACCGGTGGGCGAGCACAACATGATCACCGACCGGTCCCACGCACCGACCCGGTCCATCTCCGCCAAGGCCAGATCCACCCGCTCGCGCGCGGTCGGCCCGCTGTCCAGACCGATGTAGACCAGCGCCGGCGAGGCCACCGCAGGCTCGCCCATCACGGAACTGATCGCCAGGTCGGGCAGGCCGACGGGCAAGTCCCGCACCGTTTTCGGGCGCGGGTAGAGCAGGACGTGCCGCCGGCCCTCGCGGCCAAGGGTCTGCCAGGGGACCAGGCTTCGGGCGGACCCGCTTGCCCCGTCACCGACCCAGCGGCGTCCGCCCTCGTCGTCGATGAGCGGCTCGATGGCGTTCGTTCCTGCCTCGATCGATCCGATCGCCCGATGCCACACCACTGTGCCGGCACCGACCAGCGCGGCCAGGGTGATCGCGTGGCCGACCTGGCGCCACACGATCCGATCGCCGGGCAGCCAGGTGGCCAGCACGGCGCCGACGCCGTCGGCGAGTAGCCGTTGCACCAGCGCGGCGGCCGACACGGCCCCGACCACCCCGGCGCTGGCCAGGGCCGCCGGCAGGGGCCGGACGGCGGGGGCATCTGTTGTGATCGGCTCCTCGGCGAGCCCCCGCCGGCGGTAGGACTCCAGCGCCAGCCCAAGGGCGAGGCCGGCCGGGGCACCCAGGGGAATCCGGCAAAGGCGACCCCGCCCGCCCACCGCCCGATCCAGCGTGGTCATCCCGATCTCGGTCAGGGTGAACAGGCTCGCGCCGAGTCCGGTGACCCCCATCCGCCAGGCCACCTGCCGGGCCATCCCACGCACGACGGACTCACCCGACCGGCGGGCCAGCAACCGGCTCACCGCGACGCCGGCCGGGATCACCGCCAGGTCCAGGGCCAGCGTGGCGGATCGTCGCCCGCCAGCCGGACCCGGTCCTGCCGATCGGCCGGCGATGCCCGCTGTGATCGCCTCGATGAGGTCCTGGGTGGCCACGGTCAGCACAAAGTTCAGCGAACTCCCGATGCCGGTGACGATCGCCTGATCCATCAGGCTCCGCGGGACCAGGGACGGTTCGAACGTGCCCGGCACGGTTGCGGCGGCGATGAGCAACCCCGTCTGATCACCGGGTCCGGCCAGCCTGGCGGCCCACTGCTCGATGCCCATGACGCTCCGTTCGCCGATCGATCGTCCTCGTCGTGCCCGGGCATCATCGCCGTCATCTGCCGGTTCGGCACCGTTCGACTCGGGTCATGATCGTCCGAACCGGATGAGGTAGCCGGCCATTCTGGCGCGCATGGTGATCCGGAGCAACAAGACGGGAGTGACTCCATGGCGCTTGACACGTTCCTGCTGATCGCCGCGCAGTACGACAGCGAGGAGGCCGCGATTGCCGACTACGACGCGGCCAAAGCCATCTACCACACCGGTGGGCTGATCGACACCTTCGACGCGGCCGTGGTCACCAAGGCAGCCGACGGCAAGGTGAAGATCGTCAAGCGACACGAACAGCCGACCCGGGACGCCGCGAAGGGCGGCCTCGGCGTGGGGCTCGCGGTGGGCGCGCTGGTCGCCTTGTTCCCGGCGGTGGGACTGGGCGCCGGCCTGCTGATCGGTGGCACCGCCGGTGCCGGCGTTGGGGCGCTGGCCGGGCACGCCGCCGCCGGCCTGAGCCGCGAGGATCTCAAGGAACTCGGCGACCTGCTGGACAACGGGCAGAGCGGGTTCGTACTGGTCGCCGCCACCGATCTGGAGGAGAAGCTCGACCGGGCGATCACGCGTGCGGACCGCAAGGTGCACAAGCAGCTTCGGGCCGACCCGGACGCTGTCAGCACTGATCTGGCCACGCTCGACTGATCACCTGTGGCCCGGCCCGGCGATGCCGTCGCCACCCGAGGTGGCTAGGCGACCCTGGCCGAGCCAGTGGGTTCGACCGGTTCCCGGCCGGTGAGCACCTCGAAGGTGGGGGCGTCGGCCATCGAGACGGTCTCGTTGTCCCAGAGGATCCGGGCGCGGGCCGGACTTCCGTACCGAGGTGGGGCCACGTTCACCACCAGGCCGGTCAGGCCGACGCTGACACACACATCGTCGACAAGGGACCGGACCCTGTCGCCGATCCGCAATGGCCGCCGGCGAGCCGGTGACCCCTGGTCATCGGAAATGCCCTCGTCGAATGTCACGGGTCTCCCCTTCGGTCTCGTCACGCTTTCCGAAAAAGAGTGCGTGACGAATCGTCCCGGACCGCTACGGGCATGTTTCCCGGTGGTGAACCGACAGTTGCCTCGGTCACAGCGACTCGCATCGCGGCGGATCCCAGCGAGTTGATCACCGACCGGTGGGCGGGTCAGTCCCTGGCGAACAGCTCGACGAACCGCCCGAGGAGGTTGGGCGTATCCGTGACCCCGCTCGCCCGGGCCGCCGCCAGGACCGCATCGGCCTCCGCGGGTGGGAAGTACCCGGCGTGCCGGTAGGCCTCGATGCGGGTGGCGAGCCCGTCGAGGTCGAGCTCGGGGTGGAACTGGGTGGCGTACACGCGGGTGCCGACCCGGAACGCTTGAACGGGGCAGTCGGCCGACCCGGCCAACGCCACCGCGTGCGCCGGCAGCACTCGGATCGCCTCCTTGTGGCCCACATAGGCTCCGAATTCGTCACCCGCGCGAGCCAGGAGGGGGTCACGGCGACCGGCGGGTGTCACCACGACCCGGATGCCGCCGATCGGCTCGCCGTACCTGCGATCGACCACCGCACCCTGATGCCGGCCGAGCGTGCCGATGCCGTAACAGCAGCCCAGGAACGGAAAGTCACGGGCCACGACGTCGTCCAGCAATGCTGCCAGCTCCGCCTCGACCCGCCGCTGTGCCGGTGACTTCGACTCCTCCGGATCGCTGACCTGGAACGGCCCACCGCCGAGGACGATTCCCGACCACCGGTCCAGGTCCAGCTCACCGAGCGGGTCTCGCTCGATCCGGAACCGGACGAACTGCGATTCAGCCAGACCTGTGCGCCGCAGCATGGCCTCGTACTCGTCGTCCGCGGCGACGTCCTCGGCCCGGATGGCGAGCAGCAGGAATGGCTTCACGGTCGGTGAACCTATCCGTTCGGAGGCGCTTCCTCGCCGGCGGATCCCGACCGGTGGGCGGTATCGCGGTCAGCCCGGAAAGTTGACGATCGCCAGGAGCAGCGGCAGTTCCTCGGTGCGCGGCTCCGGCGTCGGCAGCCGCCCGGAAAGGTAGGTGCCGGAGACGTAGTTGTCCGCCTCCTGGAGTTGCTCCACCGCCACCTGACCGTCGTACTCGAACGAATCGATCACGTAGGGCACGCCGTCACTGCCGAGCACCGACGGACCGTTCATCAAGTGCAGATGAAGGTGCGCTGCGTTGGAGTTGCCCGTATTGCCGAGCCTGGCGATGACCTGGCCCTTCTTGACGGTGTCGCCGGGCCGGACCAGCAACGACCCCTTCTGCAGGTGGGCGTAGAAGGCATAGACGCCACCACCGATGTCCTGGACGATGTTGTTCCCGTCCACCGTCTCGACGGTCAGTTGCGCCCTGAGTACCGGGTCGTCGGCCGGCAGGACTCCCGGTGTGTTGGGATCCAGCCGATCCAGTGTTGAGGTGATCGTCCCGTCCGCGACCGCGATGACCTCCGCACCGTAGTCGAAATAGCTTTCGTTGCTGGTCTTGTCGCCCTCGTAGAAGGCTCCGGACTCGTTCGCCTGCTTCCAGTCGATCGCGAATCGCTGGCTGTTGACCAGTAGCCCGTTGAGCGTGGCCATCGACGTGCGGTGCGGGAATCCGGGCAGGCAGCAGCCGTTGAGCGCGACCCATCGGTCGCCCTTCACCGGCGGCCCGATGACCGGTGGCGTGCCCGCCGAGATATCGAACGGCGCCGCCAGGTAGTCGACCGGTCCGGGTTCCGTCGAGCCCGGGTTCTGCGCGGCCTGGCCGTACAGGTGGTGCGCAACAGCCTTCGGGAACTGGTCCGGTGAGTCGAGCGCGAAGTCGACGAAGACAACGCGCGACTCTTGAGGCGGGATCACGGTGCTGTCAGCCGGCGCCTGGGGCAGCAGCCGCAGCCGGCTGCAGTCGCCGAACGAGCAGTCCGGGTCGACCAGCCGGGTGCCCGACAACGAGTCGATCACCGTGCTCGGCGACGACGCGTCGACCACGTCGATCCTCTCGACGGTCGCCGGCACCCCCTGGGCGTTGGTCAACTCGAGGTCGTAGGCGATGTGATACCTGCCATCCGTCCCTTTGAACGGGTAGGTGGGTGCGCTCAGCGAACGCACCGTGACCGCGGTGAACGCATCCGGCACCCTGATCGCAGACGCGGCGGCACCCGACGCGGCGGCACCGGGCGCGGTCGTCACCGATGGGGCGGCGGCGGGGGACGGTGACGCCGACGTGGTGCTCGATCCGGGGCTCGCGGTGCACCCCGTTGCCAGCGCGAAGAGTGCGGCGGCCGCCACCGTCCGCCGCCATGTCCGGTGCTCGCGCCGCATCCGTGCCTCCAGTCGTCCGCTCCGCCGGTCTACCACGTGCCGGCTGCGGCGATTCCACCGCCCCGCACTTACGATCGGCCGGTCGGCGCCAGCGGGGTCACCGTCGACCTCCGTGCACAATTCTCAACCGGGATCGGTTGAATCGCTGGTTTCACCTGTTCTCGGCGCCTGGCGTAGATCCCATCCTCGTCGAATCACCTCGGCGCGTCGTCATGCACCGAGATCATGGATCGATCGTGGATCGATCGGTGGCTCGGCCGGGGAGCCAACGGATCGATGGACCCCGCTGGGGTCCGCCTGGATCCTTGATCAACCGGGCTCTCACTGCCCTGCTTTCCCAAGCCTTACGTCGGCCAATCCGGCGGCGCTCCCAAGGCGACGTTGTCCTGGACGGGAGCGACGCCTTTGGCTGAGTCGTCGACTACGAGGAGGTTTTCGCCCACGATCCAGCGTGGCCCGGCGTCGATCATGTGCTGCCAGTGCTCCGTCGGAAGTTCCGGTACTGCACTGGCGCGGACGGCAGGACGCTGCCGTCGGATGCGCCGGTTCCCGTCAGGACACTTGGGTGGAGACGAGCGGAATCGAACCGCCAACCCCCG
>CAYZBB010000018.1:36269-59739 GCA_964476495.1 uncultured Actinomycetes bacterium | reverse complement strand
CACCGGTCACCAGTATCCGAGCCGACCACCCCGCCCACCCACCTCCACACCCTGGCTACCCACCATCGAGATCGACATCCAATGGCCCGGACCCAGACGGCAATGAGGCGTGTATGACTTGAGGGTGTAGCCGCTGGTTGGACGGTCGCTGACGCGCCGGGTCCTGGAAGCCGATGACGGCACCGAGGGGCTGGTGCCCGGTCTTGCACCGTTCGCAGTGGACTTCTTCGAGTACCCGCTCAGATCGGTCGACGGCGCACCCGATAACGCAGGTGAAGCACCCTGTTGCCCTGAATCACCACGTCAGGATCCTCCAGCAGGTGCTGCGCGTGGAGCGACCCGAAGAACCGCTTGCCGGACCCGAACACGACGGGTACGACGTCCATGCGCACCTCGTCGACCAGACCTGCGGCAAACACCTGGCCACCGACGTCGCCGGCGGCCACCTCGACTATGCGGTCACCCGCAAGCTCCTGCGCCATGGCCACGGCTGCCTCGACGCCGTCGACGAAGTGAAACGGCGCCGTGGGGTCCCAGCCCTCGGGCTGCGGCCGGTGCGTTACGACGACCACGTGGTCGATCCCGCTCGGAGGCTTTCCGTCCCAGCCATCCGTCAGGTCGAAGACGTGGCGGCCACAGATCGTCACCCCGATCTGGTCCCAGTACGGCCGGGTGTAGTCGTAGGACGTCCGCGACACCTTCACCTCGCCGCTCTCGTCCAACGGGACGTCACCGCTGGACAACCAGTCGAACAGCGGTCCGGGCAGGTCATTCTCGTCCGCTACGAAGCCATCCACCGACACCGAGCTGTACATGACCACCTTGCCCACGTGGCTCTCCTCTGCTTTGGGGTGCCCCCAAAAGTAGCGATTCGTGAGCTGTCGCTCTTGTAAGAAATCAATCGGCCGGCAGCGGCCAGCCGTCCAGCGCGTGACCGGCTGCCACCCTCAGGTCGCCGATCGCCACCGCCCCGCTGGTCGCCGCGATGACAGTCAGCGGAGCGACGAGCAGGGTTGGGTGAGCGCAGGGGCCCACCACGGCCTGCTCCTCCGATGCGCCCGGTGCGCTGCGGAGGCCGCGAGACCGGGATCGTTGATCAGGTCGGACGTGGTGCGTACATGATCAAGGCGACGCCGACGAGGCAGATGATCGCGCCGATGATGGCCCAGCGGTCGGGCCGGAACTTGTCCACGACGACTCCCCAGGCCAGGGCGGCGGATGGGCCCGCCCCTCGCAGCGGTCCACGGCGGCTCGCACCCGGAGCGAGTCACCCGGCCGGCGGCTCGGTCGCCATGGCCAGGAGTTGACAGACCCGGCGGTTCAGCTCGGCGACCTGGTGATCAACTGCGGCGAGATCTTCGGCCACGTCGGCCAGGTCGGCCAGGTCGGTTCGGCGACGGTCCCACGCCACCCGCACCCGTTCCCGCGTGTGGCCCGCGACGACGGGTTCCTGGGTCACCGGCACCGTCCGCCCCTCGTCGACCGCGGGATGCTCGGGTAGCACCCGGCGCGGGGTGACGATCCCCGCGAGCAGGTCGCGTGCTCGTCGGGACACAGCATGAGGCGACATCCGGCTCAGCGGAAAGGGTGTCGATCCCCACTGATCTGCCGTGGCCAGCAGCGGACTGGCCAGAGTCCGCTCGTCCGCCGCCCGCGGTTCCAGACAGGCATGGACGGACTCGGTGGTCACGGGCTCGACCGCCCGCAGATGGTCCGCGATCGCTCGGGTGGCGATCTTGGTGACGATGACCTGATGGGTGACCAGCCAGCGGGCGATCGCGCACGGCCCACACAGCACCGGATCGTCCGTCGCCTCAACGGTTCTGGTCAGTCCGCCCACGGTGACGGTCGCCACGCCCCCGGCAACGGCGACATCGGCGGCGGCCAGGTCGGCCAGGTGCTTGTGCGGGATCCGGGCAAGCTGCGAGAGCACCAGCAGGCACCGGTCGCGCCGGCCGAACAGGCCGCCGGTCCAGCCGCGACTGGGCAGCATCCGCAGGGCCGCGTCCACTCGTGCGCGCGTCTCGGGTGCGATCGGGGGCGGCTCGGTGGGCGGTCGACCCACCACGTCCCGGACCCGGGGATCGGCACCGGGTGGTGGATGGCCGGCGGCGGTGTGGTGATGGTCGATGGCGATGACCCGGCGCCGGCGGGTGGCCGGGGCGGAAGGGCATTCGGCCACGAACTCGAGCACGGTGGTCGGGTCGGCCGGCAGTGGCCGGCGATCGCCGGCCTCGCACCAGTCCGCGAACAGGGCCCAGTCGGCGGCGTACGTCGTATGGGTCCGCGGCGCCCACCCCCGGGCCTCGGCGCCGGTCCGGAAGGCACCTGTGACGGGGCCCGGTCGCCGGGAATGCCCGCCGAGCCTGTCCATCTCGGGCACGGTGTGGCCGGCCTGTTCGGCGCGGCGGCGGATCATCTCGTGCAACGCATCCCCGGACATCGGCCGGTCCCGGATGATCCCGGTGCCATGCACGGACGGGAACAACGCCCGGCCCGACTCGGTCGGGTCGGGCAGCCCTGTGGTCCGGCACACATGCAATCGGCCCACGCCCTCCCCGTCACGATCATCGGGGTGGGGGGCGTGGTCGTGAGCAGCCTGCCGGCGCAGCACCCGCATCACCCTGGCCCGTGATTGGTCCCGCGGCGCGGCGTCGGCGGCATGCAGCAGTTCCCGCCACCGCACCCAGGCACACGGCGGGCAGATCGCCGGGTCCCGTTCGTAGGACAGCGTCACCGTCCGACCCGGTGCCTCCTGGCCGGTTCTGGACGCGCTCAGCCGCACGTGCATCCCGGCCTCAGGGTGCAGGGTCACATCCCCGGCGGTCAGCCCGACCAGCTCCGACCGCTGGAAGGTGCCTGCGGACGCCATCAACAGTAGGGCGGTGTCGCGGCGGGCTGCCACACCCGCCGGCCAGTCGCCGACCACCGACGCGAGCCCGTCCACCAGGTTGCGGATGTCGTCCAGCAGGTTTCCGATGTCGTCCAGCAGCAACGACGCCCGGCGGACCGGTGGGGTCCCGCGAGTCCGGCGGATCTCGGCAAGCGCGTCGCGGACCAGCTCGGAACGCCCCGGTGCGGCCAGGCCAGCCACGGTGTGCACGTGGTTGATCGAAGACACCCACCTGGCCAGCGATGCCGGCCGGTACCGGAACGACCCGTCGCAATCCTGCTCGGCGGCCGCCGCCGTGATGTAGTCCGTCACCACCCCGGGCGGGGCCGGCAGGAACGGGGAGCCGTTCTCGGTCGCCCACGCGCTGAAGCGACTCCAGTCGGTGCGGTAGGCCCGCTGCGAGGCCTGGGCGAGTGACACTTCCACCACCTTGGTCGGCTCGACGGCCGTGGCCTTGCCCATCCGCCACCTCTTCCCGCAGCTCGGAGCACCCGGCTTCGACGGTAGCGGGCGGTCGGAAAGATCTTGCGCAGAATCGCCGGACCCGGGATGTCTCACCTTCACCAGCCATTCGGCTACCGGTGATAATCCGGCGCGATTCGGAGCCGCCATTCCCGCCGAACCGACCCGAGGCCCCACGCCGCGCCGACACCGGCGGCGAGCGCGACGGCGCCGACCACCACCGACAGCCGGACCACACGGGCGATGTCCGGGACGTTCGGCGGCGGGCCGTCCCCGAGGGTGCCGCGGTCCTCGGCTGTGGCTCCGTAGGTGTTGACGCCGCCGAGTGTGCGGCCCAGCGCGCCGGCGAAGGCGGCCTCGACAGGCCCGGCGTTCGGACTCGGGTGCCGCCGCGCGTCCCGCCGCCAGACATTCCACGCCGCCGATCGGGATCCGCCGACAACCGGGGCCAGCAGCACCGCCAGCCCCGCACAGAGCCGGGCCGGCAGCAGGTTGACGAGGTCGTCGAGCCGCGCGGCCGCCCAGCCGAACCGGGCATACCGGGGGGACCGGTGACCGATCATCGCGTCCAGGGTGTTGACCGCCCGGTAGCCAAGGAGTCCTGGCACCCCGGCAACCGCGCCCCACAGCAGCGGCCCGACGACGGCGTCAGAGGTGTTCTCCGCCAACGACTCCACGCACGCCCGGGCGATGCCGGACGCATCGAGCGCATCGGGATCACGACCGACCAGATGGGTGATCCGGCGGCGGGCGGCCGGCAGGTCGCCGGCCTCCAGGCATGTCGACACGGCCGCCGCCTCGCGCCGCAGCGACCGCCCGCCCAGCACCGCCCAGGTCGCGGCCGCGGTCACCGCGGTCCGCGTCAACGGCGCGTTCCGGGTCACCCGCTCGGCCAGCAGACCGCCCGCAACGACCGCCCCGACCAACCCGGCGGTATGCACCACGCCGGCCGCGCGGGAGTCCCGATAGGTGCGACGTTCAAGGGCCGCGGCCATGCGGCCGAATCCGGCCACCGGGTGTCCCCGCCTGGGGTCCCCCAGCAGCAGATCGGCGCCGTAGCCCAGGAGCAGACCGAGCGGGCGGGCCGCCACGGAGCCGACCCACATGCCGCCCCCCGTCGCGCCGATGTCGTAGCCCGTGGGCAGACGTCCCAGCCCGTCGGCAGACATCGCAGACGGCGCTGCCCGACTATAGGAGACCCCGTCTGTATGAGGCCCCGTCCGTATGAGGCCCCGTCTGTATGAGGCACTGCCGCGTGGGCGGCCGGGACGCTACGGTCGTGAGCACGAGTCGATCGATCTGGAGACGGCATGATCGAACCGAGCACGCGCTTCGTCGGCGGTCCCGTGCAGTCGACCGCCGCCCGACTGGCCGACCGATCCGTCAGGTTCCTGCTCGGTACCGCCGTCGACTACGCCGGCGTCATCCGGGCGAAAGGTGTTCCGGTCGCCCGGTTCCCGGCCTTCGTCGACGCAGGGATGGGCGCCTCGCCGTCCTGGCTGGTGTTCTGCGTCGACATGGGCATCGCCTTCACCCCTGACTTCGGTGTGATCGGCGATCTACGGCTGCGCATCGACCCGGCCGCCACCACCATTCTCGAACACGGAGTGGCCTGGGCACCGGCCGACTTCCATCTGCAGGACGGCACCGCGTTCGACGGGTGTCCACGCCGACGGCTGCGCCGGGTGGTCGACGAGCTCGCCGACGCGGGCCTCACCGCAACGACCGGCGCCGAACTGGAATTCGTGCTCACCCAGCCGGACGGGTCTGCGCGCACCGGACCCACCTGGCAGGGCTACGGGGTCCGCCCGGTGCTGGACGCCGCGCAGTTGCTGGCCGAGTTGGCCGAAAGCCTGGACCACGCTGGCATGCCGGCGGAGCAGCTGCACGCCGAGTACGGCACCGACCAGTTCGAGGTTTCACTGCCTCCCGCCGATCCGGTCACCACCGCCGACCGCACCGTCCTGGCCCGCATTCTGATCAGCCGGGCCGCGTCCAGGCACGGTCTTGGTGTGTCGTTCTCGCCCGTGCCGTTCGCCGGTGGCGCCGGTAACGGCGCGCACCTGCACCTGTCGATGGCCGACGCCGACGGCCCGCTGTTCTCCGGTGGCGCCGGCCCGCACGGCCTGACCGGGCTGGGTGGGGCGGCCATCGCCGGGCTGGTATCCGGACTCCCCGACGTCCAGGCCATCCTGGCCGGATCCGTCCTGTCGCCCTGGCGGCTGCGGCCGGGGAACTGGGCGGGCGCGTTCGCCTGCTGGGGGCTGGAGAACCGCGAAGCCGCGATCCGGCTGGTGGGAGCCACCCACGGCACCCCGCACGGCGCATCCGTCGAGGTCAAATGCATCGACGCCAGCGCCAACCCGTACCTTGCCGGGGCGGTGGTGCTCGGCCTGGCACTCGACGGCGTCGGGCGTGATCTGACGTTGCCCGACGAGGTGCGGGTGAATCCGGCCGATCTGCCCGACGACCGACAGAAGGCGCTGGCACTGGCCACCGACCAGCCGGCCGCGCTCGATGCGCTGGACCGCTCGGCGCTCGCCCGTGGGTTGCTCGGCGACCTCATCGTGGACGGGACTCTCGCGGTGCGCCGGCACGAACAGCGGACCTACGGGTCCGCGCCGCCGGAGCAGGCGGCGGCGGCGCTTCGTCTGGCATTCAGCGGCTGACCGTGACCTTGTGCCCTTCCGGGCCGGGCCGGGGCTTCCCTAGCGTGGAGTCGACAACTGCTGCGCCGCAACCAGAGGGAGACGCACCGTGATGTCCGCGACCCGACTCGCGGAAGCCCCGTTCGACTGGCATGCCGCCGACGAGACCGCGGTGTTGCGGGAGCTGGGTACCGACCTGGACGGGCTCTCGGAGTCGGGGGCGGCGGCACGGCTGGCCCGAGACGGTCCCAACATCCTGCTGGGAAATGCGCTGGAACCTCGTTGGAAGCTGTTCCTGCGACAATTCGCCAGCCCGCTGATCTTCATCCTGGTGCTCTGCATGGTGATCACGCTGCTGCTGCGGGACTGGGTGGACTCCATCGCCATCGCCGCCGCCTTGTTGATCAACGCCGTGGTGGGCTACTACCAGGAGAGCAAGGCGCAGTCCCGGGTCTCGGCGTTGCAGTCCAGAGCCGAACCGACGACCCGGGTGGTGCGCGACTCGACCACCCACCAGCTGCCGTCCCGCGATGTGGTCAGAGGCGACATCGTGCTGCTCGAGGCCGGTGATCAGGTCACCGCGGATCTGCGGTTGGTGCAGACCAATGCATTGCGGATCGACGAGTCCCTGCTGACCGGTGAATCGAAGCCGGTGCACAAGACGCCCGACGTGGTACCGGCAGGCGCGGTGCTCGGCGACCACACCAGCATGGCCTACTCGGGCACGTCTGTGGTCGCGGGCCGCGGCGTCGGTGTGGTGGTGGCCACCGGTGATCATTCGCAGTTGGGCAGGATCAACGAACTGGTGCAGGCGGATCCACCACTGACCGACATGCAGGTGCAGATGAATCGGCTTGAGAAGCTGATCGGTGCGATCGTCGCCGTCGCCGCCTGCGGTCTGTTCGTGGTCGGTCTGGTGCGCGGCGCCAACCCGGAATTGATGTTCATGGCAGCGGTCGCGTTGGCCGTGTCGTCCATTCCGGAGAGCCTCAAGATCGTGCAGACGGTCGCGATGAGCCTGGGCGTGACCCGGATGGCCAAGCGGCGGGCAATCGTCCGACGGCTGCCGGCCGTGGAGACCCTGGGCTCGACGACGGTCATCGGTTCGGACAAGACGGGGACCCTGACCCAGAACCGGATGACCGTGGTGCAGCTGTGGACCCCGGATGGACGTAGTTCTCGGCTCGGCGACGGCACGGCCGAGTCGGCGCCGCCGACGGCGGCGATGGGCAGGATGCTGCGTGCCGGCGCCCTGACCAACGAGGCCTCCCGCGGGCCGAGCCCGGAGATCCCACTGGTCGGCGACGCGGTCGACGTCGCCATGGCGACGGTGGCGCTTCGGCACGGCGTCGTCACCGTCGACGAGGTCGTTGCCAATCCGGAGCTCGAGATCCCGTACGAGCCGGAACGTGCTTTCTCCCAGACGATCTGGCCCGAGGCCGACGGGCTGATGCTCTACGTCAAGGGAGCTCCTGGTCGGTTGCTGGACATGTCGGTGACGGCGCAGCCCGCCACCGGTGACGATCCGCTGGACATCCCGCTGGTTCGGGCCGCCATCGACGGGATGGCCCGCCAGGGACTGCGGGTCATCGCCACGGCATGTCGCCCGCTGACACCGGGCGAAGATCCGCATGAGGCACTGGAACGGCCGGGCGGCCTGACCTTCCTCGGGCTGCAGGGGCTGGAGGACCCGCCGCGGCCCGGCGTTGCCGAGGCCATCCAGGAGTGCCGGTCCGCCGGCATCACCGTGAAGATGATCACCGGGGACAATCCAACCACCGCCAGCGCGATCGGGCGCAGGCTGGGCATCGAGCTCGGCGGGGCGGAGCCGTTGACCGGCACGGAGTTGGCCCGGCTCACCGACGACGAGCTGGCCGCCCGGCTCGGCCGGACGAACATCGCCGCCCGGGTGACCCCGAGGGACAAGCTCACGATCGTGGAGAGCCTGCAATCCACCGGCGAGGTGGTCGCGGTCACCGGCGACGGCGTCAACGACGCCCCCGCACTCAGGTCCGCGTCGGTGGGCGTGGCGATGGGTCGCAGCGGTACCGACGTGGCACGAGAGTCCGCCGACATCGTCCTGACCGATGACGCCTTCGTCACCATCGTCGAATCCGTCCGACAGGGACGGGTCACCTTCGCAGCCGTGCGCAAGTCGACGTTCTTCCTCCTCTCGACCGCGGTCACCTCGCTGGTGGCGGTGAGCGTGAACCTGTTCATCAACACGACGCTGCTGTTCCTGCCCATCCAGATGCTCTGGCTGAACCTGGTGACCAGCGGCGTGCAGGACCTGGCCCTGGCCTTCGAACCGGCCGAGGGCGACGAGCTCACCCGTAGGCCGCGTCCTCGCGGTGAGGGCATCCTGTCCGGACGGCTGTGGGTCCGAGCGTCGATCACCGGCGGCTGGATGGCGCTGGTCGTGGTGCTCGCGTTCGAGATGCAGCTCCTGGCCGGAGCCTCCGTGGAGCACGCCCGGAGCTTCGCCATCACGACCTTCGTGGCCTGCACCGTCTTCCAGGCGCTGAACTCCCGGGGCGAGACCCGCTCGGTGTTCCGGACGGCGTTCTTCAGCAACCGGTTCCTGATCATCGGCATGACGGTCTCGGTGCTGGTCCATGCCTTGGCGATGGTCGTCCCGGTCACCGCCGAGTTGTTCGGCTTCGTAGCGTTGAGCTGGGGCGACTGGGTGGTCTGCTTCCTGCTCGGTGGGACCGTGGCAGCGGTGTCCGAGCTCTCGAAGCTGTTCGAACGTCGTGCCCGGAGCTCGACCGTTTGATGGCCCGACGCGGGTGCGGGCTCAGAGCCGCAGCACCCGCCCGGCCACCACCAGCAGAACGTCGTCGCTGACCGCTGCGATGCGCTGATTGACCCGCCCGAGCAGGTCACGGAACGTGCGCCCGGAGCGGTGTTCGGGCACCACCGACCAGCCCACCTCGTTCGTCACCGCCACCAGTGGCCCCGTCGCGGTCCGCCAGGCGCGCTCCAACCCGTCGAGCCGGGCGTCGAACAGCGGTTCCCACTCGACGAGCCGCGCGTCCCAGGTGCCCAACCCGTCCACCACCGAGGTCACCCAGGTGCCAAGGCAGTCGATCAGCACCGCGCCCGACGTCGCCTCGAGAGCCGAAGCCAGGTCCGGGGTCTCGACCGTCGACCAGTGCAGAGGGCGGCGTGCGCGATGTGCGTCGACGCGATCCGCCCACTCCGGATCGACGCGCCGGTCCGGGACCGGTCCGGGGGCAACGTAGGTCACCGCGGGCTCGGCGGCCAGCAGCCCCTCGGCGATGCCCGACTTACCCGACCGCACCCCGCCGGTGACCAGGGTGCGCGCTGCTGGCATCCTTCGACCGTACCGGCAGGCCCGGCAGTGTCGGACGTCGTCCGTAGGGTCATCGGCATGACCGACACCCGGGTGGTCCAGGGGGCGGTGGCCGACTCACCCTGGGATCCGGCACTGGCCGCGGCGTTGCACGAACGCGGGCGCGCGGTCGTGGAAAAGCGGATCATCCCGGAGCTGCTGACCGATCTTGCACACGCGGCGGTTGCGTCGGTCGAGATCCGCACTACCGGCTGAAGAAGACCGGCCACGTGGATCTCGCCGGCGACGACCACCCGGCCAACCCAGCGGTTCACCCCTGAGGGGACGGCCACGGCGGGCCGCACCGCCGTTCGACGACGCACTTTCGGCGCCGTCTTGTTCGATCCAACGAGACTTGCATCAGCGCAACCCTCCGGCGCTGCCGACGACTAGCAGCACTAGCAGGTCGATCTCGACGGCGGCGCCGAGCACATCCCCGGTGATGCCGCCGAAACGCCGCCGGCAGTGCATCACCACGCCGGCCACCACGACCGCGCCCGCGGCGACGGCCGCGGCGCCCAGCCACCAGGGCGCACCGGTCGAAGTCAGGGTGAGGGTGGCGACGACCGCTGCCACCGGCACCCCGATCGCGACGGCGGCCCGGGGCACCACCGACGCGACCGTGGCCCCCAACCCGGTCGGCCGGGCCGCCGGAACACCCTCCGCGCACGCCAGGTACAGCGCGCTGCGGGACAGGCATACCAGCACGCCTAGCGCCGCGAACCCCCAGGGGCGGACCAGCAGGGCGCCGGCCGCAGCGGCCTGCACGAGCAGCACCAGCACCAACGTCGCCACGCCCATCGGCCCGATGTCGCCGCGCCGCATGATCTCCAGCGCGCGGCTGCCATCCCCGCCGGAACCCAACCCGTCGGCGGTATCGGCCAGGCCGTCCAGGTGCAGCGCACGGCTGCCGAGGGCGACTGCGCCGAGCGCCAGCCCACCCGCCACCAGCGGCGTCAGGCCGAGCCAGTGGTGCAGCCCGCCGACCAGGGCCGCGGCCAGCCCGAGCGGCACTGCGGCGACCGGGGCCAGCAGCATCGCCACCCGTGCGGCCGGGCGGTCGACCCGGCTCGGCGGGCGGACCGGAAGAACGGTCAGGGTGCCGACGGCCAATCGCAGGCCGTCGGGAAGCGAACTCAACCCAGCACGTCCGACAGCGACGCCATGTCCCGCAGCAGCAGGGCCGCCGACCGTACCAAGGGCACCGCCGCAACCGCTCCGCTGCCCTCACCCAGACGCATGCCCAGATCGAGAAGTGGTTCCAGGCCCAGCTTCTCCAACGCGAATGACTGGGCCGGCTCGGTGGAGCGGTGTCCGGCCGCAAACCAGTTGGCCGCACCCGGGACCAGCCGGTCGGCGAGCAGGCCGGCAGCCACCGACACGACCCCGTCGAGCAGGACGGGAACGCCGCGTTCGGCGGCCCGGGCCATGAAGCCGGCCGAGGCGGCGATGTCGGCGCTGCCCAGCCCGGCGAGCAGGTCGAGCGGGTCGGACATGGTGATCCGGTCGCCCATTCTGGTCAGGGCCTGGTCGATCAGGTCCCGCTTGCGGTCCAGCGCCTCGTCGTCGATGCCGGTTCCCCGCCCGACGACCTCCTCCGCGGGCAGGCCGAGAACGGCCGCGATCAGCGCGGCCGCCGGCGTGGTGTTTCCGATGCCCATGTCTCCGGAGATGAGCAACTGGGCTCCACCCGCGACCTCGCGGTCGGCGATCGCCTGCCCGGCCCCGATCGCTGCCACCACCTCACCCGCCGACACGGCGTCCGTCAGATGGATCGGCGCGGACCCGCGCCGGATCTTGAATTCGGTGACCTCGCCGGGCAGGCCCGGCAGGTCGTCGTCGACGCCGATGTCCAGCACCCGCAGCCGCACCCCGTGCTGCCGGGCCAGCACGCTCACCCCGGCGTCGCCGGCGTGGAACAACCGCACCATGGCCGCCGTCACGGCGGCCGGATAGGCGGACACCCCGAACGCGGCCACCCCGTGATCGCCGGCGAACACCACCGCCCGCACATCCACGACCGGCACGGGCGGGCAACGATGCTGACAGGCGGCGAGCCAGACCGCCAGGTCCTCGAGCCGGCCGAGCGCGCCGGCCGGCTTGGCCAACCCGTCGACGCGGCGCCGGGCCTGCTCCCGGATCTGCACCGACGGTGGCGCGACCGGGCGGATCACGCCGCTGTGCCCGCCAATCGCCCGGCGTCCGAGGACGTCGCCGGCCGACGGGCAACCGCTCCGATCAAGCTGGCCAGCATCACGCCGATGACCAGCCACAAGGTGAACTGGACACCGAGAGAGGCCATCCGGAACTCCCACAGCAGATCGGCCGGGAAGCCCTGCGGCACCTCATCGATGGTCGGCAGCAGCCGGCCGGTCAGTGCCACCACGATCAGGTAGCCGGCACCGGCGGCCAGGCCGGCGTTCCAGGTGCCGACCCGTGGGGCGAGCCGTCGCGCCACGACCACCGCCAGTACGGCGGCGATCACCGATACGGCGAGCATGGAGAAGTACCAGGCGGTGCGTTGCCCGATGGTGTCCGGGTCGCCGACCGCGGGCGGGTTCGGGGGGAACTTCAGGTACGGCACCAGGTAGAAGGCAGTGAAGCCGATCGCGGCCACCACCGCGGTGCTCGCCCGCGGGCTGAGCCGGCCGAGCCGGCCGCAGGCGAACGCGGAGCCCAGCCCGGCGATCCCGCCCAGCGCGACGCCGATGATCACCGTGGCCGTGGCCAGGCCCCAGGTGGACTGATCCGCCCGGGAGACCTCGGCCTCCTCACCGTGCGAATGCTCCTCGGTGTCCGTGACGGGCGTGTCGTGGACGTGGTCCTCGACCGCGGCGCCACCGGCCTCCTCGATGGCGATCGCCGCACCGATCGACGGCTCGCCGATGACATAGGCGACGCCGAAGGTCACGATGCCGGCGACGAGCCCGGCCAGCAGTCCGCGGACCAGGAAGGTCCGTGCGGTCAACATGTGCAACCCCCCGGTCAGTGGCAGGGGAAGCCGAGCAGGTGCCGGCCGTCGTGTACCCACTCGTGGATGCCGGTGCCGGCGAACACCGCGAAGGCGCCCTGCTCGGCCGACACGAAGTACAGGGCGATCATCGCGAGCACGCCCACGAACACCGCCCACGGCAGGATCTGCCGGACCGGGATGGTGGGGATGGCAATGGCGGGAACCGGGATCGCTCCGGTCGCTGCTGCGGCCTGGGACATGCTGACCTCCTCGGGGGTGATGCGCCCCCACTCGTCGGAGCCGGGCGGGATCGGGGTCTGACTCGACCCGACGACGGGTCTTACAGTGGCGCGACCGTGCCGGGCTTGCACCGGCTTCCCGAAACCGCTGGAACCCGCTGACCGTATCGGCCCGACGATCACGGGGTCAACGCGGCTGCCCAGGTCGGAGGTGACGATGGCAACCCGATTGACCTTGGTCACGCACGCGCCGACCGCAGCGACCCGTCGTGGCGCCTTCCCGGACGACGAGGAGGTCGAGCCCGGCGCCCTCCCCGGCCCATGCGCCGTCCGGGCACGGCTGGTGCTGACCGGTCCTGAGCTGCGGTGCCGCCGCACGGCTACGGCCCTGGGCTGGGCCGGGGCGGTGGATCAGGCCTTCGCCGACCTCGACGCCGGCCGATGGCGAGGCCGCTCCCTTGAGGCTCTCACGGACGACGCGGCGGGCGCCGCTGCCTGGCTGGCGGACCCTACGGCGGCCCCGCACGGCGGGGAGTCGCTGGCCGACCTGGTCGTCCGGGTGGGCCGGGCGATCGATGCCCGCTCCTGGCCGGACGGCCGATCGGTCATCGTCACGTCGCCGTTGGTAGTCCGGGCGGCGCTGGTGCACCTGCTGCGTGCACCGCTGCCACTGCTCTTCGCGTTCGACGTCGGTCCGTCGACGGCGGTCACGGTCTCCGGCCACGGCGGTCGCTGGGTGCTTCGGTCGATGCGGCCGCTTCGTCGCAGCGGCGACGAGCACCGGTGATCCCGCTGCCGGTGCGCCGTCTCAAGGCAGCGGATCGAACGCGGCGACCGAACCGATGACGGTGATCGCCGGTGGCCTGATGGCGGCCGTGTGGATGTCCTGTGCGATCGAGGCGAGCGTGCCCCGGACGACCCGCTGGTCCGGCAGACAGCCGTCGGCGACGGTGGCCGCGGGCGTGGCCGGGTCCAGGCCGTGGCGGATCAGCTCGTCGGCCACGGCGCCCAGCGTGGCCACACCCATCATGATCACCAGCGCGGTGCCCGTCCCGGCCAGGGCGGCGTAGTCCAGTGTCGACCGGGGGTCTCCCGGTGGCACGTGCGCGCTGATCACCGTGAAGCCCTGGTTGGCGGTGCGGTGGGTCAGCGGGATGCCGACCAGTCCGGGCACCGCCACCGCGGACGTCACGCCGGGGATCACCCGCACCGGGACGCCGGCCTCCGCGCAGGCCTGCCACTCCTCGCCGCCGCGACCGAAGACGAAGTTGTCCCCGCCCTTGAGCCGCACCACCGTCCGGCCGGCGAGCGCATGCTCCACCAGCAGCCGGTTGATCTGCTCCTGCGGGGTGAAGCGGCCCCGCGGGATCTTGCCGACGTCCACGATCTCGGCGCCGGGCCGGGTCTCATCCAGCACCGCCAACGGGGCGAGCCGATCGGTGACGACCACGTCCGCCTCCCGGATCGCGGCCATTCCGGCAACCGTGATCAGGCCGGGGTCGCCCGGGCCGCCGCCGACCAGGATCACCCGGCCGAACGTCGACGCGGGTCGGGCCCGGGCGGTCTCGACACCGTCGACAACACCGTCGACACCGGCGACACCGTCGGCGCCGACGCCTGGGCCGACCGCCGGTCCGACGCAGAAGACCCGATGCCGCTCGGCCCAGCCGCGGACCCGGGCGTCGGCCGCGTGGTCGGCGCCGCCGACCACGACCAGCCAGGTCCCGGCAATGTCATCCGCCGTGACCGGCCGCGCCTCCCACCGGAGCAGGCCCCGCTCGGCCAGATCGACCACCGACGCGGCGGCCGACGGGGCGACGACCCGGATGTCGGCGCCTGCGGCCCGGAGCCCGGCTATCCGGCCGAGCACCCGCTCGGAGCCGTCGGTGAGCAGGACAGCTCGCCCCGCGACCGGCAGGTCGACGGCGAATCCGGTCACGGCTTCACCGCCCGCCACCACACCGCTCCTCGCCCCGTTTCGCTCCTCTCACCCGACCGCTGTTGATCATGCAGAAGGTGTCGTCATCCGGGTCCCATAAGGACATCTTCTGCATGATCAACTCCGGACTGGTTGGTCGGCGGCGCGTCCATCCTGCCGTGCCGGGCCGACCCCGCCGCACCATCGCCCGTCAGCAGGCCGCCGAGGGCCGCCAACACGATCGCGGTCGATTCGGGATCGCGCACCGCCAACCGGATCCAGGTGGGCCCGAGACCGGGGAACGTGTCACCGCGCCGCACGGCGATCCCCTTGCGCCGCAGCGACTCCCGCACGTGATCGGCGGGTGCCCCGGCCGGTAGTGCCGGGCCGGTGTCGGCCAGCACGAACGGTGTGACCGGTGTCCCGACAACAATGCAGCCCAGCCGACGCAGCCCGTCCACGAGCAGCTCCCGCCGCGCCGTGATCGCCGGCACGGCCCGCGCGGCCTCGGCCACCGCCACGTCTCGGCAGCAAGCCTCGATCGCGGCCAGCGCCGGGCTGGACACCGACCAGGGTGGCTGTTGCGCGGCCAAGCGCCCGATCAGGTCAGGATCACCAACAACGTAGCCGGCCCGCAGACCCGCCACGGCCCATGTCTTGGTCAGTGAACGAACCACGAGGAGGCCAGGGCTCTGCTGCGCGGCAAGGGATTCCGCTTCCCCGGGTACCGCGTCCAGGAACGCCTCGTCGACCACGACGACCCGACCCGACCCGACCAGCCCGCGCAGCACGGCGACCGGATGCAGCACCCCGGTGGGGTTGGTCGGGTTGCCGATCACGACCAGGTCGGCCTCGCCGGGGACGTCGCCGGGACGCAGCGTGAATCCGTCGGCGGCCCGCAGGATCACCCGGTCGACGGCGTGCCCGGCCGCCAGGAGCGCCGCCTCCGGCTCGGTGAACTGCGGGTGCACCACCACCGCCCGCGCGGGTCGCAGGGCCCGGGCGATCAGCGTGAAGGCCTCGGCCCCGCCCGCGGTGGGCAGCACCTGGTCCGCGGGCCGACCGTGCCGGCGCGCGATCGCCGCCGTCGCCGCCGCCGTCTGCGGGTATCGGCCGAGGGTGCGGATCGTTCCGGCGATCGTCTGGGCGAGCCAGGCGGGCGGCGCGGTGGCGCGCACGTTGACCGCGAAGTCCAGCAGCCCGGGTCCGATCTCGGCGTCGCCGTGGTGTAGCAGGTCGGGTTCCGGTGCGCCCGCCGGGGGCGGATCCGCGCGACACGGGAGGGCGGGTGCCGGCCGCGGACCGGGTGATCGACCGTCGATCGAGTGAACCACGTGCGGCGCAAGCACCCCGGTTCCGCCCGCAGACGGTTCACTCGACGGCCGGCCGCGCCGCGCCGCCGCGGCCATTGGGCCGAGTCGGCCGGCCGCAACGTTCACGCGCCGGGCGGCCGCAGCCAACGCGGCGGCCAGCCACGGATGCCCCGCCCAGTGGGTGTGCAGGTACGAGGCGTGCACGGTCGCGAGGCCGGTGCCCGCCGGGTCAAGGGCGAAGCCGTGCCCGATGCCGTCCATCAGCCAGGCAGGCGCGGCACCGGAGGCCGGGTGCACCACCGTGCGGTGGAACTCGTGGCCGGTCACGGGCCGGTCGGCCGGACCCAGCACGCTCGATCCCGCCGAGCGGGCCGTCCGGTAGCCCAGGGTCAACCGGGTCGTCATCCTCGCGGTGGCGTCCAGCACGCCGAGCATCGGCGCGCCGTCGACCTCCCGGCACAGGTAGAGCAGGCCGGCGCATTCGGCGACGGTCGGCATCCCGGCGCCGATCGCCGCGGCGGCGGCGACCCGCAGGGCCTCGTTGCCACCCAGTTCGGCGGCGTGCACCTGCGGGAACCCGCCGCCCAGGTACAGCGCCGACGTCTCGTCCGGCAGGGTGGCGTCGACCATCGGGTCGAACACCACCGGGCGGCAGCCCGCGGCGGACAGCAACTCCTCCGTCTCGGCGTACCGGAAGGTGAACGCACGGCCGCCGGCGATGGCGACGACCGGTTCCGGCGCACCCGGTTCCGGCGCACCCGGCGCCCGGCCGACCAGCGCGGGATCCCAGGCCGCGCCCGCCAGTGGCGGAGCCGCGGCGGCGATCCGCATCACCGCGGCCAGGTCGACCCTCGCCGCGATCTGCGCGGCCAACCGGTCCAGCGAGGCGCCGGCGTCGACCCGCTCGGCAACCGGAACCAGGCCCAGATGCCGTGCCGGCGCGCTGATGCCGTCGTCCCGGAAAAGCACGCCGAGCACCGGCATCCCGATCCCCTCGACCGCGTCGACGGCCTCCCGCGCGTGCCGATCCGAACCGGCCTTGTTCAGGATCACCGCCTCCACCCGGACGCCGGGGTCGAACCCGCGCAGCCCGTGCACCACGGCGGCCACCGTTCGGGCGGACGCGGAGATGTCCACGACCAGGACGACGGGCGAGGTCAGCACGCCGGCGACGTGCGCGGTCGAGGCGAACCCGTCCCGGCCGAGCGCCCCGTCGAACAGGCCCATCACGCCCTCGACCACCGCCACGTCCGCCGGCTTCGGCACCGTCGCTCCGTGCAGCAGCAACGGCACCAGCAGGTCCTCGCCGACCAGGTGCGGGTCGAGGTTGCGGCCGGGCCGTCCGGTGGCCAGCGCGTGGTAGCCGGGGTCGATGTAGTCCGGGCCGATCTTGTGCCCGGACACCACCTGGCCGGCCCGGGCCAGCGCAGCCATCAGACCGGTCGCGACGGTGGTCTTGCCGTGCCCGGAGCCGGGGGCTGCGATCACCACCCGGGGCAGCCTGGTCACCCTGAGGCCACCAGACTCACCGCCGTGCTCGCTACCACTCGATGCCCCGCTGGCCCTTTTGCCCGGCGTCCATCGGGTGCTTGATCTTGGTCATCTCGGTGACCAGGTCGGCGGCCTCGACCAGGCGCGGGTCGGCCCGGCGCCCGGTGATCACCACGTGCTGCCCGGCCGGCCGTTGCGACAACGTCGCAACCACGTCCTCGGCGTCGATCCATCCCCAGTTGATCGGGTAGGTGAACTCGTCGAGCACGTAGAGCCGGTGGGTGCCGGCGGCCAGGCGCCGCTTGATCTCCGCCCAGCCCTCGGCTGCTTCGGCGGCGTGGTCGCTCTCGGTGTCCGGGCCACGCCGGAGCCACGACCAGCCGGAACCCATCTTGTGCCATTCGATGGGCCCGCCGGCGCCGGCCCGCGCGTGCACCTCGGCCAGCGCCTCCAGGGCGGACTGCTCACCGATGCGCCATTTGGCGGACTTGACGAACTGGAAGACCCCGATCGACCAGCCCTGGTTCCAGCCGCGCAGCGCGAGGCCGAACGCGGCGGTCGACTTCCCCTTGCCGTCGCCGGTGTGCACGATCAGTAGAGCCCGGTTGCGCCGCTGCCGGGTGGTCAGGCCGTCCTCGGGGACGGTGGTCGGTTGCGCCTGCGGCATCAGGCCACCCGCGCCCGATGCTGCGCCACGGTCCCGGTCAGCACGCCCGCGGCGACCTCGTCGATCGGCACGTGCTCGGCCAGCAGATGCTCGGCCAGCTGGGCGGCCAGGCCCATCCGGAACCGGCCGGTCTCGCAATCCAGCACGAGCGAGGCCACGCCGTCCGCGGCCAGCTCGGCGGCAGCCTGCCGGGACCGCGCGAGCGCATCCGGACCGGCGGTGGCTCGCCCGTCGGTGACGACGACCAGCAGCGGCCGGCGCAGCGGGTCACGGATGCGCTCCACCCGCAAGGTGTGTGCGGCGCACCGCAGCCCCTCGGCGAGGGGGGTGCGCCCACCGGCCGGCATCGTCTCCAGGCGGCGCGCGGCCGTTTCCACCGAGGATGTCGGCGGCAGCAGCAGATCGGCGGCGGCGCCGCGGAAGGTGACCAGCCCGACCTTGTCCCGGCGCTGGTAGGCGTCGGTGAGCAGGGAGATCACCGCGGTCTTGACCGCCTCCATCCGCCTGCGGGCGGCCATCGATCCGGACGCGTCGACGCAGAACAGCACCAGGTTCGACTCGCGGCCCTGCTTGACGGCCAGCCGCAGGTCGTCCCTGGCGACCAGCAGTCCAGGGCCGCGGCGGCCCCGGCGGCGCTGGTGCGGCGCGGCGGCGCGGACGGTGGCGGTCAGGTGAACGGCACCCGACTGCCCGACGAAGCGGGTCGCGCCGACCGTGCGGCCCGTGCCGGTGAACGCCCGGGACCGCCGGCCGGGTTCGCCGGCGCCGATGCCGGCAACCGTGAACAGCTTGGGGCGGAAGGGTTTTCCGGCGGTGGTGACGGTCCCGGCGGGTGCCGGACCTGGCGCCGGCGAGTTGGCCGGTGCGTTCTGTGCAGAGGCCGGCACGGGTTCGCCGGTGGGGTCCGGCGCCGGTGGGGCCGAGTCCGGCTCGGCCGGCCCCTGCGCGGACTCCGGCTCGGCCGGCGACGTGTCCGCCGCCGAAGGCTGCTGCCCGTCCGGGGCGTCCCGTCCGTCGCGAGGTGGCGGTGGGTCGGGCTCGTCGTCCCCGAGGATCCGGTCGAGCAGCTCCTCATCCAACCCGGGCGCGTCGAAGGGATTGCGCCGGCGCCGGTGCGGCAGCGCCAGCCGGGCGGCGGCGCGGATGTCGTCACGGGTGACGTACCGGCGGCCGTGCCAGGCGGCATGGGCCACGGCTGCCCTGGCCGTGACGATGTCGGCGCGCATCCCGTCCACCTCGAAGACCGCGCACACCTGCGCGATCTTGGCCAGCGCGCCGTCACCGAGCACCACTTCGTCCAGGGCGGCCCGGGCGGCCCGGATCCGGCCGGCCAGCTGCCGCTCGGTCGCCGCGTAGCGGGCGGCGAACGCGTCCTGGTCCGCGTCGTAGGCCAGCCGCCGGCGCACCACCTCGGCGCGCAATATGGGGTCCCGGGGAGCGGCGATCTGAACGGTGAGGCCGAACCGGTCCAGCAGCTGCGGCCGCAGCTCCCCCTCCTCCGGATTCATGGTGCCGACGAGCACGAACCGGGCGGCGTGCGCGACGGATACGCCCTCCCGCTCCACCGTCGAGCGGCCCATGGCGGCGGCGTCGAGCAGCAGGTCGACCAGGTGGTCGTGCAGCAGGTTCACCTCGTCGACGTAGAGCAGGCCACGGTGGGCGGCGGCCAGCAGTCCCGGCTCGTACTCGGTGACGCCGGCGGTGAGCGCCTTCTCCAGGTGGATCGATCCGATCACCCGGTCCTCGGTGGCGCCGACCGGCAGTTCCACCAGCCGGGCCGGCCTGGTGGTCGCCGACTCGGCGGGGTCGTGCGGGCCGTCCGGGCAGGCCGGGTCCGGGTCGTGCGGGTCGCAGGAGAACCGGCAGCCGTCGATCACCGCGACGGCCGGCAGCAGGGCGGCCAGCGCCCGGACCATCGTCGACTTGGCCGTGCCCTTCTCACCGCGCACGAGCACCCCACCGACCTCGGGCGACACGGTGGTGAGCACCAGGGCCAGGGCCATGTCGTCGGACCCGACGACGGCGGTGAACGGATAGGTCCGCATCGCGGCGATGGCCGCCTCTCGACTCGTGCGGGTGTCCTCGCCCGCGCCTGCCCGGACCGCGGCCGGGCGGCGGTCGCGGGACGGCGGGAACGTCCTGACTCCCGGGTTTCGGCATGGCGCCGGCGTGGCCCGGTCACAGTGGCGGGACCGCTCCGGATTCGCACCGGATTCCTTCCCGTCCGTCGGCTCCGATCATGACACAGCCGCCGGTACCGGTCGGCCCGCCCTCGGCACCGTAATAATCGGCACCGTGCCCGACCAGAGCGCGGTCCCGATCGACACACCGATCGACACACCGATCGACGAGACCCCGATCGACGCGCCGATCGAGGTCGTCGGCATCGGCGCCGACGGCTGGGAAGGGTTGTCGTCGGCGAGCCGGGCACTGGTGTCTGCGGCCCAGGTCGTGCTGGGCGCTCCCCGACAGCTGAGCCTGCTGCCCGATCGTCCCGGTCAGGACCGCCGACCGTTGCCGTCGCCACTGCGCACCGGTCTGCCGCCGCTGGCCGCAGAGCTGGCCGACCGGCGCACGGTCGTGCTGGCGTCGGGCGACCCGCTGGTCTTCGGCATCGGCGGCACCCTGATCGAGTTGCTCGGCGCCCACCGGGTGCGCATCCACCCCGGCATCTCGTCGCTGTCGCTGGCCGCCGCCGAACTCGGCTGGCCGTCCGGCTCCTACGACGTGACCCGGGTGACCGGGGACCTCGACCCACTGCGGCGGGTGCTGTCGCCGGGCCGCCGGGTCCTGGTGCTGTCCGCGGACGAGTCGACACCGGCCGCGGTCGGGGCGCTGCTGACCCAGGCGGGTTTCGGCGCGTCGACACTGACTGTGCTGACCGACCTTGGCGGACCCGGGCAGTACCGGATCGACACCACCGCGGCCATGTTCCGCGGGCAGCCTGGCCGGCTGAACATCGTGGCGGTGGAATGCGTTGCCGCGCCGGGCACGCCGGTCCGGTCGCTGATCGGCGGGCTGCTCGACGACGCGTTCGAGCACGACGGCCAGCTCACCAAGCGGGACGCCAGGGCCAGCGCGCTCGCCCGGCTGGCCCCGGTGCCCGGGCAGCTGCTGTGGGACGTGGGCGCGGGCGCCGGATCGGTGGCGATCGAGTGGGCCCGGGCGGACGAGCGATGCCGGGCGGTGGCGATCGAGCGAGATCCGGCGCGGGCGGCCCGGATCGGGCGCAATGCAAGGGCTCTCGGCGTGCCGGGCGTGCGGGTCCGGCAGGGTGCCGCACCGGAGGCGCTCGCCGGCCTCCCATCCCCGGACGCCGTCTTCGTCGGCGGCGGCGCCACCGCCGAGGGCCTGATCGACACCTGCTGGGAAGCATTGGGTTCCGGTGGCCGGCTGGTGGTGCACGGCGTCACGGTGGAGACCGGGACGCTGCTCGCGGATCGCCACGCACGGCACGGCGGGGAGCTGATCAGGCTGTCGGTGGAGCGCGTCGAACCCCTGGGTGGCTTCCGCGGCTGGAACCCGGCGAGGCCGGTCGTGCAATGGAGCGTGACCCGATGACGGTGCACTTCATCGGCGCCGGCCCGGGCGCGGCGGACCTGTTGACCGTGCGCGCGACCCGGCTGATGGGCTCCTCGAAGGTCTGTCTGTACGCCGGAACATACGTCACCGCCGACATTCTCGCCTACTGCCCGGCCGGTGCGGAGCTGATCGACTCGGCCGGGCTGACCCTCGACGAGATCACCGACCAGCTACTGCGGGCGCATCAGGCGGGTCTGGACGTCGCGCGGCTGTGCTCGGGAGACCCGTCGATCTACTCCGCGCTGCACGAGCAGACCTCCCGGCTGGACGCGGCAGGTGTGCCGTGGGACGTCACCCCCGGGGTGCCGGCCTACGCGGCGGCGGCCGCGCTGCTCGGCCGGGAGCTGACGGTTCCCGAGGTGGCCCAGTCGGTGGTGCTCACCCGGGCCCAGGCCCGATCCACGAAGATGCCCGACGGCGAGAATCTGGAACGGTTCGCGGCGTCCGGGGCCACCCTGGTGCTGCACCTGGCGATCACCCGGACCCGAGAGCTCGCGGACCGGCTGATCCCGTTCTACGGCGCCGGCTGCCCGGCCGCCGTGGTGTCCCGCGCCACTCAACCCGACGAGCTCATTCTGCGCGGAACCCTGGGTGACATCAGCGATCTCGTGGAACGGACCGGGTTGCGGCAGGCGGCGGTGATCATGGTCGGTCCGGCACTGGGCGGACCGGTCCACCTGACCTGCGCGGCGGAGTCGCACCTGTACTCGGCGACGCGGGCCAGGACGCGGAGCATGGGTCGGGCGACGGTCGGCCCCGACACGGCGACTCGGGTCGCCGCCCGGCTCGACGACGCCGAAGCCGACCGGCCCGGACCGCCAGTCGGGGGTTGATCAATCGATGCTCCCCCTGGGCACCGCCCACCTGGCACGAAAGCCTGGGTGAGCGGCCGTGATCCGGTCGAAATCGGCGTCATAGTGCAGGACGACGGCGTGGTGGGCCAGCGCGGTGGCCGCGAGCAGCACGTCCATTGCCCCGACCGCCCGGTTGGTCCCCGCGACGTGCAGGGATCGCCGCACGTCGAGCGCGATCGCATCCACCATCGGGCTCGATTCGAGGTAGAGCCAGCCGTACCGGAGACGATCGACCAGGCTGTCGAAGTCGTCGGTCGTCCTGGCCGAGTATCCGGCTTCGGCGAGTGACACCATCGAGCAGCTCAGTTCGTGACCCTGCACGGCGAGATCACTCAGTGCCTGATAGACCTGCGTCCGCGAAATCCTGGCCAGCACGGCGTTGTCGACCAGGAATCGGGTCATCGGCGAGCCTGCGCCCGAACATCGGGATCTCTGAGGTCGGCCAGCGCATCGGTGTCCCGCAACCAGTCCAGAACCTCATGCTGGCTCCGCATTCGGATGAGGAAGGAGAGCGCCTGATTGACGGTGTCCTTCTTGGTGCCACCCACTAGTTCCTGCGCCCGGGCCATCAGCTCGTCGTCGACATCCACCAGGATCTTGGTCACCGGGGCCCTCCTGTCGTCGCGTATATAGGCGAGTATATCCGCGGTGACCTACTCGACGTCAGGAATCGGCCGTGGCCACCCGGCGAGGAGTCCAGACCCCGCCCGAAGCCGCCACCCTGGTGCTCTGGGCGCCGATCAGCAGCAGGCACCTCATGTCCACCGCGACCGGGTCCAATTCGCCCAACGTGGTGCTGTGCAATGCCTCCCCGTCGCGGCCGATGTCTCGCCCGACCACCACCACCGTGTCCGGGTCGCGTTCCTCGCGCAGGATCGCCAGGGCGTCGACCAACTGGTGGGTCCGGTCGCGGGAGGCCGGGTTGTAGATGGCCAGCACCAGGTCGGCCCGCGCGATGTGCCGCAGCCGGTTCTCGATCACCGACCAGGGCTTGAGCCGGTCGGACAGGGATATCACGGCGTAGTCCGCGCCGAGCGGTGCGCCGGCCCGCGCGGCGACCGCCTGGGCGGCGGTGATGCCCGGCAGCACCCGGAT
>CAYZBB010000018.1:0-36259 GCA_964476495.1 uncultured Actinomycetes bacterium | reverse complement strand
CTCCACCACGCCCGCCCAGGTGGGCCGCGGTGACGCCGGGCCACACCCGGATCGGCACCGCCCGGTACTGCGGGTCCTCGGCCGCCTCGAACACCGCCGCGGCCATCCCGAACACCCCGGCGTCGCCACCGGAGACCACGGCCACCCGCTGACCCGCGGCGGCCAGCTCGAGCGCGTGCCGAGCCCGGTCCAGTTCGACGGTGTTGCCGGATGCGTGCCGCCGCAGTCCCTCTCGCTGGGCCACCCGGTTCACGTACGGCGCGTAGCCCACGACGTGGTCGACGGACGACAGCGCCGCCGTGGCTTCCGGTGAGACCCACTCGTCCGGCCCGGGTCCCAGCCCCACCACCAGCAGTTCGGCCGGTCCACGAGCCGAGCCCATCGCCGGTCCCCCGGTCCGCGGCCCCTCCGGCACGGCCCGGTCCCGTCCGTCGCCGGGCACGATGACGATCGAGAAGTAGGGCACCGTCGCCGGATCCACGTCCGTCACGGGAATCAACGCCTGTCCGTCGGTGGAGGCCCGCTCCACGTAGAGCGCCTCCGCCAGCCGGCCGGCCTGCCGCAGCGCCTCCCGCACCGCGGGGAAAGTGCGGCCCAGCTTCATGATCGCCGCACCTTGGGTGTCGGCGAGTCGGCGAGCCAGCTCCGGCACCGGCAACGTCCCGGGAAGCACGGTGAGCACGTCCTGCTGGCGCACCAGTGGCGTGGCCGCCGCCGCGGTGGCTGCCGCCACCGAGGTGACCCCCGGCACCACCTCGGTGGGGAACCGGTGGGCGAGCCGGTCGTGCAGGTACATGAAGGAGCCGTAGAACATCGGATCGCCCTCGCACAGCACTACGACCGTCCGGCCGGCCGCCAGGTGGATGGCCAACCGGGCCGCCGATCCGTCGTAGAAGTCGTCGATGGCTCCGCGATAGCCGTTGGGGTGCCCCGTTTCTCCGGTCGTCACCGGATAGATCAGCGGCTCCTCGACCACACCCGCCGGCAGCAGGTCGGCGGCGATGGACCGGGCGATCGACCGGCCGTGCGTGCCGGAGTGGTAGGCCACGACGTCGGCGTGCCCGATCAACCGGGCCGCCTTGAGGGTCAGCAGCTCGGGGTCGCCTGGGCCGAGCCCGAGCCCGTACAGCCGCCCGGTCACGTCGGCCCGCCGGCCAGCGCGTTCACGGCCGACGCGGCCAGCGCCGCCCCGCCTCGCCGCCCCGTGACCACCACATAGGGGATCCCGGCCTCGTGGTCCAGCAGCGCCTGCTTGGACTCCGCGGACCCGACGAAACCGACCGGGACGCCGACGATCACGGCCGGTCGCGGACCCCCTTCGGTGATCCACTCCAGCAGGTGGAACAGTGCGGTGGGCGCGTTGCCGATCGCCACGACGGCGCCCTCCAACCGATCCGCCCACAGCGACACCGCCGCGGCCGAGCGGGTCGTGTCCCACGAGGCGGCCAGGTGCTCGACCCGGTGGTCGTGCAGCCGGCAGATCACCTCGTTGCCGGCGGGCAGGCGCGACCGGGTCACCCCGGACGACACCATCATCGAATCGACCAGCACCGGCGCCCCGGCCAGCAGCGCCGCCCGACCCGCGGCCACGAAGTCCGGGTGGATACGCAGGTCCCGGGTCAGGTCCGGCTGACCGCAGGCGTGCACCATGCGCACCGCGATGTGCTCGGCGTCGGCCGGTACCCCGGACAGGTCGGTCTCGGCACGGACGATCGCGAACGACTCACGATAGATCTGCTGTCCATCCGAGCAGTAGGTGTAGCGGCGCAGCGGTCGGGTGCTCATCCGGTTGGGCTCCCAGCGAGCCGTAGTCCAACCACGACGTCCGCCACGTCATCCAAGTCGGTCTCGGCAGTGGTGTCACCGCAACGTATCTCGGCCCGCGATCGGTCCAGCACGACGATCGCGTGGCGGCCGGCCGGTCGGCCGCACGCACGGCGGCAGGCCACGATGTGCACCGGCAGGAGCGCTTCGCGTCCCGACGTGGCCGCCACCCGGCCGGCGATCGCCTCGGTGTCGCCCGAGCCCCGCTCGCACCGCGGTGATCCCGGGCACGCGGTGACACCTCGCCAGGGGCTGCCGTCGTCGACGATCAGGCCCACCCGGGACGCGGCGTCCAGGACCACGCCCGCCGCGTCATGGGTCAGGTCCGGTACCAGCACGCCACGCGACGGTGTCACGATCAGCGCGCCGTTGCCGAGCGGCGCCGCGTCGGCGAGAGTGGTCACCTGCGGACGGGTCAACCGGCCCAGCGGCGCGAGCAGCGAGACGGTGGTCCGGCCGTCGTCCTGGGCCAGCGCACCGAGTGGCGCCTGGCGCACCGAGGGCGCCGAGCCGCTCGGCCCCGGCGCACCCGATGTCGTCGTTCCGGACAGTAGGTCGGTGCCGCCCGCCGGCAGCTCCCGCACATGCCACACCGGCCGGCCGGCATCGGCCACCAGCCGACAGAACCGGTGGGCGAGCTCGATCAACATGGGTACCGCAGACCCGGCCCGGACGACCGGCCCGGGCAGCCCGCCCGCCCAGATCCGCACCCCCAGGCCGTCGACGGCCACGACTCCCAGATCCGCCCGCGCGATGCCGACGTCGTCGGACCCGTCGTCCAGGACGAACAGGAACGGCCCCGGCAGGTCGGCCAGCCCGGGCGCCGCGCACAGTGCCGCGTCCAACTCGTCGACCAATGGCCGCACGTCGGCCAACCCACCTCGCAGCCCGGTGAGCGGCGAGCACAGGATGTTGCGCACGCGCTCGTGGGTGGGGTGCGGCAGCAGCGCCGCATCGGACAACGCGTCGATCACACCGACGGCCACGGAGCCGTCCGGGTCGGTATGCACACCCCGCAGCTGCAGGTTCGCCCGGGAGGTCAAGTGAACCCCACCGTCCGCATAGGCCGAGGACGCGGCACCGAGCGCGCGGAGTGCGCTGCCGGCCACCCGGCCACCGGGGATGCGTACCCGCAACACGGCGCCGTCCATCGCCTGGTGCGGGCGCAGCACACCCGGGCACCGGTCGGCCTGGGCACGGGTCGTCACCCGGTCATGGTGTCACGCGGATCGCGCCGACCGGCACGGCCGTCCGGGCCTCTCCCTACCACCCGGCAGCCCGACGGTCAGCCTGCCGACTGGTCGCCCAGGACGGTCACCGCGGGTCGGGGACGGGTGTCCACGGTCAGCCGGAACACGTCCGGCCGGTGGTAGTGCCCGACGGGATCGACGTAGCGGCGGGCGGCGCACACGGCGGCCCGGTCGAGGTCGGCCCACAGGATCGTCTCCTCGTGCCGGAAGATCGTCGTGCCGTGCCGTGCCGTGCCGCTCGCGCTCGTCGACACCGATGATCACGTAGGCCCGCGCCTCGCGCGCCGCCCGACCGATGGCGTCGGTCTCCGGCCCGGGGATGACGACCGCCTGGTCGACGAGCAGCGCGTACCACTGCGCGTCGCCCTCCCAGATGGGTCCGCTGTCGATCCAGATGGGAGTGCCGGGGATGAACACCTCGGGAAAGGCGACCAGCTGTGCGCCGCCTTCAGCCGCCTGGCGTAGCAGGTCGAGGGTCTTGTCGAGCGTCGCCGCCCGGCCCATCAACACGTACCCGGACGAAACGGCCGCCACCCGCATCGTGGTCGTGCTCAGTCGGGCCTTCGACCGGAGACGACCAGCATCTCGCACGGCCCGACGAAACCGTCCGGTCCCTCGAAACCGGCTAACCGAGCGGCTATCTCGGCCCATGCGGCGTCGCGGTCCGGTTCGGATAGGCCGGCGAGCATCTGGTGCAGCGCCCCGAACGACTCGCGCTCGAAACGCACGCAGGTCGCGGCGTCGGGCAGCCGCAGCGGCGACGGCACCACCTCGGTCCGAACGTCATCGAAGCCGGCCGCGCGCAGCGCTGTCTCGGCGACCCCGGGGGCGCCCAGGCTGAACGGACCCGGCTGCCCGGGCGCCGGCGGCGCAAGCTGCGCGCGGTGCCGGATCACACTGATCGGCACGGAGAAGAACGCGTTGTGCTCGGGCGTGGAGTACACGACCGCGGCGATCCGGCCGCCCGGGCGCAGCGCCCGGCGCATCCCGGTGAGGGCCGCCTGCTGATCCGGAAAGTAGATCAGTCCGACTCTGGAAATGACCGCGTCGAACGACCCGGCCGGCACGTCCAGTGCCTCGCCGTCCAGCTCGGCGGTGGCCACGTTGTCCAGTCCGGCCGCGGACGCCGCAGCCGCCGCGTACGCCAGGATCGCCGGGGCGATGTCACAAGCGAGCACCTGCCCGGCCGGACCGACGCGCCTCGCGGCAGCCAGGCTCTGCCCACCGGCGCCGGCGGCCACGTCGAGCACCCGGTGGCCGGGTTCGATCCCGGCAGCGTCGATCATCGCCGCGGTGGCGGCACCCAGCCATGCCTCGATCGTCGGACCCCAGCGGTGCCAGGCCTCGGCGGCTTCCTGCCATTGCCTGCGCGTCGCGCTCTTGTACGTGAGCGGGTCGAATGTGACTGTCATCGGATCCTCCCGGCGGTGCGCCGCGCCGCTCGCGGCCGCTTACTCCGGTACGCGCCAGATTCGGGTTGGCGATCCGCCAGATGGACGGCTCCGCCCCGCACCGGACGCGCAACGGCGGTCGCCGGCGAACAATGCTGAGCATGGCGGCGTTCGTCGGGCGGCGAGCCGTCCTGGACGCGCTCGACGCCGCGTTCCGGGAGACGACGGAGCCGACCGACGGCACGCTCCGGTTGCCCGGCGCCGTCCTGATCACCGGAGTCGCCGGCATGGGCAAGACCGCGCTGATGGCACGGTGGACCGCCGGCGCCGGCGCCGGCGCCGCGGCGCGGGTGGCCTGGGGGACGTGCTGGGGTGCGGACCAGGCGCCGGCGATGTGGCCCTGGAGCCAGGTGCTGCGGCGCCTGCCCGAACCGCCCGACGCCTCCACACTGCGGACGCTGTCACCGGCGCTCGCCGCTGTCGTGCCGGAGTGGGCCGTCCCCACCACGATCACCGAGTCCGGCCAGGCCGGCGTCGGTGATCGGCTGCAGGTCTTCGAGGCCGTCGCCACCGTTCTCGCCGCGGCCACCCGGACGGGCCCGCTGGTGGTGGTCCTGGACGACCTGCAGTGGGCCGACACCTCGACCATCGACCTGTGCCAGTACCTGACCGGCCATGCCAACCCGGGCCCGCTGCTGCTGCTCGGCGCCTACCGGCATGACGAGCTGGCTCCCGACCCCGCCGCGGCGTTGGGCCGGCTGGGCGGATCGGTCGAACGCGTCCCTCTGGTCGGACTCGCGGCGGCCGAGGTGGAGCACCTGGTCACTTCGATCGCCGGCCCTGCCGCGGCGGGCAGCGGCGGTCAGGTCCATGCCCGGACCGGCGGGCATCCGTTCCTGGTGCGGGAGCTCGCCCACGCGTTCGCGGCGGGCGTGCCCGCGACGGAGGTCCCGATCGCCGTGAGCGACGCCGTCGCCCAACGGACGGCACGGGTGTCGCCGGCCACCGGCGCGCTTCTTCAGGCCGCGGCGGTGATCGGGTCGCGGTGGACCTCCGACGTGCTCGCCGACATGACCGGACAGCCGGCCGCGCACGTCGCCGAGCAGATCGCCCAGGCCACGGCGGCAGGCCTGCTGGCCGGATCGGGATTCGCGCACGACATCTACCGAGAGGCGGTGTACGCGGCGCTGACCGCCGATCGGCGGATCGACCTGCATCACCGCGCGGCCCTGGCGCTGGCCCAGCGCGCCGAACTCGGAGGGCGCGCATTCCCGGCCGAGATCGCGCGCCACTTCACCGCGGCGATGCCGGTGGGCGGTCCGGCACCCGCGATGGCGTGGGCACTCCGGGCGGCCGCGGCGGACGCGGAACGGTACGCCTTCACCGAGGCCGCCGCGCACCTGCGCCGGGTCGGCGTCGCCGCCGCGGACGCCGGCATCGTCCTGGACGACGGATCGGTGGCCGAACTGCTCGCCGCCGAGGCGAACGCCAGACTGCGCGCCGGAGACGCCGACGGCGCCCGCCGGACGATCGAGGAGGCCTGGTCGCACGCGATCGCATCCGGTGCCGTTGACCGGATCGGCGAGGTGGCACTGGGCTGGGACGCGCTGGGCGCACGGTTCGCGATGCCGCGCGACGACCTGATCGCCGTGCTGGACTCGGCCCGGGACCGGCTCGCCGGCTCGCAGACTCCCCTGGAAGCTCGCGTGACCGCCGCTCTCGCCCGCCAGTTGCAGCACTCGGTGCCCGCCGACCGACCACGCGCCGAGCCGCTGGCCCGACGAGCGGTCGACATCGCCCGTGCACTCACCGATCCGGATGCGCTCGGCAGCAGCCTTCTCGCCCGACACGACGTTCTCTGGACCCCGGGCACGGCCGCCGAACGTGCCGAGATCGCCGCGGAGATCAACGGTCTCGCCGGAGCGAAGGGAGACATCGAGCGGCAGGCACAGGCGCTGCTGCTCCTCGCGACGGCCCAGCTCGAACTCGGCTCGCCGGCCTTCCGGGTCACGTTGGCCACTTTCGAGGGACTGTCCCGCCGGTTGCGCCAGCCACGGCACGACTACCTCGTGCTCACCAGGCGGGCCGCGGTGGCCATCCTCGACGGCGACATCGACGCCGGTGACCGGCTCAGCGAGCGCGCCGCGGCTCTCGGGGAGACGACGGGTGAATCCGATGCGGGCAACGTCCGCATGTCGCAACTGCTGGAGATCACCCGGGCACGCGGCGACCCGGAGGCACTGCGGGGCCTCGCCGGTCGCGCCGTTCGCTGGTGGATCGGTGCGCCGGCCCATGCGCACGCGGTGGCCGCCGGATTCCTCGCCCGGGCCGGCGACCTGCAGCACGCCAGGGACGAGTTGGACATCGCCCTGGACCTACCCGATCTGCTCACCGACCGCTCGTACCTGTGGTCGGTGTTCGTCGGCGAGCTCGTCGCGGCCGCGGTTGCGCTGCGCGATCGCGCACTGTGCGAGCGGCTGCTCGACGAGCTGTCACCGGTCGGGGACACCTGCGCGGTGAACGCGGCGGCCGTGTGCTTCGCGGGTGCGCACGCCCAGCGGATCGGGGAGCTGCACCTGGCCCTCGGCGATCCGGCGGCCGCACGGGACCGCCTGGAGCAGGCTCTGCGCATTCACCGTGGGCTGGGTGCCCTGGCCTGGGAGGCGGAGTCCTGTGCCGCGCTCGCCGCGCTCGGTGGATCCGTTGCCCACGCGGACCGCGCCCGCACCCTGGCGGTGACGTTGGGCCTGGCGGGCGTGACCGGCCGACTGGCGCAGCTCGAGGCACCCTCCGATCCGGGAACGCCGCACCTGGAACGGGCGGGCGACGTCTGGCATCTGCGATGGGCCGGGCGGACCGTGACGCTGCGGGACGCCAAGGGCCTGCATGATCTGGCCGTCCTGCTGGACCGTCCCGGCGTCGACGTTCCGGCCGTGGAGCTGGCCGGTGCCGCGGTTGACGTCGCGTCGCGAACGGAGCCGGTGTTGGACCGGATGGCCGCGGCCGGCTATCGTCGCCGCCTCGCGGCACTGGCCGAGGAACTCGACGAGGCAACGGCCGGAGGCGACGTCGTGCGCCGGGACCGGGTCGCGGCCGAACGCCAGCAGCTGCTCGCCGAACTGCGACGCGCGGTCCGTCCGGGCGGCCGCGCGCGCACCCTCGGCACGACCACCACCGAACGCTCACGCAAGGCCGTCACCGCGCGCATCCGGGACACGATCGACCGCATCCGCGCGCTCGACCCGGAACTGGCCGCCCATCTCGACCGGTCCGTCCGGACCGGTGTGTACTGCCGGTACCAGTCCCCGCGCGGCTGAGGCGGCGAGAACGCCCGGCGTCCCCCCGGCCCGGGTGCAGCAGGAAACCCACTCCAACCGCCGCCCGAGCGGACTGCGAGAGTGGGTGCATGCCCCGCATCGCCTTGCTGTCAACGTCCGACACCGACCTGCTCTCGGCCCGCGCATCCGGCGCCGACTACGCACTGGCCAACCCGGCCCGCCTGGACGTTGCCGACGGACTGCCCGCAGTATTGGACGGCGCCGATCTGGTGATCGTGCGGATCCTCGGCACCGCCCGCACGTGGCAGGACGGACTGGACCTGCTGGCCGCCCGTGGCCTGCCCACGGTGGTGCTGGGTGGGGAACAGACCCCGGACGCGGAGCTGATGCGCCATTCCACCGCGCCGATCGGGATCGCCGCGCAGGCCCACCGGTATCTTGCCGAAGGCGGCGCGGTCAACCTGGCTCAGCTGCATGCGTTCTGCAGCGACACCGTGCTGCTCACCGGTGAGGGATTCGACCCACCCGTGGTGATCCCGCCCTGGGGCTACCTGGACCGGGGCACTCCCGCCGTGACATCGGCCGGCAGGAGCAGGGTGGGCATCCTCATCTACCGCGCCCACCACACATCCGGGAACACCGCCTTCGTGCATGCGCTGGCCGATGCCGTCGACCAGACCGGCGACGCGGTGGCGGTGCCGATGTTCTGCTCCTCGCTGCGCACCGCCCCGGCGGATCTCCTGGAGGCGTTGGGAGAACTCGACGCGCTGGTAGTGACCGTGCTGGCGGCCGGCGGCACCACCCCCGCCACCGCCTCGGCGGGTGGTGACGACGACGGTTGGGACGTGACAGCTCTTGCCGCGCTGGATATTCCGATCCTGCAGGGGCTGTGCCTTACCTGGTCGCGGGAGAGCTGGGCCGGCTCGGACGACGGCATGTCGCCGTTGGACGTGGCCACCCAGGTCGCGGTGCCCGAGTTCGACGGCCGGATCATCACGGTCCCGTTCTCCTTCAAGCAGACCGACCCGTCCGACGACGCCGGCCTTCCCCGTTACGTCGCCGATCCGGAACGCTGTGCCCGGCTGGCGCAGATCGCCGCGGCGCACGCGCGGCTGCGGCACACTCCGGCCGCCGACAGGAGGGTCGCTCTTGTACTGTCCGCCTATCCCACAAAGCACTCCAGGATCGGCAACGCGGTGGGCCTGGACACCCCCGTGTCGACGGTGCGGCTGCTGCGGGCGTTGCGGGACGCCGGCTACCAGATCGGTGATGACGTACCCGGTCTCGGGGATGTCGAGCCGGTGGACGGCGAAGATCCGGACACCACGGCCGGCAACGCGCTGATTCACGCGCTCATCGCCGCCGGTGGCCAGGACGAGGAATGGCTGACCGCGGAGCAGCTTTCGGGTAGTCCGGTGCGCATCAAGGCCGCGACGTACCGCGAGTGGTTCGAGGCGTTCCCGGACGAGTTGCGGCGGGGCGTGACCGAGAAGTGGGGGCCGGCCCCCGGTGAGCTGTTCGTCGATCGGTCGACCGATCCCGACGGTGAGATCGTGCTGGCCACCCTGCGCAGCGGCAATGTGGTGATCCTGGTGCAGCCACCCCGGGGATTCGGTGAGAACCCGATCGCCATCTACCACGACCCGGACCTGCCGCCGTCGCACCACTACCTGGCCTGTTACCGGTGGCTGGCGCAGGAGTTCGGCGCGCACGCGGTCGTGCACCTGGGCAAGCACGGCAATCTGGAGTGGCTGCCTGGCAAGAACGTCGGCATGTCCGCAACCTGCGGCACCGACGCCGCTCTCGGTTCGGTGCCGCTGATCTATCCGTTCCTGGTCAACGACCCGGGGGAGGGCACCCAGGCCAAGCGGCGGGCGCACGCCGTCATCGTCGACCATCTCATCCCGCCGATGGCCCGTGCCGAGTCCTACGGCGACATCGCGCGATTGGAACAGCTTCTCGACGAGCACGCGAGCATCGCGGCCATGGATCCGGCCAAACTGCCGGCGATCAGGGCGCAGATCTGGACGCTGATCCGGGCGGCCAGGATGGATCACGACCTGGGCCTGGCCGGCGCCGATCGGCCGCAGGACACCGAGTTCGACGACTTCATCCTGCACGTCGACGGGTGGCTGTGCGAGATCAAGGACGCCCAGATCCGCGACGGACTCCACATTCTCGGCCAGGCACCGGTCGGGGCCCAGCGGGTGGACCTGGTGCTGGCGATGCTGCGGGCGGCACAGGTGTGGGGTGGCCGGGCCAACGCGCTGCCCGGCCTGCGCTCCGCCCTCGGTCTGAAGGAGGACGCCGACCTGGCCTCGGTCGATGCCATCGAGCACCGGGCCCGCGCCCTGGTCGAGGCATGCGAGCGCATGGATTGGGATCCCGTGGCGATCCCGCAGGTGGTGGAGGCAGCATTGGGCCAGGCGGATCCGGCCGTCGGCGCCATCCTGGAGTTCGCCGCCATCGAGGTGGTGCCGCGGCTGGGCTCCACCACCGACGAGCTGACCGCGGTCCTGCACGCCCTGGACGGCGGGTTCGTACCGGCCGGGCCGTCCGGTTCACCGCTGCGCGGGCTGATCAACGTGCTGCCCACCGGCCGCAACTTCTACACCGTCGACCCCAAGGCGGTGCCGTCACGGCTCGCCTACGACACCGGCACGGCAATGGCGGATTCTCTCATCGCCAGGTACCGCGCCGACACGGGTGAGTACCCGCAGTCGGTCGGACTGTCGGTCTGGGGGACGTCGGCGATGCGGACCGCCGGCGATGACGTCGCCGAGGTGCTCGCGCTGATCGGCGTCACGCCGGTGTGGGACGAGGCGTCGCGCCGGGTCAGCGATCTGCAGGTCGTCCCTGCCGCCGAGCTCGGCAGGCCGAGAATCGATGTCACGGTGCGTATCTCCGGGTTCTTCAGGGACGCTTTCCCGCACGTGGTAACCATGCTGGACGACGCCATGCGCCTGGTCGCGAATCTGGACGAGCCCGACGAGGTCAATTACGTCCGCGCCCACGTCTGGGCCGATCTGGCCGAGCACGGGGACGAGCGCCGGGCCACCACCAGGATCTTCGGGTCTGCCCCCGGCGCCTACGGGGCCGGTCTGCTACCCCTGCTCGAGGCCGGGAACTGGCGTGACGATGCGGATCTCGCCCAGGTCTACACGGCATGGGGCGGTTTCGCGTACGGCCGCGGCCTGGACGGGATCCCGGCCACCCAGGACATGCGAACCAACTACCGGCGGATCACGGTGGCGGCCAAGAACACCGACACCCGTGAGCACGACATTGCCGATTCCGACGACTATTTCCAGTACCACGGCGGCATGATCGCAACGGTTCGGGCACTCACCGGTCGGGCGCCGCGGGCGTACATCGGCGACTCCACCAATCCCGAGGCGGTGCGCACCCGCCCGCTCACCGAGGAGACCGCGCGGGTGTTCCGGGCGAGGGTGGTCAACCCGCGATGGATCGCGGCGATGCGCCGACACGGATACAAGGGCGCGTTCGAGCTCGCCGCCACGGTCGACTACCTGTTCGGCTACGACGCCACCGCGGGCGTGGTCACCGATTGGATGTACGAGTCGCTGGCCCGCACCTACGCCCTGGACGAGCAGAACCAGGCGTTCCTGCGGCACGCCAACCCGTGGGCGCTGCGCGGCATCGTCGAGAAGCTCACCGAGGCGGCGGACCGGGGCCTGTGGGCCGAGCCCGATCCCCAGCTGCTCGCCGAGCTGGCGCAGGTGTACCTGGACGTGGAGGGCGACCTGGAGGAGCGCTGAGCCGGCCCGGGGCGGACCCTCCGGTCGACCAGTCCGGGCCGAACCGACGATCGACCTCCTGCAGCTCGGCGACTCAGCCGGCCGTGACCACCGCGGCGATCTCGCGCAGCGTCCGCTCCGGCGCCTCCATCTGCGGTTGATGCCCGGCGTCCGGAATCAGCTCGAACCGCGCCCCGGGAATCGCCGAGGCGTAGGCCCGGCCGTAGTCGGCGTCGACGATGCCGTCGCTGGCGCCCCAGAGCACCAGAGTCGGCACATCGATCGCGCCCAACCGGCCGGCCAGGCGCGGATCCGCGGGCGACCCGGCGGTGTAGGCGGCCAACGCGGCCCCGTCGGCGGCCAACGCGGCCCGCACCTCCGGGGGCAGGGTCGCCGGGTCCACCCGGAATCGATCCGCGTCGTGGAACGCCAACTCCGCGATCTCGTCCGGGGTCAACTCGAACACGTTCGCCACCGGATGGCCGAGCACCTCGATGCCGATGGCGTCGATCAGCACGAGGCGGCCGATCCGCGACGAGCCGAGCAGGGCCAGCTCGGCGGCGATCCATCCGCCGAACGAGCTGCCGACCACGGTGACGTCGGTCAGGTCGAGTTCATCCAGCACGGTCCGGTAGAGCGCGGCCAGTCCGGGAATGTCGGTCGTCCCGGCTCGGAACGGCGTACCGGCGAACCCGGGATGGACCGGGGTGATCACCCGCAATCCCGTCCCCACCAGCAGGTCCGCGAATCCCGCGACCGACATCGGTCCGGCCCCGCCGTGCAGGAGCAATACGACGGGTCCCTCGCCGGCATCGGTGCAGGAGAGGGCGGGCAGAACGGGTGGCAGGGTGTCGGTCATGGTGTCATCCATTCGTGAGAGCCGGTTCTCGGCAACCTAACTCACCGTCGACCGCTGGTGGGGGTGAGCACTGATGACTACCACGGGTCATGGCGGCGACCGCGCGCGGGTTCCATCCCGTCCCGGAGCTCGCCCGGTCTCGAACCTCCCGCCGGCACCGTCCGCACCGCTTGGAGGGTGGCGCCGCCGCCCTCAACGGCCGGCCACGACGTCGACGTCCGATAGGGCCCGGACCAGGAACGTCAGCTCGGGGACATCGGCCGCCTCGGCCAGCACGTCCTGCAGCACCTGGTCGTGCACCGGCCGGGCCTGGGCCAGCAGTTCCCGACCGGATGTCGTGAGTTCGGTGTAGATGCCGCGACGATCGTCGGCGCAGACGATCCGCGTCAACAGTCCGCGATCCTCCAGCCGGTTGACCAGCCGGGTGGTCGCGGACGGCGACAGTGCCGCGGCCCGGCTGAGCTGTTGCATCCGCATGTGCCAGCCGTCCTGCCTGCTCAGCGCGTCGAGCACGGTGTACTCGACCACGGACAGCTTGGCCGCGTCGCTCAGCGTCCGCTCCAGGCGGGATTCGATCATGCCGTGCAGCGAGGCGAGGGTTCGCCAGCCCTGTGCGCGCACCTGTACGGCGTCGTCGCCGATGCCCATCGCGACCTACCTCATGCAGATAGTTGCTTGCGCGGGGTACCCGCGCGTGCAATAGTCAGATAACGAGCTTACGCAACTACCAGCGTACGCGTTCTATCGACTCTCAGGAAGAAGATGCGGATGCCCGCGGGACTCATCGCGCTCGCGCTCGGCGGCTTCGGGATCGGGCTGACCGAGTTCAACATCATGGGGCTGCTGCCGGAGGTAGCTGCCGACCTCGGCGTCACCGAGGCCGCGGCCGGGTGGCTGATCACCGGCTATGCGCTGGCCGTCATCGTCGGCGCCCTTGGCCTGACCGCCGCGACCACCCGGCTGCCCCGAAAGCAGGTGCTGCTCGGCCTACTGGTGCTGTTCGTCGTCGGAAACGCGGTCAGCGCGCTGGCTCCCACCTATGCGGTGATGATGGCCGGCCGGGTGATCGCCGCGCTGTGCCATGGCGCGTTCTTCGGTATCGGTTCCGTGGTCGCTGCCGCGCTGGTCGCCCCGGAACGCAGGGCCGGCGCGGTCGCGATCATGTTCACCGGGCTCACCGCGGCCAACGTGCTCGGGGTGCCGCTCGGCACGTTCCTCGGCCAGCAGTTCGGCTGGCGGGCCACGTTCTGGGCGATCACCGTCATCGGCATCGTCGCCTTCATCGGCGTGCTGGCCCTGGTGCCGGCCGACCGGAGCAGTCACGAACCCACCCGGCTCCGCGACGAACTGGGTGCCTTCCGCGACCGGCAGGTGTGGCTCTCGATGGCCGTCACGGTGCTCGGCTTCGGCGGCATGTTCGGCGCCTTCACCTACATCGCCTACACCCTCACCGACGTCAGCGGATTCGCGGCGAGCACGGTGCCGTGGCTGCTGGTGCTGTTCGGCGCGGGCCTGCTCATCGGCAATGTCGTCGGCGGGAGGTGCGCCGATCGAGCGCTGGACCGCAGCCTGCTCGCGATCCTGGGTGGCCTGGTGGTGGTGCTGGCCGCGTTCGCGGTCGCCGCGCCGAGCCCGGTCGCGACCGTCGTGCTGATCTTCCTGATGGGAGCGTTCGGCTTCGCCACTGTGCCCGGCCTGCAGACCAGGGTGATGGGCTACGCGCAGAACGCACCGTCTTTGGCCTCGGCCGGCAACATCGCGGCGTTCAACCTCGGCAACGCCCTGGGCGCCTGGGTGGGCGGACTGACCATCAGTGCGGGACTTGGTTACACGTCACCGATCTGGGCCGGTGCGGGGATCACGGCGGCGGCATTGGTGGTCATGGCGGTGGCGGCCCGGACGGCCCCACGAACTACTGTTGATCATGGGGAAGTGTCCCGGTCGACCGCGTGAGAAGCGCGGCCGGACGTCCATGGTCAACTCGGGAACGGGGCGGGTCGCCGCAACAGGTAGGTGTCCATGATCCAACCGTGCCGGGCGCGCAGTTCGGCACGGCCGTCGGCGATCTCGTCGATGATGTCGTCCAACGGTCCCCGCCGCAGAATCTGCCGTGGATCACCGAGGTAGGCGCCCCACAGGATCTCCAGACCCCGCCCGGTGTAGGCGCGGCATTCCAGAGCCCCGTCCAGCATCACCACGATGTTCGGCACGCCGGCCTCGATCGCCTCGGCCAGCCGACGACCGGTGGTGATCAGCACCGGTTCGCCGATGCCGTGCAGCACCACCCCGTGCGCGGCGGCCAGCGCCTGCACCGCGCTGATCCCGGGGACGACGTGCACGTGCAGCGGCACCACCCCGCGGCTTCGGATGCCGTCGACGATGCGGATCGTGCTGTCGTAGAGCGCCGGATCACCCCAGACCAGGATGCCGGCCGTGTCGTCCTCGGCGACGTGGTCGAGCAGGCCGTGCTCATAGGCCAGCACCCGGCGTCGGTGCCAGTCGATCACGGCCCCCTGGTAGTCCGGACTCGTACGATCTCGGCGTGGGTCGGGGATCTCGACAATTTGAATGCCGGGATGTGCGTGGCGACGCAGGATCTCGGTCCGCAGGTCGACCAGATCCCGGGTGGCCTCGCCCTTGTCGACCAGCAGGACGACGTCGAGTCGCCCCACCGCGGCCACCGCCTGCAGCGTGAGCTGGTCGGGGTCGCCCATGCCGATGCCGATGATCTCCAGGGTGCGCACCCGCCGATTGTGCCGCTCACCATCTGGTCCGGCCGGCCCGGGGACCGCCGTGCGCAGCATCGAGCCAATCGATCCGCTGCTCCGCATAGCCTGACCTCATGGAGCGACCCGCGGTGCTCGGCTGCACCGTCGACGACCAGACCCGCTGCGTCCACTACCACGGCCCGACGGACGTCATCGCGATCAAGTTTGCCTGCTGCAACGCCTACTACCCGTGCTTCGAGTGCCACCAAGAATGCGCCGACCACCCCGCCCGGCAGTGGCCCGCCGACGGGCGCGACGAGCGGGCCGTCCTGTGCGGGGTGTGCGGCACCGAACTGGCGATCGCGACGTATCAGGCCGTGTCCGCCTGCCCGCAGTGCGACGCGCGCTTCAACGAGCGCTGCAGGCTGCACTGGCCGCTGTACTTCGACGTGACGCCCGGAGAACGGAAATGAACGTCGCGTGCACGCCGCCGAGTGGGCCGAGAAGTCGCTGTCAGGGTCCGAGTAGGCCGAGCAGCGCATCGACATCCAGGAAATCCTGGACCGCGTCGGCCAACCGATCCAGCATGGCCTCCCGCCGCGCCCGAAACCCGGGTGCGGCAGGGTCGGCACGAAATTCCGTGGTGGATGCCAGCCATGCCCGCCGGAAGCCGTCGTTCTCGAAGGCACCATGCCACATGGTGCCCCAGACCGGTCCGGACCGCGTGCCACCCAGGAACTCCTCCCCCTGTGACGCAACAGTGGCGATGCCGTGGTGGATCTCGTAGCCCAGCACCTCGTGGCCCTGCCATTCGCCGGACCGCGTAGTGAGCACCTTGTCGGCGCCGAATCGAACCGAGACGGGCAGCAGCCCCAGCCCGGTCACCTCACCCGCTCCTGATTCGACGTCGTCGACGATCGATTCGGCCAGCATCTGAAAGCCGCCGCAGATGCCCACTACCGGCACGCCCCGTGTCACGGCAGCCAGAACCGCCTCGGCGAGGCCGGTGGCGCGCAGCCATTCCAGGTCGGGCACCGTGGACCGGGAGCCGGGCAACACGACCAGGTCGGCCGACCGGATGGTCACCTGATCGGTCGTCATCGTGACGTCGACGCCGGGTTCGCAGGCCAATGCGTCGAGGTCGGTGACGTTGGACAGGCGTGGGAACCGGATCGCCGCCACCCGGACCGTCGGGCCGACCCCCCCGGGCACCGCTCCCCAGCGGCCGACCTGCAGCGTGTCCTCTCCATCCAGCCAGACGTCGTCGAGCCAGGGCAGCACGCCCAGCACGGGCACCCCGGTCAGTTCCGCAATCCGGTCAAGAGCCGGCCGCAACAACCCGCGGTCACCACGGAATTTGTTGATGACCAAGCCCCTGATCAGCCGGCGGTCGGCGTCGTCGAGCAGCGCGATCGTGCCGTAGAGCGAGGCGAACACCCCACCCCGGTCGATATCGCCGACCACCACCACCGGCAGCGAGAAGCGCTGGGCCAGGCCCATGTTCACGTAGTCGCCGGACCGCAGGTTGATCTCGGCCGGTGATCCGGCCCCCTCGCAGACGACCACGTCGTAGCGCTGGGTGAGTTCGACGTACGCGGCGAAGGCCGCCTCGGCCAGGTGCCGGCGACCCGACGCGAACTCCCCCGCCTCCAGCGTCCCGGCCGGCCGACCCCGCACGACGACGAACGAACGCCGATCCGACCCCGGTTTGAGCAGCACGGGGTTCATCGCCGATTCGGGGACGGCCCCCGCCGCCTGAGCCTGGAGGTACTGGGCCCGGCCGATCTCGGTGCCGTCCGGGCAGACCATCGAGTTGTTGGACATGTTCTGCGCCTTGAACGGCGCCACCCGCAGCCCCCGCCGGGCCAGGAACCGGCAGATCCCGGCCGTCACCAGCGACTTCCCCGCGTCCGACGAGGTACCGGCGACCAGCAACCCGCGTGCGGGAGGACGGCGGGGTGCTGACACCGGCCAACCCTACGACCGTCGCGCGTTTCGGCTCATTCGCCTCGAGCGGGTGCCGATCACCGCTTCGCGCCCCCGGAACGCACCTCGGATGGCCTCACCGAGGTCACCCAGGCGCATCCGGAACCAGGTCGCCCACTCCCTTGTCCGGCCGCAAACCCCGCCAACTGGTGGCTCGCAACCGGCGATCGGGCGTCCACTGCCCGTACTTGACCTCGCCGACCAGCTCCGGTCGCACCCACACCGCGCCCACCGCGTCGGCGGCGGGCACCGTGTCGGCGACCGCCGACCGGTCCGTACGCAGCGGCGCCAGGGCGTGCATCAGCTGATCGAGAATGGCGTCGGTGAACCCGGTGCCGACCTTCCCGGCATAGCGAAGACCGGCGTCATCGTCCGGGACGGCGAGCAGCAACGAGCCGACCGTGCCCTCCCGGCGACCCGATCCCGGTGACCAGCCCACGATGACGACCTCGAGGTCCAGGAAGTTCTTGATCTTTGTCCAGGAACGGGAACGGCGGCCCGGCTGGTAGGTCGAGTCGGCCCGCTTCGCGACGATGCCCTCCCACCCGCGGGACGCGCTGCCCTGCAGCGCTTCTCGGACATCACCGGCGAGCTGTTCGGGCACCACGCAGACGTCACCGGCCAATGGCAACGCCTGCAGGATCCGCCGGCGGTCGTCGTACTTCTTGTCCAGCAGGGAGATCCCGTCCAGGTAGAGGATGTCGAACAGCCAGAACCGGACCGGCACCTCACGCATGAGCCTGGCGACATCACGCGGGCGGGCCACGTTCATGCGCTTCTGCATCTCGTGGAAGCTGGTCACGCCCTCACGCAACGCGACGATCTCACCGTCCAGCACTCCGGTGTGGCCGGCGAGCAGGTCGACCAGCACGCCCAGTTCGGGATACGTGGCGGTGACGTCGTTGCCGAGCCGGCTGCGCAGGGTCAGCCCCGCCGGCCCGACCGTCGCGATCGCTCGGATGCCGTCCCACTTGCCCTCGAACCGCCACCGCCCGTCGTCCGAGATGTCCTTGGCGGTCCCGGCGGTCGCCAGCATGGGCCGCAGGTCGGTCGGCGGGTCGGGCCGACCGCCCCGGTCCGGGCCCGGTCCGGGATCGTCGTAACGCTTGGGCTCGGCGCTCTGGTCCTTCATCCGGTGCATCAGCCAGTTCTTGCCGCCGGTGCGGATCAGCGCGTACCGGCCCCTGGCCCGGCGCCCGTGCAGCACCACGATCACCTCGTCGTCGCGCCACTTCTCGGTGTCGTAGGTGCCCCGATCCCAGATGCTCACGGTGCCCCCGCCGTACTCGCCGTGCGGGATCTCACCGGCGAACTCGGCGTAGTCCATGGGGTGGTCCTCGGTGTGCACGGCAAGATGGTTGCGGCCTGACGATTCTGGTACGCCTTTGGGTACCGCCCACGACACCAGGACCCCGTCGCGCTCGAGCCGGAAGTCGTAGTGCAGGCGGCGGGCGTGATGCTCCTGGATGACGAACGTGTCGTCGTCGCCGTGCGGCAGCAGGCCCGGCTCCGGCACCGGTTCTGGCGTCCGGTCGGCCGACCGCATGGACCGGTAAGTGTCCAGCGCGATGTCCTGCCTCCGGGAGACCCGCTGGCCGCCACGGGTTTCCGCACCGTCGTTGGCCCCGCTCTCCAGACCGGCCATGGGATCCGGAGCCCGATCCAGCAGCCGCAGCACCTCGGTGTACTCCAGGTGACGCAGTTCCGGATCGTCGAGTTCGTCCCACGTGCGGGGCGCGGCCACCGTGGGATGCTCCCGGCCCCGCAACGAGTAGGGCGCGATGGTCGTCTTCGAGCCGTTGTTCTGCGACCAGTCGATGAACACCTTTCCGCGCCGCAGCGACTTCGCCATCCGGGACACCACCAGATCGGGCAGGTCCTTCTCGATCGCCTCGGCGATCTCCCGGGCCCGGGTCGATGCCTCGTCCGAGGTGAGCGACCCGTCCAGCCAGGAGTACAGATGAATCCCCTTGGCACCACTGGTGACCGGGACCAGTGCCGTCCCCGGCATCCGATCCCGCACCGCCCGCGCCACCCGTGCGCAATCGATCAGCTCCACCCCCGGGCCCGGGTCGAGATCGAACACCATCCGATTGGGATGGGCGACGTCGAAGGCGGCCTCGGTGATCTCGTCCCGAGCATCGGTCGTCGAACCGAACGTCCATTGCGGCACATGAAGTTCCAGGGCGGCGATCTGGCCCAGCCAGGCCAGCGTCGCCGGTGAATCGACGATCGGGTAGGCCTTCGGCCCGTCCGAGTGCAGGATCGTCCGCCGCGGCACCCAGCCCGGCGTGCCCTTGGGCAGGTCCTTGTGGAAGAAAGGCGCGGTGCTGACACCGTCGGGCCATCGCTTGCGGGTGACCGGTCGGTCGGCCAGGTGCGGGATCATCACGTGCGCGACCTCGGCGAAGTAGGCGATGACGTCCGACTTGGTCGTACCGCTGGCCGGGTAGAGCACCTTTCGCAGGTGGGTGAGAGCGATCCGGTGCCCGTCGACCTCCACCGTCGCGCTGTCCCCGATCATCCCCGCTCACCTCCGCTCGCTCGATCAACGCCTGGCTGCCCATCGTCGAAGGGTTCATCATGGGCACATGCGATCGATCTGGAAAGGCTCCGTGGCGTTCGGGCTGGTGAACGTGCCGGTCAAGCTCTACTCGGCGACCGAGGAGAAGGACATCCGGTTCCACCAGGTCCACGCGCAGGACGGCGGCCGGATCCGGTACAAGCGGGTCTGCGATCTGGACGGTGAGGAGGTGCCGTACGCCGACATCGCCAAGGCCTACGAGAGCGACGACGGGCGCACGGTGATGCTCACCGACGAGGACTTCGGCCAGCTCCCGGCCGGCTCGAGCCGGGAGATCGAGGTGGTCAGCTTCGTCCCGGCGGACCAGGTCGACCCGGTGCTGTTCGACAAGACCTACTACCTGGAACCGGCCTCCACCTCGACCAAGGCGTACGTGCTGCTGCGGCAGACGCTCGAGCAGACCGATCGCATCGCGATCGTCAACTTCGCGCTCAGGCAGAAGACCCGGCTCGCCGCGCTGCGGGTGCGCGATGACGTGCTGGTGATCCAGACCCTGCTCTGGCCGGACGAGGTGCGGGCGGCCGAGTTCCCGTCGCTGGACGAATCGGTCAGCATCAAGCCGGCAGAGCTGAAGATGGCCTCGATGCTGGTGGACAGCTTCGCCGACGACTTCCATCCCGAGGACTACACCGACGAGTACCGCGAGGAGCTGCGGCAGCTGATCGATGCGAAACTCGAGGGCGGTGAGGCGTTCGAGACGCCCGGCAAGGCCGAGGAGGGCGAGGACGCCGAGGTGGTCGACCTGCTCGCCGCGTTGCAGCGTAGCGTCGAACGGCACAAGGCCGGCGCCGGCAGCAAGGCCGACGATCAGCAGAAGGAGCCGGGGAAGTCGCGGGCTCGCTCGACCTCCACACGCACCTCGAGCACACGCACCTCGAGCACAGCCGCGAAGTCGGACGACGCCGAGGACGAGGCCAAGCCGACCCGGCGTCGCTCCCCCGCCCGCAAGACCGGCTGACAGGGCTACTGCAGGGTGCGCCCGGCGGCGTGCCGCACCACGTCCATGAGCCGCCCGCGCCGGGCGAACTCGGCCCGCTGGTGATCCGCGCCCGTGCCATGAGCACGCAGCCGGTCCACGCCCGCCAGCACCAGGTCCAGATCCCCGTTCGCGCGCAGTGCGTGCAGCACATGCTCGACCATCGCGTCGACCATCGCCCAGGCCGGCACCAGGGACAGGGACCGATGGTCAAGGAGTTCGCCGCTCATCCCGAACCGGGCCGCGCGCCAGGCCGCACCGCGCAGCACCTCGATCCGGATCGGGTCGACCGGATGACCGTGCTGCCACTGGGCGGACGCGGTGTCGACCAGCGCGCGGGCGAGGCCCGCGATCAGGATCGCGTCCCGTACATCGGTGCACACATCGGGCACCCGAATCTCCAACGTCGGATACGACGCCGACAGCCGGGCGTCGAAGTAGATCATGCCGTCGTCCATTGCGGCACCGGTGGTCAGCAGGTCGGCGATCGCCCGGCGGTAGGCCTCGACGGTGCCGAAAGCCTGGGTCGGCCCGGCGGTCGGCCATTGGCCCCAGGCGATCGATCGGTAGCTGGCATAGCCGGAGTCCCGCCCCTGCCAGAAGGGTGAGTTCGCCGAAAGCGCCACCAGCAACGGCAGCCAGCCACGGATCCGGTCGAGCACCGCCACGCCCTCTTCGGCGGACTCGATGGCCACGTGAATGTGCTGACCACAGGTCAATTGTTGCGCCGCGATGAGGCCGAACGTCTCGGCCATCCGGGCATACCGCTCGTCATCGGTCAGTGTCGAACTGACCTTGAAGGGGTTCGTCGCAATCGCCGCCACATGCACGCCGGTGCTCCCCGCGGCCCCGGCGACGGTCCGCCGGACCGCGAGCAACTCGTCACACAATGCGGAGACGTCGATGGTCGGGGTCGAGGCGATCTCGGTCTGCTCCGTCTTGAACTCGCGCTCCACCAGATGATCCGCATCGGCCCCGAGCCGACGCACCGCCGCCTCGTGCACGGTGTCCCCCGCCGACGCCGGCGTCCCGTACACCGGGTCGACCAGCATGAGTTCTTCCTCCACCCCGACGGTGCGCTTTGCCACGGGTTCAGTGTCCACCAGCCGGAGCCGGTTCGACGGTGGGCAGAATCGGGTACGGGTGAGAATGGACGCTTCGCGCCAGGGCGACGGAGGTGAACCGGCGATGACAGCCGCGCGCGGCTCGACCAACGGCGAGGCCGGAGGATTCGTCCGCGACAGCCGTTACATCACAACCAGGATCACCCGGGACGGCCGCGACGGCTTCCCCGTGGAGCCGGGACGCGACCGCCTCGTCGTCTCGCGAGCCTGCCAGTGGGCCACAAGAACGACCATCGTCCGACGCCTGCTCGGCCTGGAAGACGTCATCTCACTGGGAGTCTGCGGCCCCACACACGACAGGCGGAGCTGGCGCTTCGACCTCGACCCGGGCGGGGTCGACCCGGTCCTGCGCATCGAGCGGCTACAGCAGGCCTACCTCGCCCGCGACCCGGCCTACCCCCGCGGCATCACCGTGCCCGCGATCGTCGACCTGCCCACCGGTGCGGTCGTCACCAACGACTTTCCAAGCATGACGCTGGACTTCTCGACGGAGTGGATCGACTATCACCGGCCGGGGGCACCCGACCTGTATCCGCAGGACCTGCGGGCGGAGATCGACCGGGTCGACGAGGTGGTGTACCGCGACGTCAACAACGGGGTCTACCGCTGCGGCTTCGCCCGTTCGCAGGAAGCCTACGACGCCGCGTTCACGGCGCTGTTCGATCGCCTCGACTGGCTCGAGGAACGGCTGCGTGCGCAGCGATACCTGGTGGGTGAGACCATCACGGAGGCCGACGTCCGGCTGTTCACCACGCTGGCCCGCTTCGACGCGGTCTATCACGGCCACTTCAAGTGCAACCTGCGCAAGCTGACCGAGATGCCCGTGCTCTGGGCGTACGCCCGGGACCTGTTCCAGACCCCCGGATTCGGGGACACCACGGACTTCGTGCAGATCAAGCAGCACTACTACCGGGTGCACACCGGGATCAATCCGACCGGGATCGTGCCCGGCGGACCCGACCTGACCGGCTGGTACACCCCGCACGGCCGGGAGTCGCTCGGCGGCAGGCCCTTCGGCGACGGGTCGCCCCCGCCGACAGCCCCGGTGGACGAGATGCTCACCGCCAGTTGGGCCCACCGATGAGTCCGACCGCCGGCTCCGGTCCCATCTGCCGTGGCCGACGACGATTCGCTGACGCTGCCCCGAGGCGACCGGCCCGGCTTCCGGCGGAGCACGGTGCGAATCGAGCCCGGCGACGGCCGGCCGTACGTCGCCGACGAGTGGCGGGACTGCCTGGTGGTGATCGAGGCCGGCGAAGTGGAGCTGGAGGCGACGAGTGGGGTCACGCACACGTGCCGCGGCGGCGACATCCTGTGGCTCGTCGGGTTGCCGGTGCGCCGGATCACCTGCCGCGGCAGCGTCCCGGCGGTGATCACTACCATTCGCCGTGACTGAGCCTGGAACCGTCCGGGACCCTGGCCCACCACCTGCCGACGATCGGGAGCTGACCGGATGACGACACCCCTGACCAAGGGTGGCAACACCGCATGGACACATCCGACGGCCGGCGTCCGGGTCGCCGGGCTCCCCGCACAGGCGAGCATCCTGGCGTTCCTGGTCGGCCCGAGCGGCACCGTCCGCGAGGACGCCGACTTCGTCTTCTTCAACAACCCGACGGTCCCCGGTGTGTCGATCGACGGTCACCGCACCGACATCGATCTCGCCGCGCTCCCCGCGGACGTGGACAGGGTGGTCGTTGCGGCCGTGCAGGACGACGGAGATCCCGAGCCGCTGTCGACGAGCCCGATCACGGTCACCGTCGAACCCGCCGGGATGCCGGTCCGGGTGACCGGCCTGAGCACCGAACGGGCGGTCGTCCTGGTCGAGCTGTACCGGAGGGCCGGCCAGTGGAAGCTGCGCAACGTGTCCGCCGGCTGGTCCGAGGGCTTCGCCGCCCTGGTCCGGGCACACGGCGTCGAGGTGGACGACGAGGGTCCCGGGCAGCCGTCACCGCTCGGCGCGGTCCCGGTCGCTCCGGCGACGATCGATCGACCACTTTCGACCATCGACCTGCGCAAGCCCGGGATCGACGCGATCGACCTGGGCAAGCGCACCGGGATGATCAGCCTGCGCAAGGGCGAGCAGGTCACGATCACCAAGACGCCCCGGATCGTGGCCACCTGCACCTGGCCGCGGGCCACCGACTACGACATCCTGGCCCTCGTCCGATACCGCGACGGGCGCACCGAGACGGTGTCCACCTTCGGTACTCAGGATGACAAGGACGGCTTCCGCCTCGCCACCACCGATGGCGCGGTGCGGCACAGTGGTGACGTCGGCCGCATGCAGGTCCAGCGACGCGGCTGGCGGCGCAAACCCGCCCCCGACGCACCTCAGGTCGGCCTGGAGACCATCGAGATCATGCTGACTCCGCAGATCAGCGCGGTCGCACCGGTGGTCTACTCGGCCCAGTCCAACGGCGACGGCTCGTTCCGGCGGTACCAGGTGTCGATGGCGATCGACAACGGCGGCGGGGACACCGTGACGATCGACGCGAGTGGCGCCTCGGACGACGACGCGGTGTACACCTGTGTGCCCGGGATCATCATCAACGACCCTGACGGTGTCCGGATCCAGTTCCTCGAGCTGTATTCCGCGCCCGGCAGCGAGAACCGCCCGGTCATCGGCGAGGACCTGATCCTCGCGATGGACGCGGGTCCGGTCAACGCGTTCAAGTAGCCGCGCGGGGGCTCGCGCGACGGCCGGTGGACGCGGCCGCACACTGGACCGGTGACACATCAACGGCGTCGACCAACACGTCCGGCAACATCGCTGGTGGCCCTGGCGGCCGCCGCCCTGGGAGCCATCAGCATGACGGCGCTCACCAGGACGGTCGGCCGGGCCGCTCGCGGCCTGCCCGATGCCATCGGAGCGGGCACGACCGAGATCGCGCGGGTTGCCGCAGGGTCGACCCAGTACCAGGACGGTCGCTTCGTCAACCGCGACCCGTCGCGCATGCTCACCCTGCGGCAGGGCCTGCAGCTGGTGCCCGACCTGATCCGGCATCGTGGCCGCGGCCGGCCTCCGCGGGCGGTGCCGCTGGTCATCGCCCCGCCGCTGGCCGATGCGGCGGAACTCGCCGTCACCTGGTTCGGCCACGCGTCCACGCTCATCGAGATCGACGGCAGGTACGTCCTGACCGACCCGGTCTGGTCGGACCGGGTCTCTCCCTCACCCACCGTCGGCCCCGCCCGGCTGCACCCCGTGCCGATCACCGTCGATCAGCTCCCGGCACTGACAGCGGTGCTGATCTCCCACGATCACTACGACCACCTCGACCTGCCCACCGTCCGCGCGCTGCTTCGCACCCAGGCAGCGCCGTTTCTGGTACCGCTCGGCGTCGGCGCCCACCTACGCCGCTGGGGTGTACCGGAATCCCGGATCATCGAGCTGGACTGGGCCGGCCGGCGGACGATCGACGGCATCGAGCTCATCTGCACCCCGTCCCGACACTTCTCCGGCCGCGGGCTGCGCCGCAACACCACGCTGTGGAGTTCGTGGACGCTCGTCGGCCCCCGCCACCGGGTGTTCTTCGGCGGCGACACCGGCCATACCACCGCGTTCACCGAGATCGCCGAGCGTTGGGGGCCGTTCGATGTGACCGTGCTGCCGATCGGCGCCTACGCCGACCAATGGCCCGACATGCATCTGACCCCCGAGGAGGCCGCGGCCGCCCACCGCGACCTTCGGGGTGAGTTGATGCTCCCGATCCACTGGGGGACGTTCGACCTCGCCCTGCACCCGTGGGCCGAGCCGATGCGTCGACTGCGGGACGCCGGGCCGGACCTGCGGATCGCGACCCCACGACCCGGCGAACGAGTCGATCCGCAGAGCGTTGTTACCGCGGATGGCTGGTGGGACATCCCGGACGACTGAGTCGTCCCGCCAGATCAGTGACCGTCTGTGCCGATTCCACCCATATGACTGACAGTGCGTGATCCGTCACGCCGAGTGGGACAATGGGAGCGGTGTCCCGGTTGCTCCCGAGGCACGACACGGGGTGACGAGAGACTGGTGGTGGGGCGGACGTGACGGCTCTGCGCGAGTTCGCCACCGCTCCCCTGCAAGCTCGGATCTGGGTGGTGGCCGCCGCGCTGGCGGCCGTCGGGCTCTCGCTCGGCCTGTCGAGCTGGCCGGCGCCGATCCTGCGGCCGGCCGATCTGGTCATCGCGATCGCACTGGTCGTCGGCAGCATCGTCAATGTCGAACTGGGTCGGCTCTTCGAGGGCGGCACCGTCGCGCAACAACGCCCACACAAGGCGCTGTCCGCGTGGCCGATGGCCGCCACTGTGCTGCTGCCGTCCTTCTACCTGGTGCCGATCGTCGCGCTGATCTACGCCCATGCACGATGGCGCGGCATCCGGGTCACCCTCTGGAAGTGGGTCGCCTCGGCAAGCTTCCTGGTGTGCGCGGGCGCCGTCAGCGGCGTAGTCGTCGCGGCCGGCGCCGGCGGCGCTCCGCCGACCCTGGAGTCCGGCCTTTCGGGCCTGTTGATCACGGCCGGCGCCATCGCGACCTTCCTTGCGGTCGAATCCGCCATGTTGGGGGTCGCCGCCGTGCTGAACACCGCGCAGGACGAGGTCTGGTTGCGCCGGACACTTGCCGACCCGCTCTTCTACGTGACCGAGGCCGGTGTGATCACCATCGGTGCGTTGACTGGGCTGCTCGGGGCCAACTCGCCCTGGTTCGTGCTCATGCTGATCCCGGTCTACGGGTTCGTGCAGCAGTCGGTGCTGCACCGGCCGCTGCAGGAACAGGCCGCCCGCGACCCGAAGACGGGTCTACTGGTGTTCAACGCCTGGCAGCGGCTGGCGGTCGAGGAGATCCGACGGATGAGCGCGGCCAGGCGGTCCTGGGCGGTGATCTTCGCCGACATCGACAACTTCCGGTTCTACAACCAGCGCTACGGGCATCTCGGCGGCGACAGCGCTCTCGAGCACGTCGCCCAGATCATCAGCTCGAGCGTCCGGCCGAAGGACCTCATCGCCCGTTTCGGCGGCGAGGAGTTCTGTGTGCTCCTTCCGGACACCGTGGCCGCCGAGGCGGAGCAGGTCGCCCAGCAACTCCGGCTCGCCGTCGGTTCGGAATCGGCGACGTTGCCCGAACCGGTCACGGTGAGCGTCGGTGTGGCGGTCGTCGAGGCCGGGAACACGCCGATGGAACTGGCCGTGGTGCTCGCCCGGGCCGACCAGGCCCTGTACCGGGCCAAGCTCGAGGGCCGCAATACGGTCCGGATCGCCGGCCCGGCGGTCGCTCCGGATCGGATAGTCGGGACGTCGTGGCAATCCGTGCACGATCGACCGAGGCTGAGCCAGCGGACGGGGTCCGAGTGGCCCCGACGGCTCGGCTGATGTCGGCCTACCAGATCCTGACCCGATCCGCGGGGTCCAGCCACAACGCGTCCGTCGGCTCGAGCCCGAAAGCCTCGTGGAACTCGTCGATGTTCCGGACCACCTGGTTGCAGCGGAACTCGGCCGGGGAGTGCGGGTCGATGGCCAGCATCCGGATCTGCTCGGCCTCTCGCATCTTGAGCCGCCATGCGGTCGCCCAGGACAGGAAGAACCTCTGGGGTCCGGTGAGCCCGTCGATCACCGGCGGCTCCTGCCCATTCAACGAGATGCGCCAGGCCTGGTAGGCGATGCCCAGACCGCCGACGTCGCCGATGTTCTCCCCGATGGTCAGCGCGCCGTTCACCCGGTGGCCCGGAGCGTTCCTTGGTTCAAGCGCCGAGTACTGATCGATCAGCCGGCCGGTCAACGCCTCGAACGCGGCTCGGTCCTGCGGGGTCCACCAGTCGGCCAGCGCGCCGCGCCCGTCGTACTTGGAGCCCTGGTCGTCGAAACCATGGCCGATCTCGTGGCCGATCACCGCGCCGATGGCGCCGTAGTTGACAGCATCGTCGGCGGCCGGGTCGAAGAAGGGTGGCTGCAGGATCGCCGCAGGGAACACGATCTCGTTCATGCCGGGGTTGTAGTAGGCGTTCACCGTCTGCGGCGACATGAACCATTCGTCCCGGTCGACCGGACCGCCCAGCTTGCCCAGTTCCCGGTCGAGCTCGAACGCAGCGGCCCGGGCGGCGTTGCCGACCAGGTCGTCCGCCGTGGCGGTCAGCGCGGAGTAATCGCGCCAGCGAGCCGGGTAGCCGATCTTCGGCGTGAACGCGTCCAGCTTGTCCAGGGCGCGGGCCCTCGTCTGCTCCCCCATCCACGGCAGCTGCCGGATCTCCCGGCGGTACGCCGCGAGCAGGTTGTTCACCAGCTCGTCCATCCGCTGCTTGGATTCCGGCGGGAAATGCCGCTCGACGTACAGCCGGCCGACGGCCTCGTTCGCGGCCATCTCGACGAACGACACCCCGCGCTTCCAGCGATCCCGCAGCTCCGGGGTGCCGGACAGGGTCCGGCCGTAGAAGTCGAAGTTCTTCTCGACCAGTTCGGCCGGCCCGTACGGGGCGAGCGACCGTACGATCTGCCAGGTCAACCACGCCCGCCAGGCCGGCATGCGATCCGGCGTGAGCAGCCCCGCGAGGGTGGTGAAGTAGTCCGGCTGCCGGACGATGACCCGGTCGAGCACCGTGGGTTCGGCGCCCAGTCCGTCCAGCCAGGCGTTCCACAGCGGGCCGGGCAGCAGCTCGTCCAGGCCGGCCCGGTCCTTGGGATTGAACGTCTGGGTGCTGTCCCGCGACCTCACCCGGTCCCAATGTCCGGCCGCCAGTGCCGTCTCCAGCTCGACGATCGCCTCACCGCGTGCGGTCGCGTCCGGCACACCGGCCAGCCCGAGAATGCCGGGCAGGTGGCCGCTGTAGGCGACCAGCGTGTCGGCGTGCGCGGCATCGGAGTAGTACGACTCGTCCGGGAGGCCGAGCCCGCCCTGATACAGGTTCAGCACGTAGCGATCCGGGTCGGCGGGATCGGTGTCGACATCGATGCCGAACGCGCCGCCGATGCCTGCGCGACGCAGCCGGCCCAGGATCCGCATGAACTCGACCGGCGTGTCCGCCGACTCCACCACGGCCAGCCGCTCCGTGAGCGGAGCCAACCCCAGCCGCTCGACCGTTCCGACGTCCATGAAGCTCCGGTACAGGTCGCCGATGAGCCGGACGGTTCCGTCCGGCTCAGTCCCGGTCGATGCCTGCTCGGCGGCGTCCTCGATGATCGCCCGGCTGTCCGCCTCCGCGTCGTCGCGGAGCCGGTAGAACGCACCGTCGGCAGACCGGTCGGCGGGGATCTCCGCGCTTGCCAGCCACCGGCCGTTCACGTGCCGGAAGAGGTCGTCCTGCGGGCGCGGAACGGTCACCTCGGCCGAGGGTGCGGTCTGTGGCGCTGCGGTCATGTGTCGAACTCCTCGTGCGTGCCTGGCGCGATGTCCGCGCCCACGCTACGCGGTGAGTCGGACACGACGGCCGGCCACGGCCGGTGCCGGTGCGGAATGCCGGGGACCCGAAGCCGGTTGTCGACGATGACGGCAATGAGGTCGGGTTGGTCGGGAGGACCGAATGAGACAGCTTGCGAGCGAATCATGGGCGCATCGCTCCGTTGAAACCCAGGGAGAGGGTGCGATGGGCGGCATCACCGCGAAGTACCGCGTCACCGGAATGACATGCGACCAGTGCGTTGTCGCCGTCACCGAGGAGGTCGGCCGGCTCGACGGGGTCCGCTCCGTGGACATCGAGCTGCGCCCGGGGGACGTGTCCGTGGTGACCGTCGTCAGCGACGCGCCGTTGCTCGCGGAGGCCGTGCGCGATGCGATCGACGAGGCCGGGTACGCGCTGGCCGCCTGACCGTCAGATCTGGTCCATCAGCCGCAGCTTGCGCCTGGTGAACTCCTCATCGTCGATCGCGCCGGCCGCGTGCAGGGCACGAAGTTCGGCGAGCTCCTCCAACGGATCGCGGTAGGCGGCGGGGCCGTCTCCGGCCGGGTGCATCGCGTCCCGGGTGTTCGCGGCAAAGGTCTCGGCCTGCGTGCCGAGGATCTGGTCGATGTGCAGCCCGCCCGAGCCGGTGGTGACGTCGACCGTACCCATGCCACGCGACTTTCCGTGTTCGATCGAGGCGATCTGGTCAAGCGGAACGTCCGCGCCGTAGGGGGCGTCGCCGGACGGGACGAACAACAGGCGACGCGAGGTCAGCGTGAACAGGCCCATCTTCTTGTTCCACCGGCCCTCGACCAGCTGGATGACCACCTCCTGGTCGGTCAACAGCTTCGCCAGCCTGGGCAGGTCGCGGTCGGTCTGCCGGCCGAAGGCGGTCCGCTCGGCCGCACCGACCAGGTCGCTGCGGACCCCCTGGGCGCGCAACCGTTCACCCAGGGTCGGCATCTTCAGCCACTTCGCGATGAACCCGGTCATGGCTCTCGTCTCGCTGGGGACCGACGGGGATCTGCCCACTATCCCACGCGGTCGCCCGATCGGAACCGTCAGCTCGGAACCGTCAGCGCTGCCGGGCCTCGAGCAGCTTGAGCCAGATCTCGCTCATCGTCGGATAGGACGGCACGACGTGCCAGAGCCGGTCGAGGGTCACCTCGCCGACCACCGCGACCGTGGCAGCGTGCACCAGTTCGGCGACATCGGCGCCGACGAAGGTCGCGCCCACCAGGGTGTCCCTGGCGCGGTCGATCACCAGCTTGGCCCGACCCACGTACCCGTCACGCAGCAGCGACGTCCCGGCGAAGCCGGCCATGTCGTGCTCGATCGTCTCCACGTCGATGCCCGCCGCTCGCGCCTGCCGCTCCGACAGCCCCACCGAGGCCACCTGCGGGTCGGTGAACGTGACCTGGGGAACCTTTCCCTCGTCGGCGACGTCGGTGAGATACGAGCCGGTCGCCGGCCGGCCCTCCGCCCGGGCCGCGATGACCGCCCCGCAGATGCGTGCCTGGTACTTGCCCATGTGGGTGAGCAACGCGCGCCCGGTGATGTCGCCCACCGCGTACAGCCAGTCGCCCGGCAGGCCGCGTACGGCGAGGTGTTCGTCGGTGGTGACGAATCCCCGCGATCGCCCGATGTCAAGGCCCACCGTGTCCAGCCCGATGTCGGCGCCGGCCGGAGTGCGCCCGGCGGCCACCACCAGCCCGTCCACCTCGAGCGTTTCCTCGCCCAGGCGCACGGTGACCGTACCGCCGTGGATTCGACCCTCGCCGGTGTCGGCCGGGCCGACCCGTCGCACCTCGTCCACGCCGGTGTTCAGCAGCACCCGGGCGCCGTTGTCCCGGAACGCCCTGGCCACCAGCTCACCGGCGAACGGCTCGTTGCGTTCCAGCAGGCCGGCACCCCGCACGATGATCGTCAGCTCCTCGACACCCAGTCCGCGCAGCCAGCACGCCGATTCGCAGGCGACGACGCCACCGCCGATCACGGCCACCCGCCGCGGCACCTCGTGCAGATTCGTGACGTCCCGCGACGTCCAGGGTCGAGCGCTGCGCAACCCCGGCAGGTCGGGAACCGCGGCCGTGGTTCCCGTGGCCAGCACCACCGCGTGCCTGGCCGTCACCGTACGGGTGCTCCCGTCGGCGGCAGTCACCTCCACCCGCTGCCGGCCGGCGAGCCGGCCGTGACCGCGGATCACCCCGATCCCGGTGTCGTTGGCCCATTGCACCTGCCACCGGTCGGAGTGGTTGCTGGTAAAGCCGTCTCGACGATCGAGAACGGCCTGCACGTCGATCGTGCGGTCGGCGACCAACGAGGCAACCCCGGGCATGTGCCGCGCCGCATCGAGCAGCTCGACCGGGCGCAGCAACGCCTTGCTGGGCATGCACGCCCAGTACGAGCATTCGCCACCGAGCAGTTCGCTCTCGATGATCACCGCCGTGCGGTCGCTGCCCTGGATCGCATACTGCGCGACGATCTCGCCGGGCGGACCGCCACCGATCACCACCACGTCATAGGTGTCGGATTCACCGGACAGCTCGCGCGAGGTGGGCACCATGCGGCCACGGTAACCTCGGCGCACGACCGTCCGGGTACGCCCGGACGCGGTCAGGCAGGCAGCTGGGCGTCGATCTGCCGCTGGGCGTCGGCGAGCAGGCGGGTGATGGTGGCGCCCAGCCGCACATCGGCTCGGGGTGGCGCTCCGGTGGTGGCCGCCGCGACGAGTTGGCCGGCGGCGGTCGCATAGATCTGCACGATGCGGCCGTCCGGGCGGGCCGGCATGGGTAGCAGCCCGGCCTCGCCCCAGAGGGTGCAGTCGAAGGAGGCCGCCGCGGGTGGAGCGAACTGGCTCAGGACCGCGGTGCTCGTCGGCCCGGACTCGTGCCGCACCACCAGGGTGACCAGGTCGCCGTCGCCGGCAATCGCAGTCAACGACGCGATCGGACCGAGCGTCCCGATCAGGGTGGAGAGGGCGTGCGGGCCCGTGTCCCACAGCGCCCCGCGCTCCCGGCGCCAGGCCGACCCGCCGAACGGATTGTCGGACGCCTGCAGGGTGCTCAGCCAGCGGTACCAGGCGCCACGCCAGCCGGCAGTCTCCTGAACCTGCTCGAACCAGGCCCTGGAGGTGTCGACGAATCGGTCCGTGAAGAACACCACCGACGCGACGCCGCTCTGCTCGACCGCGGCTTCGAGCGCGTCGGCGGCCTCGACGTCCAGCGCGATCGGCTTGTCGAGCAGCAGATGCTTTCCGGCTCGGGCTGCAATCGTGGCCATCGGTGCCTGTACGACCGGCGGCACCGCGAATGCCACCGCGTCCACGTCCGCGAAGAGCGCGTCGGCATCGGCATACGGCTGCGCGCCCAGCCGCCCGGCGAGCGCCTCCGCCTTCGCCCCGTCGCGGCCCCACACTCCGACCAGTTCCGCGTCCGGGCAGGCCAGCAGACCCGGCCCGTGCGCCATGGCCGCCCAGGGACCCGTCCCGACCAGTCCGAATCGCATTCCGTCGCTCCTTCACCGAATCCGCCGAAAGTCTAGGCGCGAGCGGGTCCGCCGCGACCGTTCCACCATGGACGGCCGGTTCTGGATGTGCGGGCCGACCACGCAACTGCTTGGATCGCGGCCATGCCTGCCACCCGCCTCGCTGCGTATGTCGACCGGCGAGGACCGGCCGATTCGATCAAGGTCGGCCCGCTGCCCGTGCCGGAGTTGGGACCGGACGACGTCCTGGTCGCGGTGACCGCCGTGTCGGTGAACCCCGTCGACACCTATGTCCGAGGCGGGCGCTACGACACCCCGATCCCGCTGCCTTACATCATCGGCCGCGACCTGGTCGGCGCGGTCGCCGAGATCGGCTCGGCGGTTCGGGATCTCGCACCGGGTGACACGGTGTGGTGCAACAGTCTGGGCCACGCGGGCCGGCAGGGCGCGTCCACCGACCTCGCGGTGGTCGCCCGTGACCGGCTGTACCGGCTCCCGGACGGGGTCGACCCGGAGCTCGCGGTCGCCGTTGCCCATCCGGCAGTCACCGCCTACCTCGGCTGGTTCCTGCGGGCCCGCATCCGACCCGGCCGGACCGTGTTCGTCGGTGGCGGCGCCGGCAACGTCGGGATAGCGGCGATCCAGATGGCCCGGGTCGCCGGTGCCCGGGTGGTGGCCTCGGCCCGCGACGCGCACGCGAAGCGGTGTCTGGCCGCGGGAGCGGACGCGGTGGTCGACTACCGCGCGACCGACCTGACGGCCCGGATCGCGGCGGCCGCGCCGGGGGGCGTCGACGTCTACTGGGACACCTCCGGGACGAACGACACCGAAGTGGCGGCCGGCGTACTCAAACCGGGCGGCCGCATGCTGGTCACCGCGGCGCGCGCGCCGATCACCGTGAACCTGGCGCCGCTATACACGCGGGACATCGCTGTCGACGGGTTCGTGATCAGCCGCGCATCGGCCGCGGAATTTGCGGACGCCGCCGAGCTGATCAACTCGATGCTGACCGCCGGCACGCTCACCACGCGGATCACGCAACGGCTGCCGCTGGCCGAGGCAGCGCGGGCACATCGCCTGATGGAGGCCGGCGGGACGGACGGACGGCTGTTGCTGACGGTGTGATCCGCGTCCCGCAGGGCCGGGCAGCCCGACCGCACCGGGGAGTAAGCTGTCCTGTCCGGCTTGCCGCCGCGCAAGCACCGGTGAACGGAAGGCCCCGCGTGTCAGACTCCGGCAGCACCTCCCTCGACCATTCGGTCGCCGAGGAGCAGGCAGTCATCGAGGTGCTGTACCGGCGGCTGGACGACCTGCGAACCGAGCGGATCGAGCTGCGGGACCGGTACATCAGCCGCAGTGACAACACCCCCGGTGGCCGGGTCGAGCGGGACGTCGCGTACGCCAATCATGCCGCCGCGGTGGTGGCGTTGAACGCGGCCGAGGACCGGCTGTGCTTCGGCCGGATCGACCGCGCCGACGGCGAATCGATGCACATCGGCCGGATGGGCATCTTCGACGACGGCGGCGACCACCGGCAGTTGTTGATGGACTGGCGGGCACCCTCGGCCCGCCCGTTCTACGTGGCGACCGCCGCGAACCCACTGGGCCTGCGGCGCCGGCGGTACATCGTCACCAGGCGCCGGCAGGTTGAGTCGGTCAACGACGAGTACCTGGATCTGGCCGACCCGCAGGCGCTCGCCTCCGCGCAGTCGACGGGCGGCGGGCCGGCGGGGGAGGCGGCACTGCTGGCCGCCCTCCGCGCGCCGCGGACCGGTCGGATGTCGGACATCGTCGCCACCATCCAGGCCGAGCAGGACCGGATCATCCGGTCCGAGCTGGCCGGGGTGCTGGTGGTGCAGGGCGGGCCGGGCACCGGCAAGACCGCGGTTGCGCTGCATCGGGCGGCATACCTGCTCTACAACCACCGTGAGCAGCTCCAGCAACGAGGTGTGCTGATCATCGGGCCCAACCCGACCTTCCTCACCTACATCGGGCAGGTGCTGCCCTCGCTCGGCGAGAACGCCGTAGTGCTGTCCACCGTCGCCGACCTGTTCCCCGGCGTGTCCGCACGGGCCGCCGAGGACCCGGCCGTGGCCCGGGTGAAGGGCAGGACCGCCATGACCACCGTCATCGCCAACGCGGTGCTGCACCGCCAGTCGTTGCCCCGCACACCGATCGAGGTCGCCTTCGACGGTGCGCCCGGCGGGCGCCTGGTGCTGGACCGCACGCTGCTGTCCGCCGCCCGGGACCGGGCCTGGGCGTCACGCCGCCCGCACAACCGGGCTCGCCCGGTGTTCGTCCGGCGAGTGATCGACGGGCTGGTTCGGCAGGTCGCGGATCGGCTGGGCCGCGGGCCGGACGGCGAGAGCCTCGCCACCGCGGACGATCTCGCGGCGATCCGGCAGGATCTGGTGGAGCACCAAGGCCTACGGGCCGCGCTTCGCGACATCTGGCCGGCGCTGACCCCGCAGCGTCTGCTGGCCGACCTGCTCGGCTCCCCGAACCGGATCGAGTTCGCCGGGGAGAGCCTGCGTCCGCAGGACCGGGAACTGCTCGCCCGGCCCGAGGCACCCGCCCGCTGGACGGCAGCGGACGTGCCGCTGCTGGACGAGGCGGCCGAGCTGCTCGGCACCCTGGACGCCGCGACGGTGGCAGCGGCGCGCGGCGGCGAGGACGGCGGCTACGCGGCGGAGGTGCTGGACCTGCTCGGCGCCAACGAGGACGTGGACATCGAGGATGTGGGCATCTCCGGCCTGGTCAGCATGGTCAACGCATCGACCCTGGCCGGCCTGCACGATGAGGCGGTCGACTGGACGTCCACGGCCGAACGTGCGGCGGCGGACCGGGAATGGACCTACGGGCACGTCATCGTGGACGAGGCGCAGGAGCTGTCGGCGATGGCCTGGCGGATGGTGATGCGACGCTGCCCGATGCGGTCGATGACGCTGGTCGGCGACCTCGCCCAGACCTCGGACCCGGCAGGTGCGATGTCCTGGTCGCGGATGCTGCGGCCGTACGTCCGCGGGCGGTTCCGGGTGGAGGAGCTGACGGTCAACTACCGGACACCGACGGAGATCATGACCGTCGCCGAGCCCGTGCTGTCGGCGATCGATCCCGCTCTCCGGGCGCCACGATCGGTGCGGGACTCGGGCGTCCGGCCCGCTCATCGGGCGGTGGCCTCGGCCGACCTGCCCGCCCAGGTCGTCGACGTCGTGCGGGACGAGGACGACGTGCCCGGCACGGTCGCGGTGATCGTCCCTCGTTCCCGGTTAGCGTCGGTCGCCGGTGCGGTGGAGCGGGCCCGGTCCGGCGGCCCCGAACTCGCCGCGGAAGCCCCGGCCGACCAGCCGTCGTTGTTCGAGATGGTCGACACGGCAACCGATCTGCAGCGGCACGTGGTGGTGCTGACGGTCATGCAGGCCAAGGGGCTCGAATTCGACAGCGTCATCGTCGCCGACCCGGCCGGCATCATCGCCGAGTCCGGGCGGGGCATGTCCGACCTGTACGTCGCACTCACCCGGACCACCCAGCGACTGACCGTCCTGCATGTCGGTGAGCTGCCTGCGGTGCTGGGCCGGCTCCGCGAACCCGCCGCCTGACCCGCCACCACTCGCCGCTCTGCGCCGCAGCCTGGGGGGGGGGGGGGGGGGGGGGGGGGGGGGGGGGGGGGGGGGGGGGGGGGG